>NZ_CP108538.1:615769-923653 GCF_035994185.1 Streptomyces sp. NBC_01217
TACCGGACGGCCCTGGACGGCATTCGGAGTCCGAACGGCGGTCCGCCGACGGGGGCCGGCAAGGGCCGAGCGCGAAGCCGCGCCCTTTGACGCCTCTCACGAAGAACACACGGATTGCGCCGGCCGCGTACGGCGCGGACTCCGTGACACGCGCTCTCGCCCGCCCCGGGCGCCATGCCGTCGCACCCATGTCGTCGCACCCATGCCGACCAGCAGCTCCGTCCGCTCAGCTACCGTGTGCTACCAGCGCTCTTCCGGCTCGTGCCCATGGACACAACGTCTCTCGGCTCAAACCGTGTTGGCGTCGGCCGTTGTCCACCTCCGAGCCCGCTGCACAGCCCTCTCAACTCCGCACCCCATGTGCGGACCGCGCGACGACCCATGGAGAACACGATGAGGACGAAGCTCCGTTCTCGTATCACCGCCCGGCTTGGGCGCACCTATCTGTCCAGGATCCAGAAGTACGGGATCGGTTCCTCCACGATCAGGCTGCTGCCCGAAGAGCTGCTGATGCTGCTGCGCAGGGATGGTCTGGACCCGGTGGACAGCCTGGCCGGGGTACGGGCGCAGGCGCCGGTGTCCAAGGTCTCGCTGCCGTTCGGGATGGACGCCTGGGTGGTGACCGGTTACGAGGAGTCGAAGGCCGTCCTGGGATCGGCGGACGGGTTCAGCACCGACTTCGCCCACCTCGCCATGAATGCCGGAGTAGCGCCGGAGCAGAGCCCCGGCGGGCTCGGGTTCAGCGATCCCCCCGTGCATACACGGCTGCGGCGCATCCTGACCCCGGAATTCACGATGCGTCGGCTGCGCCGCCTGACCCCCAGGATCGATGCCATCGTCGAGGAGCGCCTCGACGCGATGGAGGCGCGGCAGGGACCGGTCGACCTGGTGCAGGAGTTCGCGCTGCCGATCCCCTCCCTCACGATCTGTGAACTGCTCGGCGTGCCCTATGAGGACCGCCAGGACTTCCAGCGGCTGGCCATGGACCGTTTCGACCTCTTCGGCGGGACGACCGCGCCCTTCGGTGCCATGTCGGAGTCGCTGGCGTACTTCAGGGACGTGGTCAAGAGACAGCGGGAGGAACCGGGTGACGGACTGCTCGGCATGATCGTGAAGGAGCACGGCGACAGCGTCGACGACGAGGAACTCGCGGGCCTCGCCGACGGCGTGCTCACCGGCGGCTTCGAGACGACCGCCAGCACGATCGCCCTGGGCTCCCTCGCGTTGCTGCAGAACACGGACGTCTTCGACCGAATACGGACGGACGACGCCATGACAACGCCGTTCGTCGAGGAGGTGCTGCGCTACCTCTCCGCCGTACAGATCGCCTTCCCCCGGTTCGCCCGCCAGGACATCGAGATTGCGGGGGTGGTCATTCCGCGGGGCGACATGGTGCTCTGCTCACTGAGCGGCGCCAACCGCGACGCGTCGTACGTCATGGACGACGGACGTTTCGACCCGCACCGCAACACCTCGGGGCATCTCGCCTTCGGCTACGGGATCCACCGCTGCATCGGCGCCGAGCTGGCGCGCATGGAACTGCGCTCCGCCTACCCGGCCCTGGCGCGTCGCTTTCCCGGGATGCGCCTCGCCGTCCCGCCGCAGGACCTGGCCTTCCGCAAGCTGTCGATCGTGTACGGCATCGAATCGCTGCCGGTGCACCTGCGCTGAGCGGGCGTACCTTCCGGTCCTTTCACCACGTGACCGTGATCCACCGAGGACTGCGGGATGTGGCGGGCCACGGCACGGGTGTCAGACGAGGGCCGCTGCCAGGATGACGGCCGCGTCGGCGATCAGCGGATCGTCCGCCGCCGCATCGACGTCGTGCTTGGTCGAGAGAACGGCCATCACGATCGGTCCCTGGCAGGGCGGCCAGGCGATGGCCACGTCGTTGGCCGTCCCGTAGCTTCCGGTGCCGGTCTTGTCGCCGACGGTCCAGCCGTCGGGGAGGCCGGCGCGCAGGCGTTTGTCGCCGGTCGTGCCGGCCAGCAGCCAGCCGGTCAATCGATTCCGGTCCTCCGGCTCCAGGACGTGCCCGGAGGCGAGCCGCGCGTAGGTCCTGCCGATGGCACGGGGGGTGGTGGTGTCGGTGACCCGCCCTGGTTCCGCGGAGTTCAGCTCCGGCTCCCAGCGGTCGAGCCGGGTCACCGAGTCACCGACGGACCGGCAGAAGCGTGTGACGGAGGTCGGTCCGCCGAGCTCCTCCAGCAGGAGGTTCGCCGCGGTGTTGTCGCTCTGCGAGACGGCCGCGCCGCACAGAGCCTCGACCGTCATCCCCTGCGCGAGATTCTCGGGCCGCCCGGTGACCGGCGCGCCTCCCGACCTCTCGATGTCCTTCTCCGTGTAGTGGATGACCTTCGAAAGGAACGTCCCGTCATGGTCGAGGTCCCTGAGGACTGCCCCGACGGCCAGGGTCTTGAAGGTCGAACACATGGGGAAGCGTTCATCTCCCCGATGGAGGACGGTCCTGCCTGTCACCGTGTTCCATGCGAACACCCCCAGCCGGGCAGCATGCAGTCGTTCCAGATGCCGTAACTGCCGTACCGTCTGGTTCCCCCGACCGGAGGCGTACGCGGCCGATGACATGGGAACAGCGGTCAGCACCGCCCCCAGGCCACCGGCAAGCACTGCACGACGCGAAGCACCCCTGCTCGATTTCAAGATCTCCTGCCTTCCTGCTCGCGCGGTCTCTCTCCTTGCACACGACGCCTCAGGAGACCCACCGGTTGCGCCCCGCACCACAGCTCGACATACCTCCGCCCGGTCGGGGCCCGGATCGAGGCGAACCGGGTGCGGTCATCAAACCGGCTGACGATCCGTACAGCGAACCTCACTCCGGCCAGGGGGAATCCAAGATGGTGTCCACGAAATTGCCGCGCGCGAAGCCGGGTACGTAACGCTCCAGGACATCGGCCTTCACATTGCCGAAGGTGGTTTCCGGCTTGGCCTCGACGCCTTCGGTGAAGGCGCGGAGAATGCGCTGCTTGAAGCCGGGACGGGGATGGAGGGCCACGATCGACGCACGGTCCGCGTCGCTGATGTCGTCGTACCCGATGCCGAGCACGTCGTACTCCACCCCTGCGGTCACCAGCGCGACCTCGGGCTCCATGAGCTGCGGAACTCCCGGCGTGGTGTGAAGTGCGATCGCCGTCCAGACACGGCGGATGCTGTCCTCGGGCACGCCGTGGCTCTGCAGGAACTTCCGTGCCTCGTCGGCACCATCCACCTCGAACCGGCGCCCGCTGCCGCGGAACTCCTCCTTGAGGCCCAGGTCGTGGAACATGGCACCGATGTAAAGGAGTTCCGGGTCGAAGCTCAGCCCCTTGTTGTGCCCTTGCAAGCCGCCGAAGAAATAGACACGGCGGGAGTGGTGGTAGATCAGGTCGTCGGTCGCTTCGCGCACCAGCTCGGTGGCCTCGGCGGCCAGCTTGGTGTCGGGCACCGTGATTCCCGTGGCGGCAGGGAGATCGGCACTGCTGGGCATAGGAACTCCTTTGTCGTATGACACGTCGGCTTCTCGTGTTTCTCGTGTTCCTCGTGGCCGCGTGCTTCTTGTGTTTCTTGTGCCCGGCTCCTGAGTCCGCGGCCCGCCCCTGACCCGTCAGTCACCGGCGGCCCCGCCCCTCTCCGCCGGGGAGAGATGCAGGTGGGAGAGGTCGTGCGGGACGGGTCCGTCGGGGCGGAACAGGGGCGCGCTCTCCCCGTCGGCGACCGTGGCCGGAGCATCCGTGAGACGAAGGCGTGTGCGCAGCCGCCCGTAGAAGTCGTGCGGCCCGAGCCTGATGATGCGCAGCCGGCGCGGGGCCGCGTACACCCCGATCCAGTCCCCGGCGTTCAGTACGCCGCGCAGTTGGCCGTCGATGGTGACCGCGCCCTGCCCCGAGTGGGGCAGGACCCGAACCGCGATCGGTTCGTCCGGCGCAACGACCACTGTGCGGTTGAAGGTCATGTGAGGTGCGACGGGCGTGAAGATGACGGCGTCCATGCGGGGCGAGACCACAGGGCCGCCTGCGGCGAAGCTGTACGCGGTCGACCCGGTGGGCGTGGCCATGATGACGGCGTCGGCGGAGTACGACGCGAGGAGCCGGCCGCCGATGTAGACGCCGAGGCTCACCTGCCGGTCGCGCGCGAGCTTCTCGACGACGACGTCGTTGAGGGCCGTGACGTCCAGCGCCACACCCCAGCCCTCCGCCCCGGCCTCCGCCTCCTGGTCGACATGGGGAGGCGGCAGCATCGGGCGTCGCCCGTAGCCCATCAGGGCGTCGATGTCCTTGGGCACTTCGAGTACGCGGGAGGCCCTCATCGTCAGTGTCATGCGCTCCTCGACGTCCGCCCGTCCGCGGTGGACGGAGTCGAGCGCCCGGACGACGTCCTCGCACGGCACCTCGGTCAGGAAGCCGACCCTGCCCAGGTCAACCCCCAGGACGGCGGCGCAGTTCTTGGCCGCGATCCTGGCGCCGCGCAGGAATGTGCCGTCGCCTCCGAGCGTCACGATGAGGTCGGGGTAGCCCGCGACATCGGCCTCCTCCCGCCCGCCGCGTCGACGCGCGTCGTCGCGCCACACGTCGATGGCCGTGCACGGAACGGCTTCGCCCGCGCACCAGTCGCGTACGACGCGCGCCGCGGCAACGGCCTCGGGACGGCCCTGGTGTACGACGATTCCCACCCGCTCGACGCTCATCTCGCTCCGATTCCCCGTCTTCCGATGCCGGTGCTCCGATGCCGGTGCTCCGATGCCCGTGTTCCGACGAGTGACGGTGCCCTGATCCCACTTTGCTGGCCCGTGGCTGCGCCGCTCCGCCGCCGGGCCGACGGACCGTCCCCCGTCAGGCGATCGGACCCCCGGACAGTGCGGCGTGAGCGATCCCGCGCGCGGCAGACCGGTGGGTAACGGTTCGTCTGCTCTTCATGCACGAGACGCGGCCGACTCCACCCGGCGGCCCCCGGGGTTGCGGTGCCCCGCCGCAAGCGACGCTCCCTCACCGCGCCGGCCGGGGCCGCGTCGCTCGCCGCCGCCTCGCTCGACTCCAACCAGGGTCGCACCGACGACAGTTGCGTGAGCGTCGGTCCCCTGTCCGCGCCCACTCCCGCCTCCGAGCTGATCGCCGCCGGAATGACCTGGGCCGGCTACAACGAGACGCTGCCCGGCCAGGGTTCGAGCTGTCGGGAAACCGCATCCCCACCGTGTGCTGCGCACCGCACACCGTGGAGGACCTGGCCGGTCCGACGGCGCATGCCGGGAAACGCGGCCTCGGCATCCGACATCACCGGCATCCGGAACCGACACCCGTGTATCTCGCGGACTCCCGCGGCACGCTGCTGGCTCTCGGCGCGGTCGGTCTGATTCGGCCGGTCATCCGGTCATTCCGTCAGGGCTGCGCGTCCTCCGGAATGCTGACCAGCCAGCGGGTGTCGCGGCGGGGCCGCAGATACAGCGCCCAGTAGAGCGTGGCGACCGCGGTGATCCCGCCGGTCCACACCAGATACTCCGTCTCCTGCCGGCTCAGGATGTACGCGAGCACGGCGATGAGCAGCAGAGGGATCGCGGGCCACAGCGGCATGCGCCAGGCGGGCTGCTCGCGGTGCGCGCCGCGGCGGCAGAGCAGGGCAGCGACCGCGACCAGCAGGTACATGCCGGTGACGGAGACGCCGGTGACGCCGTACAGGGTGTCGAGGTTGACGAAGCAGAGCGCCGCGCCGGGGATGCCGACGACCAGGGTCGCCACCCACGGGGAGCCGAACCGGCCGAGCCGGGACAGGGCGTTGTTGACCGGCTCGGGCCACGCCTTGTCACGGGCGGAGGCGAACAGGACCCGTGAGTTCTGGATGACCATGACGATGCCCGCGTTGATGATCGCGAGGGCGACGCAGAGGCTGACAAAGGTGCCGACGGCCGAGTTGGACCAGGCGGCGACCATGGTGTTGAGGTCGCCCGAAGTCAGGGCCGCGAGGTCAGGGGCGCCCAGCGTGATGGCGATGACCGGGACGAGGATGACGGCCGTGGAGATGGCTAGGGTGGCGAGCACGGTGCGGGCCACGTTGCGCCGCGGGTTCTCCAGTTCCTCCGAGAGGTAGACGGCCGTGGAGAAGCCCTGGGTGATGAAGAGGGCGATCGCGAGCCCGGAGACCACCATCATCGCGGTGACCGTGGAGGTGGTGCTGCCCGACGAGGCGACCGACCCGTGCACCAGCGCGGAGGCCCCACGCTCGGAGTGCGCGAACCCGAGTACGGCGACGACGCCCGCCGCGATCACTTCGAGGACGAGGAAGATCCCGGTGATCCACGCGTTGGCGCGCAGGTCCAGGAGCCCGGCGAGGGTGGCGAGGATCATGACGCCGGCGCCCGCGGCGGGTGCCGGTATGTGCACGACGGGAGCTAGGTAGTCGGCCGTCCCCATGGCGATGACCGGGGGCACGATCATCACGACCAGCAGGGAGAGCACGAAGACGAGCCAGCCCGCCAGCCGTCCCGCCATGGTCGAGACCATGGCGTACTCACCTCCCGCACTCGGGATGAGGGTGCCCAGCTCCGAGTAACAGAAGGCGACCGCGATACAGAGCAGCGAGCCGATGGCGATGGTGAGGGCGGTGTATGTGCCGAGGCTGGAGAACAGGTCCGGTACGACCACGAAGAGTGTCGAAGCGGGCGTCACGCAGGAGAGCGTGAGCAGTGTTCCGCCCACGACGCCGATGGAACGCTTGAGCTTCTGTGGTGTGGGGCCGGTCGCTGGGGCGAGCGCCTGGGGTGCGCTGAGCGTTTCGGTCATCGTGCGATTCCGATCAACAGGTGCGGTCTCTGAGCGTGGGAGCGGTATCGCCTCCAGACGAGGACGTGGTGAGTGGTTTCGTCGCTCCCAGCGCGACATGCAATCCTGACGAGTTCCGCAGGTCAAGAGCTGTTCACCTACGGAATTCGTTGTTTCGGCGAGCAGATTCGACGTTTTGGCGTTAAGAGCGCGTCATTTTGCGGGAATCGGCGGGTGCGGGAACCGCAGCTCGGACCGGAGCAAAGTTTCACCCATTCCAGATTCCGGAACGGCGCGGGCGCCCCCGGGCCCCGCGGCGGCCGATGGCCGTGGGTCGCGCATCGGTGCTCTTGGTGCCAGCCTGGATGCATGGCTTGGGCCTCATGGACGACTCGCGGTGTGTTCTCCGGGCACGGTGGCGTGCTCACGGACGAGGTCGGCGTCCTGTCCGGGGACCTGACCGTGCACACGACCTGGGCCGAAGACACGGCCCAGATCACTGTGCAGTACACGGGTGCGATCGACTGGTTCACCATGTCGGGCAGCCCCGTGCCGTGCTCCTGCGAGGAGGACAGCCGGCGCCTTCACGAGGCGGTGGTGCAGTCCGTCCGGGAGGGGGCAGCGGCCACGGTGCCCAGGCCTCCGGCGCAGAAGCCGCTCCGGCAGCCGGAGCAGCCGACGGAGGGCGCTCAGGAGTGAAGGCCCGGGGGTGAGAACCCGCGGACGAGAGGGCCTGGGGCGCGAACCCGCCCTCGCATCGCGGATCGCTAGGATCTCTTGCGTGAGCAGAGCATTCAGCGGCTGGACAGAGCAGGCATTCGAGCTGCTTCTGCGGTTGGAGGGCATGCCTTCGCAGGAAGCGCGCGAGAAGCGCCGGAAGGACCGGGAGCGCCTGGTCCGGCAGCCCATGATCGCCCTGCTGAACGATGTGGCCGATGCGGACGGGGCGTACGAGGACTTCTCCGTCTGGGGATTCCGCAAGGACCCGTGGTGGTGGCAGCACCAAGCGGCCGTGATCCGGATCGCACGCAATGTCGAGATCGGTCTGCGTTTCGATCTCGACGGACTGCGGATCAGGGGCGGCTGGAGCTACCCGGATCCCGGGCAGGTCCCGTTGTTCCGTGCGGCAGTTGCCGCACAGGGCAGTGGCCCCGAGCTGGTCCGCGCCATCGGGACACTGGAGGAGCGGGGGTACGAGATCACCGGGGACACCATGAAGCGCGTGCCACGCGGTCATGACGCCGGTCATCCCCGTGCCGACCTGCTCCGGTACCGCTCGGTCCGCGCCGCCCGTCCCCTCGGCGGGGACTGCGCGCAGGACACGTCGGCGCTGGTCGGCGCCGTGCTCGAAGCGGCGAAGGAGCTGGAGCCCCTGCTGTCCTGGCTCGCCGGCCATGTGTCCGTTCCCGGCTCCGCCCGGCGCGGCGTCTAGCGTCGCCTCCGCACGCCGCTCACACGGGTGAGCAGCCGAAAGGCGGCCCCTGACCGGCGGGTGCGATCGCTTCCGAGGGGCCTGTTCGGCCTCTCGGCACCCGTCGGTCCTGGACCGCCATCGGTGCTGCTGCAGGTCAGTAGGCTCCGAAGACGTTGTCGATCGAGCCGTACCTGTCGGCGGCGTAGTTGCACGCCGCGGTGATGTTGGCTACCGGGTCGTAGATGTCCATCGACGTACCGGGCACGTGGTAGGCGCTGAAGGTGGGGTCGATGACCTGCAGGAGGCCCTTGGACGGCGTGCCCTTGGCGGCGTTGGAGTCCCAGTTGTTGATGGCGCGGGGGTTGCCCGAGGACTCGCGCATGATGTTGCGGTGGATGCTGTCGTAGCTGCCGGGTATGCCGTTCTTGGCCATGACGGCCAGCGACTCCTTGATCCAGCCGTCCAGGTCGTTCGTGTACTTCACGGTCGACGCGGCCGGGGCCGGGGTGGTGGCCGGGGCAGCAACGGCGTTCACGGTGGATGCACCCGCGGCAGCCTTGGCGCCGATGGTCAGCTTCATGCCCGGGAGTATCAGCGCGGGGTTGGCGCCGATGGTCGCCCGGTTGTCCTCGTACAGCTTCTGCCAGCCACCGCTGACGGAATACCCCTTTGCGATCTTGGAAAGGGTGTCGCCCGCGACCACGGAATAGGTGGTGGGCGTGGCCGCCTGCGCGGCCTTTTCCTTGACGGGGGCGACGGTGGACACGGCGGCGTTTTCGGCGGTGACGGTCTGCGCCGGAGCGGCGGAGGCGAATCCGGCACCGATCAGCGGCAGCACGAGAGCGGCTCCGCCCGTGGTCGCGGCGATGAGACCGCGAGACAGCGAAGTGGACTTGCGACGACGATGGTTACCCGTTGCGGACATGGCGAATTCCTCTCCGTCGCCTACGAGGTGAGCTGTCGGGTTCAGACTGGAGATGTCTGGCCGCATGGGAATGCGACTTAACCCCGAGCCGTTCCGTATACCGGGTCGGCGGCTTACCTGGGTCCCCCGCTCCTGCCGTACGTGAGTGGTCGGATTGCCGGACGGCGGCAGGATTCGGCGTTCCGTCCGGATTGACCGTGACCGTAGGCGAGAAACACCGAATGGAACAAGCCCCTATTTGTTGATCACAATTCATTTGCAAGATCGAATCAGGTAATTGGAAGTAATCCACCTCACATCGAGAAGTGAAATTTCTTTACACAGAAGGGAACCGGGCCGCGCACCGCGCCGTCTTGAACTCCGAAAGTGACTCACGCCACTGAGTGCATAAAAGGTGCAATTCGGGTGGAACTCAAAGGCCACAAGAGCCCCAATAGACACCTTTATTAACCTAAATATCATTTCCAAGCAAATCGCCCATACTCGGACATTTGCCCACTGCTTCGCGTGCTCGGGGCCGACCGCCACCGAACAGGCCCACCCGGGGTGGCCCGCTGGCCGCGCCCGCTCGTCGCACTCCCCCTCACTCCCCGCGCACGACGAAAGGGCTTTGCCGTCCGCTCTCCCGGTCGCTATCGTTTTCAGCGGTTCTGTTGTCTCCGATAGAGGTGGACGTTGCGCATCTGAGGTTCGCGATCATCGCGCCGTACGGCCGAAGCCGTACGCCCGTCACGCAGTAGCAGTGTTCTGTCCTGCCCGTGACCCCGCGTGGATGCGACCTTGGTGCATGAGCCGTCCCTCGACCTTTCGGACCGCCGCACCTCCCTCACGGTTCGGTCGCCGCGTGGTGCTCGCATACGAAGCCCCCATTCACCGCGCTTGCGACTGCGAGGACCACCATGGCGACATCCACCACCCCCAGCGCCTCCCTCACCTGCTCCGGCCTGTCCTTCCAGTGGCCGGACGGCACGACCGTCTTCGACGGGCTCTCCCTCACCGTCGGCCGGGGCCGCACCGGGCTCGTCGGCAGCAACGGCGCGGGCAAGTCCACGCTGCTGCGTTTGCTGGCCGGCCGACTGCGCCCTTCCCAGGGCTCGGTGGCCGTCGGCGGCAGCCTCGCCCACCTCCCTCAGAACGTCACCCTCGACACGACACTGCCTGTGGACGAGGCCCTGGGCATCGCCGAGCGGCGCGGCGCGCTGCGCGCCATCGAATCCGGCGATGTGGACGAGAAGCACTTCGAGACGATCGGCGACGACTGGGACGTCGAGGAACGAGCACTCGCGACCCTCGGGTCGCTCGGACTCGGCAACGTCGAACTGGACCGCACCGTGGGCCGGATGTCCGGCGGGGAAACCGTCCTGCTGCGCCTGGCCGCGCTGCTGCTGGAGCGTCCCGACGTGCTCCTGCTGGACGAACCGACCAACAACCTCGATGTATTCGCCCGCCGCAGGCTCTACGAGGCCGTCGACTCCTGGCGCTCCGGTGTCCTCGTCGTCGTCAGCCACGACCTGGAACTGCTGGAGCGCGTGGACCGCATCGCCGAACTGCGCTCCGGCTCCGTGAGCTGGTACGGAGGCGGCTGGTCAGCCTACGAAGAGGCTCTGGCCGACGAACAGGAGACCGCAGGGCGGATGCTGCGGGCCGCTTCTGCCGACGAACGCCGACAGAAGCGCGAGCTGGAGGAGACCCAGGTCAAGCTGGCTCGCCGCCAGCGGCACGGCAGGAAGATCGAGGCCGAGCGACGGCTCCCGAAGATCCTCGCCGGTGCCCGCAAGCGGTCCGCGCAGGAGTCGGCGGGCAAGCTCCGCGGCGTCCAGGAGGACCGGCTCAACGAGGCGCGCGAGCGTCGCGAAGAGGCCGCGGAAGCCATCCACGACGATGCCGAGATCCGTGTGAGCCTGCCCCACACCGCCGTTCCCGCCGGCCGCACCGTGCTGACCCTGAACGAACTGCGCCCCCGATTCGGCAGGCTGCGCAAGGGCAGCCTGCATGTGCACGGGCCCGAGCGGATCGCGCTCGTCGGGCGCAACGGCGCGGGCAAGACGACGCTGCTGCGCACCCTCACCGGCGAGCTGGCTCCGCTGTCCGGCGAGGCCAGGACGTTCGTACCGCTGCGGTTCCTTCCCCAGCGGCTGGATGTGCTGGACGACGAGCTGAGCGTCGCGGCGAACGTGGCACGCATGGCCCCCGGGGTCACCGACAACCACATCCGCGCCCAGCTCGCACGCTTCCTGTTCCAGGGGAAGCGGGCGGAACAGCCGGCGGGCACCCTCTCGGGCGGAGAGCGCTTCCGGGCCGCGCTCGCGGCGACGATGCTCGCCGCACCGGCCCCGCAGCTGCTGATGCTGGACGAGCCGACCAACAACCTCGACATCGCCGGCGTGCGCCGGCTGACCAGCGCACTGAAGTCGTACGAAGGGGCGCTGGTGATCGCCGGTCACGACCTGCCGTTCCTCGAATCGGTCGGCATCACGCGCTGGCTGCTCCTGGCGGAGGAGCTCCGGGACACCACCGCGGAGGAGGTGAGCGACCTGCTCTCAGCACCGGAAGCGGGCCGAGCCGACGCGTAACCCCGATGGCCGGGCGCGTACGGCATGACGTACGCGAGTGGGGTGCGGGCCTCCGGCAGGCCGGAGGCCCGCACCCCTGCCGGGTCAGAGCCTGGCGATGATCTTGTTCATCTGCTCGATCTCGGCGGTCTGTGCCGTGATGACAGCACCGGCGAGCTTCTTCGCGTCGGCATTGCTGCCGTTCTTCTGCTCGTCCTCGGCCATGGTGACCGCGCCCTCGTGGTGGCCGATCATGAGCTGGGCGAACTTCTTGTCGAAGTCCTTGCCCTTGGCGGCCGCCAGGTCGCTCATGTCCTTGTCGGACATCATCCCGGGCATCGCCGAACCGTCCGAGCCATGGTCCATGCCGGGCATGTCGCCCATGGAGGGCGAGGCCGCGGGCAGCGGCTTGCCCCAGGAGGTCAGCCAGCCCTTCATGGTGCTGATCTCGGGGTCCTGGGCCTTCTCGATCGCGGCGGCCAGCGCCTTGATCTCGGGGTCGGCGGCGCGGCCGTCGGCCAGCTCCGCCATCTCGATGGCCTGCTGGTGATGCGGGATCATCTGCTGCGCGAACTCCACGTCCGCGTCGTTGAACGAAGCGCCGGGGGTGGCGGGCGCGGAGGCGCCGGCGGAGCCGTGGTCCATGCCGGGCATGGACGAACTGCCGGCCTTGGACCCTTCGGAGGAGCCGCAGGCCGCCAGCGTCAGGGCGAGCGCGGCGACGGTGCCTGCGGCCGCGAGCGTGCGGCGGCGGGCGGGGGAGGACAGGGAAGCGGACATCACAGGTTCTTTCCAGGTGGATGCGCCACATCTATGGCGCGCGAAAGGGGCAGGGTTCATCCGGCCGGTCCGGCCCGATGGCCGGGAACCGGCGGACACCCGTCACGTCCGCGCGACGCACACCTGGAGCAGGAGATCTCTGCCGGCGAACGGCGGTCCCCGCCGTGCCGGTCCGCGCACCGCCGTACGACGCGTCCCGAGCGCCCATACGGCCAGGACGACGAGGCCCAGCGCCATGAGCAGCGGCAGCAGCCGGTCACGGGCGTGGGTGGACACGCACGACTCGCCGTTCATCCCGGGCAGGGCGGCGGCCGCGCGAGGGGTGCCGTGATCGTCCGCCGAGGCCGCGCGGGTGGTGCCGTGATCGCCCACCATGGCCGTGTGACCGTTGCCCGACGTCATGGACGCCGTCATGGACATGGACAGATCCGAGGTCACGGCCGTCGCACCGTGGCAGCCCTCGGCGGCGCTCGCCGGGGCTCCGTGCATGAGGAACAGCCCGAGCAGGACGGCGCACAGCACGAGCGACTGGGAAACTCCCGGTGCGCGCTCGGGGGTGCGGTCCACGGCTGCCTCGAATTCTCGGTCGTAGGAGTCCTGCGGTACGAGGCCGACGATACCCCCACAGGGTTTCCCCGTCCTGTCGGACCCCGCGCCGCCTCACCCCGCACCGGCCGGTCACCTTGATCGGCTACCGTGCCCCGGAAATCTGTGTCCGCGCCTACTACGGGACCCGCTCGTGCGGGGCGCCCGGCTGGGAGTGAGTGATGAGCACGTCGGCGAAGTCGGCGGGAACGGGCGAGCTGAAGCGCGGTCTGGGTGTGTTCGACGCCGTGATGATCGGCCTGGGTTCGATGATCGGGGCGGGCATCTTCGTCGCACCCGGGCCCGCCGCCGCAGCCGCCGGGTCGGGTCTGCTGCTCGGCCTGGGGCTGGCCGCGGTGGTGGCGTACTGCAACGCGATGTCCTCCGCACGGCTGGCCGGCCGCTACCCGGCGTCCGGCGGCACCTATGTGTACGGCCGTGAACGCCTCGGCGACTTCTGGGGCTATCTCGCCGGATGGGGCTTCGTCGTCGGCAAGACCGCGTCCTGTGCGGCGATGTCGCTGACCGTGGGCTCCTACGTGTGGCCGGGACAGACGCACATGGTGGCCGTCGCGGCGGTGGTGGCGCTGACCGCGCTCAACTACACCGGGCTGCAGAAGTCCGCCTGGCTGACCAGGGTGATCGTCGCGTTCGTCCTGGCGGTCCTCGCGGCCGTGGTCACCGCCTGTCTCAGCGGCGGCACCGCCGATGCCGGGCGCCTGGCCATCGGCGCGGACGCCACCGTCAGCGGGGTGCTCCAGGCGGCCGGGCTGCTGTTCTTCGCGTTCGCCGGGTACGCCCGGATCGCCACCCTCGGCGAGGAGGTCCGCGACCCGCAGCGCACCATCCCGCGCGCGATCCCGCTCGCGCTGGGCATCACCCTGCTCGTCTACGCGGCCGTCGCGGTCACGGTGCTCGCCGTGCTGGGCCCCGAAGGTCTCGCCCATGCCGCGGCCCCGCTGGCCGAGGCCGCTCGCGCGGCGGGCGTGCCCGGTCTCGCGCCGGTGGTGCGCGCCGGTGCGGCCGTCGCCGCGCTCGGCTCCCTCCTCGCGCTGATCCTCGGTGTCTCACGCACCACCTTGGCCATGGCCCGCGACCGCCATCTGCCGCATGCCCTGGCCGCGGTGCACCCTCGGTTCAAGGTCCCCCACCGTGCGGAACTCGCCGTGGGCGCCGTGGTCGCCGTCCTGGCGGCCACCACCGACATCCGTGGGGCGATCGGCTTCTCCTCCTTCGGCGTCCTCGCCTACTACGCCATCGCCAACGCCGCCGCCTGGACACTCACGCCCGGCGAAGGCCGTCCGCCCCGCATCGTGCCCGTCGTCGGCCTGACGGGCTGTCTGCTCCTCGCCTTCGCCCTGCCGTCGGCTTCCGTCATCTCCGGGAGCGCGGTGATCGCGGCCGGTGCGGTGGCATACGTCGTACGCAGGTTCCTCGGCCGAACACGGGGTTAGGGCCCTTCGTTCGGATCCTGTCGCGCCCGCGTCCAGGCGGCGTCGCGCAGCAGGCGCAGCCCGTTGAGGCCGACGATGACGGTGGAGCCCTCGTGCCCGGCGACGCCCAGGGGCAGCGGAAGCGTGCCGGCCAGGTCCCAGATGACGAGGCCGGTGATGAAGAAGGCGGCGATCACCAGGTTCTGCACCACGAGGCGGCGGCACCGGCGCGAGAGCGCCACGACGGTGGGTACGGTGGCGAGTTCGTCACGGACGACGACCGCGTCGGCGGTCTCCAGGGCGAGGTCGGAGCCGGCTCTGCCCATGGCGACTGCGGTGTGGGCGGCGGCCAGCGCCGGGGCATCGTTGACACCGTCCCCGACCACGAGGACCTTGCGCCCGGCGCTCTCCAACTCCCTGACCACGCGCACCTTGTCCTGCGGCAGCAGCCCGGCCCGTACGTCGCCGATGCCCACGTCGGCGCCGAGGCGTGCGGCGGCGCGCGGGTTGTCGCCGGTGACCAGCAACGGCGTACTGCCGGTGAGTACGGTGAGGCGGGCAACGGTGGCGTGGGCGTCGGTACGCAGTCGGTCGGCGACGCCCAGGGCGCCGACCGGGGTGCCGTCGAGGACGACGAGCACGGTGGTACGGCCGTCCTCCTCCAGCTGTGCGACGAGGGCGGCGGCCGCCCGGTCGAAGCGGCGGGCGTTCAGCAGACGGGCAGGGCTGCCGACGGCGACGGCGCGGCCGTCCACTGTGGCCGTGACGCCGGTACCGGGAGCGGAGGCGAAGTCCGCCACGGAGGGCAGGGCGAGACCGCGCGTCCGGGCCGCGTCGGTGACGGCGCGTGCGAGAGGGTGCTCGCTGGGGTGCTCGGCCGCCGCCGCGAAGGTGAGCAGGGCGTCCGCGGTCAAACCCGAGGCGGTCAACGGGCGGATGTCGGTGACGCTCGGGGTGCCTTCGGTCAGGGTGCCGGTCTTGTCGAGTGCTACGGCGTCGACCTGACCGAGGCGCTCCATCACGACGGCGGACTTGATCAGCACACCGTGCCGTCCGGCATTGGCGATCGCGGACAGCAACGGCGGCATGGTGGCCAGGACCACGGCGCACGGCGAGGCCACGATCATGAAGGTCATCGCGCGCAGCAGCGTCGGCTGCAATGCCGCGCCGAATGCCAGCGGGAGGGCGAACAGGGCGATGGTGGCCGCCACCATGCCGATGGAGTACCGCTGTTCGACCTTCTCGATGAACAACTGGGTGGGTGCCTTTGTCCCTGAGGCCTCCTCGACCATGGCAACGATCCGGGCGATCACCGAATCCGACGGGTCGCGCTCCACCCGGACCCGTAGCGCCCCGGTGCCGTTCAGTGTCCCGGCGAAGACCTCGTCGTCCGGCTCCTTGGCCACCGGCAGCGGCTCGCCGGTGATGGTGGCCTGGTCCACCTCACTGGCTCCGTCGAGGACCCGGCCGTCGGCGCCGACGCGCTCGCCGGGACGTACCAGGATCACGTCCCCCACCCTCAACTGTCCGGTGGACACCGTCTCTTCGGTTCCGCCGTCGCCGAGGCGGGCCGCCGTGGCGGGTGCGAGGTCGAGCAGACCGCGTACCGAGTCAGCGGTCCGTGCGGTGGCGAACGCCTCCAGTGCGCCCGAGGTGGCGAAGATGACGATGAGCAGGGCGCCGTCCAGCACCTGCCCGATCGCCGCCGCGCCGAGCGCGGCGACCACCATCAGCAGGTCCACGTCCAGCGTCCTGCTCTTGAGGGCCTTCAGCCCCTCCCAGCCCGGTTCCCACCCGCCCGCGATGTACGTGAGCGCGTACAGCGGGCCCCACGCCCACCACGGGGCGCCGAGCAGTTGCAGGGGCAGCGCCGCCAGGAAGAGCACCAGGGCCGCCGCGGCCCAACGGGCCTCCGGCAGTGCCAGGATCCGCGTGCGCCGCCTCGCTGCGACCGTGTCCCGGACCGGGCCTGCGGGCGGAGCCGGGCGGGTGAGGGTGAACGACATGGGCGGTGATCCTTCGCACGAGAAGGCGGCGTGGTCCGACCCCCGCACCATACAGGATCACATGAACACTCATTCATGTGTTCATCTCCGTAGGATGAGGGGCATGGGCCACGGAGTTGACGCGAATACTGCTGCCACCGCGCGCGAGCGCCTCGACGCCGTGGGCGCCGCCGATGTGGCGACCACCCTCCAGGCCCTCGCGACCCCGTCCCGGCTGCGCATCCTCGCCCGCCTCCAGGAGGGTCCGTGCCCGGCGACGGAGCTGGCCGACGCGGTCGGCATGGAGCAGTCCGCCTGCTCCCATCAGCTACGGCTGCTGCGCAACCTCGGCCTGGTGACCGGCGAGCGCCGGGGCCGCTCGGTCATCTACGCGCTGTACGACAACCATGTCGCCGAACTCCTCGACCAGGCCCTCTTCCACGTCGAACACCTGCGCCTCGGCCTGCACGACACTCCCACGGAGGAAGCCGCGGGAGCGGGCGGCGCGGTGACCGCCGCCGCTCGCTGAAGCCGGACCCGCGCAACTTCCGGCCCGTTCGCCGGGTGAGCCCTGCGCCGACGGGGCGTCTGCGCCACCAAGTGCGGAACCAATTCCCTGCGTCTACGCTCATATCGTCTACGCTCATATGTGGATCTATGCCGCCAACGCTCGTGACTCGACAGGAAGCGAGATCTCCATGGAGCGGCTCAAGATGTCGGGAATCGTCGGGGAGCTGTCGGCGGAGTTCCTCGGCACAATGGTTCTCATCCTCTTCGGCTGTGGTGTGGTGGCCCAGGTCGTGGCCGGTGGAGCACTCACCGACCCGCCGGGGGGTCTCGGGAATCACGACAGCATCGCCTGGGCATGGGGCCTCGGAGTCACTCTGGGTGTCTATGTGGCGGGCAGACTGAGCGGCGCTCACCTGAATCCGGCAGTGACTCTTTCGCTTGCCGCTTTCAAGGATTTCCCGTGGAAGAAAGTTGCCCCCTACTCGCTCGCTCAGCTCGCAGGAGCTTTCGTCGGGGCGCTGGTGGTGCGCTGGAATTACACCGAGGCTCTGGCGAAGGCGGATCCGGGTCACACGATCAAGACGCAAACCGTCTTCTCGACCCTTCCCTCCAATGGGAACCCCGCGCTTCCGGTCACCGAATGGGGAGCATTGCGGGACCAGGTCATCGGCACCGCCATTCTCGTGCTGCTGATCTTCGCGGTCACGGATCTCCTCAATACGCCACCGGGCGCCAATCTCGGCCCGTTCATCGTGGGCCTCGTCGTGGTGGCCATCGGTATGGCATGGGGCACCAATGCCGGATACGCCATCAATCCGGCGCGTGACTTCGGGCCCCGGCTCGCGAGTTTCCTCACCGGCTACGGAGGGGCGTGGCGGGACCAGTACGGGAATTTCTACTTCTGGGTGCCGATCGTGGGCCCGCTCGTGGGCGGCCTGGTCGGTGCGTTCCTCTACAAGGCCCTCATCGGGCGTTTCCTGCCCACCGCGGAACCGGAGCCGGAGGGCAGCATCCCCATGCCCGCAGAGAAGTGACGCCGGGTTCCTTCAACGAGCAGCGGCGCTGCGAGGATTGCGCGGATCGGAAGCGGGCGGCCGAGCGCACCCTCGACCGGGTGAGGGTGCGCTGACGTCGAGTTCGGCACAGTACTGCCAGGACGGTGCGTCGGTACGGGGCCGTCAGCAGATCCGGGGCAGCTGCTCCCCGACGGGCAGGTCGACCACCCGTGTACCGCCGAGACCGGTGCGGGCCACGACCATGCCCGGGTGGGCCTCCACCGCCTCGCCGATCACCGCCGCGTCGCGGCCCAGGGGGTGGGCGCGCATCGCGTCCAGGACCGCGTCGGCGTGCTCCCGCGGTACGAATGCCACCAGCTTCCCCTCGTTGGCGACGTACATCGGGTCGAGGCCCAGGATGGCGCAGGCGTTGGCCACCGGCGGGGGGACGGGGACGTGCCGTTCCTGGATCACCACGCCGGTACCCGACGCCGCCGCGATCTCGTTGAGGGATGCGGCGAGCCCGCCACGGGTGGGGTCGCGCAGTACGTGCAGATCCGGTGTGACCGCGAGCATGGCCGCCACGAGGCCTCCCAGGGCCGCGCAGTCGCTCTCGATCTCGACCCCGAACTCCAGGCCCTCGCGCACGCTCATGATCGCCACGCCGTGGACCCCGATCGCCCCGCTGACGATCACCACGTCACCCGGCACGACCCGTTGGGGACGCAGGTCGACGCCGGCCGGGATGAGACCGATGCCTGCGGTGTTGATGAAGATGCCGTCTCCGTGACCGGCCTCGACCACCTTGGTGTCCCCCGTCGCCACCTCGACGCCCGCGTTACGCGCGGCAGCGCCGAAGGCCTCGGCCACACGTGCGACGACGGACAGCTCGACGCCCTCCTCCAGGATGAATCCGCACGACAGATAGGCGGCCCGGGCACCGCTCATGGCCAGGTCGTTGACGGTCCCATTGACCGCGAGGTCGCCGATGCTGCCACCGGGGAAGAACAGCGGCCGCACCACGAAGGAGTCGGTGGAGAAGGCCAGTCGGGCGCCACCCAGCGACACGGACGCGAAGTCGCCCAGCTGCGCGAGCGCCTCGCCCCCGAAGGCCGGGGCGAAGATGTGCTGGACCAGTTCGGCGGAGAGCGCGCCACCACCGCCGTGACCCATCACGATCCGCGGGTGGTCACGCAGCGGGGCCGGGCAGGTCCACGCCGTGGGGTCGAGTGGCGGGACGGCGGACGCCGAGGTGGTTCCGGCGCCGTACATGGGGGTGTCGACGGTCTCAGCCAACGGGGCTCGCCTCCAGAGCTGCGCTCTTGTCGATGTCCAGCCGCCGGTAGAGGTAGTAGGCGGCGCAGGCGCCCTCGCTGGAGACCATGGTGGCTCCGAGTGGCGTCCGTGGGGTGCAGGTGGTGCCGAACGCCTCGCACTGGTGGGGCTTCAGCAGGCCCTGCAGAACCTCTCCGCTGCGGCACTGCGCGGGTTCACAGGTGTCGATGCCGGTCACGCAGAAGCGGTGTTCGGCGTCGTAGTCCCGGTAGCGCGCGGAGAGCCGCCAGCCGCTGGCGGGGATCACGCCGATGCCTCGCCAGGCCCGGTCGGTCACCTCGAAGACGTCCTCCAGCATGGCCAGGGCGGCGGGGTTGCCCTCGGGGCGCACGGCGCGCGGGTAGGCGTTGTCCACCCTGTGTTCACCGCGTTCCAGCTGGGCCACGGTCCGGCGTACCCCTTCCAGGATGTCCAGCGGTTCAAATCCTGTCACCACGATCGGGACGCCGAACCGTTCGGCCAGCGCGGGATACTCGCCCACGCCCATCACGCTGCACACATGCCCTGCGGCGAGGAATGCCTGCACCCGGCAGTCCGGTGACCGCATGATCGCCTCGATCGCCGGTGGCACCCGGACATGCGACACCAGCAGGCTGAAGTTGCGGATGCCGAGCCTGCGTGCCTGATGGACCGTCATCGCGTTGGGCGGTGCGGTGGTTTCGAAGCCGATTCCGAAGAACACGACTTCTCTGTCCGGGTTCTGCCGGGCGATCTTCAGCGCGTCGAGCGGGGAGTAGACGACCCGTACGTCGCCGCCCTCGCTGCGGACCCGGAACAGATCCCTGCCGGTGCCGGGGACGCGGAGCATGTCGCCGAAGGAGCAGAAGATCACATCGGGGCGTGATGCGATCGCCAGCGCCTTGTCGATGACTTCCAGCGGGGTGACGCACACAGGGCAGCCCGGACCGTGGATCAGTTCCACCTGTTCCGGCAGCAGTTGATCGATGCCGTGCCGGATGATGGTGTGGGTCTGCCCGCCGCAGACCTCCATCAGCGCCCACGGTCTGGTCACGGTGGAGCTGATCTCGTCGAGCAGCCGGCGGGCCAGTTCGGGGTCCTGGAATTCGTCGATGTACTTCACGGCCGCGCCTCCTGCGATGTCTCGTCGGCGCCGGGCAGCGGCAGCCCGCCCGCCTCCGCCGCCATCTCCCACGGATCCCCGAACTCCTCCTGGAGCATGCCGAGTTGGGCGAACAGTTCCAGCGTCTGCCTGGCCGACTCCTCGTCCAGTTTCTGCAGGGCGAACCCGACATGGACGATGGCGTACTCGCCGACCTGGAGGTCCGGCAGATACTCCAGGCATGCTTCCTTGACCACTCCGCCGAAATCGACGGTGGCCATGCGGGTGCCGTCCCGTTCCTCGATTTCCAGTACTCTGCCGGGCACCGCCAGGCACATGGTTTCTCCTTGCTGTGGTTGATCGCCGTCAGTGGATGGCCGCACTCCCCCGCGCCGCACCGGTGCGGCCGTTGAGCGTGCGGGCGGCCACCATCACCTGCCCCAGGGCCAGCCCCCCGTCGTTCGGGGGGACCCCGTGGTGTCGCAGGACGGTGAAGCCGTGCTCCCGGAGCGTCCGGGCACAGGCCGAGGAGAGCCGGGTGTTGGCGAACACCCCGCCGGTCAGGGCCACGGTGTCCAGGCCATGCTGCTCGCGTGCGAGCACGCAGGTGCTGCGTACGAGGACGGCTACCGCCGCGTGGAAACGGGCAGCGATGACTCCCGGCGCGGCGCCCGCGCGCAGATCGTCGACCACCGCGGACAGCACGGGCCCGGGGTCGGCGATCAGTGGGCCGGCGCCGTCCGGTGCGGGGGCGCGCAGGGCGAAGCCGTATCCGGCGCTGTCCTCATCGGGCGTCCCGAGCGCGGCGGCTTCGAGTTCGATGGCGGCCTGGGCCTCGTATCCGGCCCGGTGGCAGACGCCCGCGAGGGAGGAGACCGCGTCGAACAGCCGGCCCATGCTGGAGGTGGGGACACAGTGGAGGTCGCGCTCCAACTGCCTCTCCAGCGGCCCCAGTTCCTCGGGCGGGCAGGCCGCCACGCACGGCAGGTCCCGTGCGCGGCCGATTCCTGCCGCGTACAGATGCGCCAGGGCCATGCGGTAGGGACGGTGTACGGCGGCGTCGCCGCCCGGCAGAGGGACGTACGCCAGGTGCCCGAAGCGGTGGTACCCGTCGTAGTCCGCCAGCAGGAACTCCCCGCCCCACACGGCCCCGTCGTCGCCGTAGCCGGTGCCGTCGAACGCGACGCCGATCACCCGCCGACTGCCGTCCAGGCCGTGTTCGGCCATCGCCGCGGCGATGTGGGCGTGATGGTGCTGTACGCGTACGACGGGCCGTTCACCGGCCAGACGGCGGGCCAGCTGTCCCGAGCGGTATCCGGGATGCCTGTCGACGGCCAGGACGCCGGGTCGCACCCCGGTGAGGGTCTTCAGCTGTTGTGCGGCGTGCTCGAAGGCGTGTTGGGTGGCGAGGTCGTCCATGTCGCCGATGTGGGCGGACAGCCAGGCTCTGCGGCCCCGGGCCAGGCACAGGGCGTTCTTGAGGTCGCCTCCCGCGGCGAGGATCGCGGGCACGGGGAAGGGCAGTTCCACGGGCCGGGGGGCGTATCCGCGCGAGCGGCGTACGGTCAGCGGTTCCCCGTCGCAGACGCGTACGACGGAGTCGTCGCACGGCACATGGATCGGGCGGTCGTGGGTCAGCCAGGCGTCGGCCAGGCGGGCGAGCCGCTCCAGTGCTTCGGCGTCGTCGGTGACGATCGGCTCCCCTGCCACGTTTCCGCTGGTCATGACGAGCAGGTGTGGCCCGGCCGGGTCGCCGGGCAGGCCGAGGAGCAGATGGTGCAGAGGGGTGTAGGCGAGCATGACGCCGAGGTCGGGGCTGCCCGGGGCGACGCTGTCCACCGGGTCGCCCGGCGCGCGGACGGCCCGGCCGCGGCGCCTCAGCAGGACGATCGGGCGGGCGGCGCCGGTGAGCAGGGCCCTCTCCTCGGCACCGATATGGACGAGGTGTTCGATGTCGCCGATCTCCCGGGCCATCAGGGCGAACGGCTTGTCGCCACGGGCCTTCCGGCGGCGCAGTTCGGCCACGGCGCGGTTGCTGGTCGCGTTGCAGGCGAGGTGGTATCCGCCGAGCCCCTTGACGGCGAGGATCGCGCCGCCGGACAGAAGTCCGCGGGCCTCGGCGACGGGGCCCTTCGCGGTGACGCGTCGTGGGGGCCGGTCGGGATCGGGGTGTGCCGCCAGCAGTTCGAGGCGAGGCCCGCATCTGAGGCAGGCGATCGGCTGGGCGTGGAAGCGGCGGTCCGCGGGGTCCGCGTACTCACGTGCGCAGTCGGGGCACATGGGGAAACCGGCCATGGTGGTGTGTTCGCGGTCGTACGGCAGCCCGGTCACGATGGTGAACCGTGGCCCGCAGTTGGTGCAGGTGATGAAGGGGTGCCGGTGGCGGCGGTCCGCGGGGTCGGCCAGCTCGGCAAGGCAGTCGGCGCAGGTGGCCGCATCCGGGGGGACCAGGGTGCGGGAGGGCCCGCCGGTCCGGGAGGCGACGATGGTGAAACCGGCACCGCCCGCGGCGGGGACCTCCCGGTGCTCGACGGAATCGAGGACGGCCATGGGCGGCGCGTCGGCGGCGATCCCTTCGCAGAACAGGGCCACGGCAGCCGGAGGGCCCTCGACTTCCGCGACGACCCCTTCGGGGGTGTTGGTGACGTGTCCCGCCAGGCCCATCGCGTGGGCGCGTGTGTACAAGTAGGGCCGGAATCCGACGCCTTGGACGATGCCGCGGACGGTCACCCGGCGGCGCTGTGCCGGCTCGTCCGTCGCCGGGCCGGTGCCTGGCGTCGTCACGCGCGGTGCTGTGCCATGGCGCCGGGCGCGACCGTCCCCCCGTGCGTATGGGTGTGCGTGGTGTGGTGCCGCCCGGCCATGACGGGGCGGTGGACCGGGGCTCCGTTCGCGGCGTCCAGCGCCCGTTCCAGAAGTGCCCCGACCCCGTCACCGCGCCGGGCGGAGATGAGCTGGACCTCCACGCCGGGATTGACCTGCTCGACATGGGCGCGGAACGCTGCCTCGTCGAACTCCACGGCCTCGGCGATGTCCGTCTTGGTGACGAGCACCAGGTGCGCGAGCCCGAAGGCGGTGGGGTACTTCAGCGGTTTGTCCTCGCCCTCGGTGACCGAGGCGAGGACGACCCGCAGCGTTTCACCGAGGTCGTACGAGGCCGGGCAGACCAGATTGCCGACGTTCTCCACGAACAGCAGCCGGGTGTCCTCGGGCAGCCATCCGTCGAGGTGCCCGCCCAGCATCTGCGCCTCCAGATGGCAGAGCCCGTCGGTGAGCACCTGCTTGACCGGGACGCCGGAGCGGGCCAGGCGCATGGCGTCGTTCTCGGTGGCCAGGTCGGCGGTCAGAGCGGCGACGGGGACGCCCGTCTCCCGGGCCAGGACCAGTTCGCGTTCGAGCAGTGCCGTCTTGCCGCTGCCCGGGCTGGAGAGCAGGTTGACGACCGCGGTGCCGCGGGCGGCGAGTTCGGTGCGCAGGCGATGCGCTGTCGTGTCGTTCTTCGCGAGTACCGCCTGCTGGAGATCGACCACACGGCACATGGTTCAGCGCTCCTCGGAAATCGGTTCACGGATACGGCTCTGCGCGCGGCGGTCGTCCCAGCGGACTTCGGCGATCTGCAGTTCGCGGCCCGAGAGCAGCTCAGCGGTTGCCCCGCCGCACAGGGGGCAGCACAGCTGCGGTGGCATTCCGACCGCCCATTCGTCCGCACAGGGCGCGCAGCGGGCTCTCGCCCGTACGGAGTCGACGACAAGCTCCGCGCCTTCCAGGACGGTCCCTGCGCAGGCCAGTTCGAAGCAGAAGGACAGTGCGTCGGGGACCACTCCGGCCAGCTCGCCGATCCGGAGCCGGACGGACGTGACGGCGACGGCGTCGCCCGCCCGGGCCGCTTCTTCCACCTGGCCGACGACGGCCATGGCGATGGACATCTCGTGCATGGGTCTCCGTCCTGCCCGCGCCATTACACCGGCGGTCGCACCCGCTGCCCGGCTGGCTCGCCGACGGGACTCGGCAGGTACGTCATTCGGTGCAGCCCCGGATCCGGAGGGCTTCGGGTGCCTTCACATGCACCGGATGCGCACGTAGCGCTTGATGTCGGGCAGCAGCCGTACCACGAGAGCGCCGAGCGCAAGGGCGGCCACGCCGCCGATGACGATCTTCTTCATGACGGTGTTCGTCTCCTCAGTTCATGGCCGGGCGGGCCGCCGACGGCTCGGTGGGCGCGGTGGGTTCGTCGTCCTGCACCAGGCGCAGGACCATGTTCACGGCCTCCGGTACGGCAGCGGCCACGGGACCGCTCAGGCCGATGCCCTCGTCGACGCGGTCGGGTTCGCAGCCGACGACCAGCGTGCGCCGCGGGGGGACACAGCCCGTCCCGGCGCACAGGGTCTCCAGCAGGGTCAGGACCGCGTCCGGGGTCATGCGGTGGCCGTCGAGCAGGGGTTCCTGCGGCTCGGTACGGCCTGGCCGGCCGGGCTCGATCAGATACAGCGTTCCGGGGTCGCCGCCGCGTCGGGTGGCATCGACCAGGATCAGCGTGTCGTAGCCGTCGAGGAGCTGGTAGGCGAGGTGGACGCCGCGCACTCCGATGTCCACCGCTTCGACATGGCCGGGCAGGGGGCCCGAGGCCAGACGTCGTACGGTCTCGACACCGAAGCCGTCGTCGCCGAGGAAGATGTTCCCGACGCCCGCGACCAGAGTCGTCGCTCTCTGTGCGCGGGGCGGTGTCATGCGTCCTCCAGAGGGGCGACCTCGTCGGGCTGGAAGTACAGGAACCGGCCCTGCTCGCGCCGGATGTCGGCGCCCGGATCGCCCTCCACGGTGACCGCGAGGTGCACTCCGCCGTCCACGTCGTGGAGCACCGCCTCGACCAGTGCGCTGCGGCCGCGCAGAAAGAGATCCTGGGCGTCGGTGCGGCGCAGGCCGGGACGCAGGAGTACGCGACTGCCCGCGCCCACCGAACGGCCGTCCACCAGGATCCGGTCGCGCGCCGGGTCGGCGCTGCCGTCGCTCGCCGGATCCCACCACGGCTGGTCCGGCAGGATCGGGTCGTCTGCGTCGGGTCCTTCCGGCACGGCGTCCGCCCGCGTGCCCGGTCCGGTGACCTCCCGCAGGGCCCGTACGGCGCCGTGAAGCCGCTCCAGGACCTCGGGGGGCATCGAGTCGGCCATGTCGATCACGGCGGCCGCGCGTTCGTCCGTTCCGCGGGCCTCGCGCTTCTCCTGGTCCGTCAGGGCGGCCGTGCGCAGGGCGAGGATCTCGTCGATCTCCGTGGAGTCGTACAGTGCTCCGGGGCTCTCCGGAGCGATGGCCGGGTGGTCCTCGAGGATGATCGGGGACGAGAGCACCAGGTCCGCGCGGCCCGGCTCCCCGGCGAGTACGGGCCAGGTGTGCAGGTTCCGGCAGCCCGCGACCGCGCCCCTGGCCCACTCGGGAGGATCCGTCATCGACAGGAACGAGCCTGCGCTCAGGCCCAGAAGGAGGTGGGTGGCCACCAGTGACCTGGGCAGCGCGGCGTCGCGGTCGGCGTCATCGGCGTCCGGTGTCCATGTGCTGGTGTTCTCCACGACGGCGGTGAGCCGCATCGCCCGGTAGGGGCCGTCGAGTTCGGTGGCGGACAGCCGCACGGCGCCACTGATCTCCTCGCAGCGGCGCACCAGGCGGCCCACGGTCCGGCCCTCGTCGTCGCGGACGGTTTCGTACTCCTGGCGTGCCGGGCGCGTGAAAGGTACGACGACTCCGTCGCCGGTGAGCCCGGCCACGGTGACGAGCGCTTCGACGCGTTCCTCCGCGCCCTCGTCCCAGGGGACCAGGACCCGGTCGGTGAGGTGGAGTTCGGGGACGGTCTCGAAGGTGCCGTCCTCGCAGAGCTGCTGCACGGTGCGCCGCTGGGCGTGCAGGAAGCGCACCTCGGCCGCGAGATTCGCGTCGGACTTCGGCTCCATGAGGCACTCGGTGTGCTGGAAGTCGTGCTCGTCGGCGGCTGCCGTCCAGGCGGGCGGGACGAGCACCCCGAACTGCCAGCGGAGCCGGTTCTTGGCCGCGGACGCGCGGTACGGGTACAGGACGTAGCCCTCGAAGAGGACGGCGTCGGCCACGCCGCGGGCGGCGGCGAAACGGGATTCCAGTGCGGGGGTGAGCGCGGATGCGGTCATTGCGCCGTCCTCTCGGCGAGTCCGGCGAGCCCGGCGTCTGCGCGTGCCCGGTCCGGCGGCAGGAGGGCCTTGGTCCCGGCCGCGTCGATGAGCGCCCGGACGGTCGCCTCCCAGGAGGGCAGTGCGTGCCGTGAGCGGAATGCGATCAGGTCGTTCATGGTGTCGCGGGGAAGGCGGATCCAGCCGCACCCGGGAAAGTGCTGGTCGACCATCTCCTTCCACACCGCGACCGGCATCCGGAAGGGTGCCTCCAGGTCCCAGGGCACCGGTTCGACCCGGAAGCCCGCACTGCCGGTGAAGGCGGTGCCGGAGAAGAGCATCAGGAGCGGCACCTCACCGTCCGTCAACGCGTTCGCGTACCGTGTCGCGGCGATCTCCAGGTCATAGGTGCAGGGCACGACGACGTCGGTCTCGGTCGCCCCGGTGAACGCCGGGACCATGACCGGGACCTGGGCGAACTGCAGGGGCTGGAGGGTGCTGCCCCAGCGTGAGCGCTCTGTGAACAGATCCGTCAGGCCTGCGGCCTCGGCGGGTTCGTAGCCGCGCCGGGCCGGTTCGATGCGGATCTGACAGCGCAGCGCGAGTGCGTGCACCGGCGTTTCTCCGGACGCGGTGATGCGCAGCCGGAAGACGAGGGTGGGGCCGGCGGCGTACGGGTCGGCGCGTACGCCGGTGCAGGTGAAGGTGAATTCCGTCATGGCCGCCGCTCCTCCTCTGCTGCCCCGGCCCGGCGTTCGATGTGTTCGAAGAAGGCCTGCAGATCGGCACGGGCCTCGGCTCCGCCGTCGAAGCCCTGCCACAGCAGGCGCATGCGTCCCACCAGCTCGTAGCAGATGTCGATCGGTACGAGATAGCACTGGGCCCGGCCCTCGGAGCGGCGCAACAGCAGTGCTTCCACATCGGGTTCGAGCAGTTGGGACAGGCGGCTGGTGCCGAGGACCGTCTGCCAGGTGGCGGGATCGAGTTCGCTCTCGGTGGCTCCGGCGGGGCTCGGGTAGAGCGCCACGAGCCGGTCCAGTGCGGCGTTGCGGAAGAAGAAGGCGACGCTGACCGGGATCTGCAGGAGCTCCCACGCGTTGTCGTCGAGCCGGTGGTCGCGGTCGACGAGGTAGCGGTCGGGGACGCTCAGGAACCTGCCGTGGGCGGCGCCGGGCCGTTCGAAGAGCAGGGCGCACGGGGTGCAGGCGCACGCGAGCGCACGCTGCTCAATGTCCACCAGGTGCCTGTGGCCGCCCTCGGTCACGGGCGCGCCGCAGAGTTCGCAGCGCTCCTGCCGGGGTTCGCGGGGTCCCGCGAACCGCCGCAGCGCGTGTACGCCCGAGGCGGGCGCGCTCACGGTGTCCTGGCCGGGGTCGGCCGGGCGGTTGCCGCGTGCTGCGGGGGGCGGGTGCCGATCTGGAGGAGTGCCGGTTCCGGGGTGGCGGTGGCGGACTCCATCTCGACCGTGGTCACCTCGGGTGCGAAGCAGGCCAGGGCGTTCTCGATGGATTTCTGTGCCGCCGACTCGCCGGTGCACCCGCAGCCGCCGGTGCCGGTGGTCCGCAGGCGCAGGGTGCCCGTGACCTCGTCGAAGGCCACCACCTCCACGGGGTCACGCACCGCGGCGAGGGCCCGCCCGATGCGTGCGCCGGTGTCCTCGGGGTGCAGGTCGTGCAGGACCAGCAGGCTCGACACGAGGTCGTCGCCCAGGAGTTCTTCCAGGGTGTCACCGGTTTCGCGGCCCGGTGCGGTCCGGAGCACGTCTAGGATCCGGGCCAGCCCGGCGCCGTAGAAGTCCATCAGGACCCGTACCAGTTCCTCGGCCGTCGCGGAGGCCTTGGGATCACCGGCTGCCGACAGCTGCTCCAGCACTTCCTCGATGCGCCGGCCGGCCTGCTCCGCATCGAGCGCCTTCACCGCTGCGCTCATCCGCCCAGTCCGCTCAGCCCGGTGGGGACGTGCATCTTCTGCACGGTCTTCCCTCCGCCGACGTACATGTGGACGCCGCACGGCAGACAGGGGTCGAAGCTGCGCACGGCGCGCATGATGTCGATGCCCTTGAAGTTGTCCGGCGGGTTCTCCTCGAAGATCGGCGTGTTCTGCACGGCGTCCTCGTATGGCCCGGGAGTTCCGTAGGTGTCCCTGGTGCTGGCGTTCCACGGAGTGGGCGGGTAGGGGTGGTAGTTGGCGATCTTGCCGTCCCTGATCACCATGTGGTGCGACAGCACTCCGCGTACGGCCTCGGTGAATCCGACGCCGATGCTCTCGTCCGGGACGTCGAACTTCTCCCAGGTCTGGGTGCGTCCGGCGCGGACCTCTTCGAGGCCCTTCTCGGCGCAGTGCAGCGCGATCGCGGCCGCGTACGCCTGGAAGTAGGTGCGGGCGCGGTTGCGTTCCAGCGCGTTGCTCCACTTCGGGATCTTCCACTCGAAGGTGGTCTCGGGCTTGGTCATCGTGCGCGGCAGGTTGATGACGACGCTGTGGCCGGTGGCCTTGACGTAGCCGACGTCGACGAGTCCGGACAGGGCGGTGGACCACAGCCGGGCGATGGGGCCGCCGCCGGTGTCCAGGGCCAGGTGGTCCTTGCCGTCGAACCAGCGCGGCGACATCACCCAGCTGTACTTGTCGTCGAAGTTCCGCTTCTGCGGCGCGGGGATCGTGTGCTGGTTCCACGGGTGGCGGGGGTCGACCGGATTGCCGAGCGGGTCATGGGTGACGAACTGCTCCTTGCCCTGCCAGTCGTCGTAGTACGAACTGCCGAGCAGGATGCGGATGCCGAGGTTGATCTCGGTCAGGTCGTTGGTGACCAGTTTGCCGTCCACGATCACACCGGGGGTGACGAACATCCTTCGTCCCCAGTCGCTCATGTTGGCGTACGTGAAGTCGCAGTGCTCGGGGTCGTTGAGCGCTCCCCAGCAGCCGAGCAGCACACGTCGGCGCCCGACCTCCTCGTACCCGGGCAGGGCCTCGTAGAAGAAGTCGAACAGGTCGTCGTGCAGGGGCACGACCCGCTTCATGAACTCGACGTAGCGCATGAGGCGGCTGAGGTAGTCCGTGAAGAGCTGGACGGAGGCGACCGTGCCCACACCGCCCGGGTAGAGCGTGGAGGGGTGCACATGTCGCCCCTCCATCAGGCAGAACATCTCCCGCGTGTAGCGGCTCACCTGGAGGGCCTCGCGGTAGAACTCGCCCTCGATGGGGTTGAGCGAGCGCATGATGTCGGCGATCGTGCGGTATCCGTGTTCCCCGGCGTGCGGCGCCTCGGTGCGCTCGGCGAGTTCCAGGACACCGGGGTTGGTCTCGCGGACCATCTTTTCGCAGTAGTCGACCCCGACCAGGTTCTCCTGGAAGATGTTGTGGTCGAACATGTACTCCGCGGACTCGCCGAGGTTGATGATCCACTCACCGAGGTGCGGCGGCTTCACCCCGTACGCCATGTTCTGCGCGTACACGGAGCATGTGGCGTGGTTGTCGCCGCAGATCCCGCAGATGCGGCTGGTGATGAAGTGGGCGTCCCGTGGGTCCTTGCCCCGCATGAAGACGCTGTAGCCGCGGAAGACCGACGAGGTGCTGTAGCACTCCGCGACCCGCTTCTGCTTGAAGTCGATCTTCGTATGGATGCCGAGACTTCCCACGATCCGGGTGATCGGGTCCCAGGCCATCTCCACCAGGCCGCTGCCGTCGCCGGCCGCCTTCGTTGTCGGTGCCATCGTGTGTGCCGTAGCCCTTCTGAGAAGCGTGAGGTGAAAACGTCACCGGAAGGTGTGGAAAGCGGTCGGTGTCCCGGGTCTGTTCACCACGGGGGCCGGTAGCCGGTGGTCAGCCGGTCCCTCTTGTGCCGCCACTTCGGCTCCTTGTCCACGGTCTTCGCCGTGATCGTCCGGAGCCGGCGGATGACCGCCCCGTACGCCCCGCTCGCGGTGCTGGAGAGCTTGGCGCCGGGCGGCTCGTCCATGAACGGCATGAACTTGTCGGGGAAGCCCGGCATGGTGCAGGCGATGCAGATGCCGCCGACGTTGGGGCAGCCTCCGATGCCGTTCATCCAGCCGCGTTTGGGTACGTTGCACTTGACGACGGGGCCCCAGCAGCCGAGCTTGACCAGGCACTTGGGCGAGTCGTAGGTCTGGGCGAACTCACCCTGCTCGTAGTAGCCGGCCCGGTCGCATCCCTCGTGCACGGTGGCGCCGAACAGCCAGGTCGGACGGAGCTTGTCGTCCAGCGGGATCATCGGAGCGGATCCCGCCGCCTGGTACAGCAGGTAGGTCAGGGTCTCGGAGAAGTTGTCCGGCTGGATCGGGCAGCCCGGCACGCACACGATCGGGATGCCGGCCTTCGACTTCCAGTCCCAGCCGAGATAGTCGGGCAGGCCCATGGCACCGGTCGGGTTGCCGGCCATCGCGTGGATGCCGCCGTAGGTGGCACAGGTCCCGATGGCGACGACGGCCAGGGCCTTGGGCGCCAGCCGGTCGATCCATTCGCTGGTGGTGATCGGCTGACCGGTCTCCGGGTTGTCGCCGAAGCCGCACCAGTACCCCTCCGGCTTGATCGTCTCGTTCGGGATGGAACCCTCGACGACCAGCACGAAGGGATCGATCTCGCCGCGCTCGCCCTTGAAGAACCACTCGATGAACGTGTCCGCGCCGCCCACCGGACCGCATTCGAAGTCGATCAGCGGCCAGTGGACCTCGATCCTGGGCAGACCGGGCAGCGCACCGGTCACGATCTCCTCGATGCTCGGCTGCATCGCGGCCGTCAGGGCCACCGAGTCGCCGTCACAGCTCAGCCCCGCGTTGATCCAGAGGATGTGGATCGGGGACTCTTCTGCGGTGGCCGCGGCAGGTGCGTCCACCGTGTTCGACGTTGCTGCATCCATGAGGATGCCTCCCTGGAAAGAGACACACGAAGGCCGACATATCGACCCTCACCGTTCTTGATAGCAAGCGCTCGGCCCGGGTACGGCATGGTGCGCCGCCAGTGCGGTGACGTCGGGCCCCTCGGCGGGCGGGCCTCCCGCGGTTCTGCGGGCCGCCGCGGCGAGGTGCCCGGGGCGGCCCGACGGGGGATCCTTGTGCACGAACGCACGCCGCAGCGCGTGGTAGGACGACCGGGGATCGAAGAAGGTCCGCCGCATCTCGGCCAGCTCCTGCTCCCGGTATTCGGCCAGGGGTCTGTAGGTCTCGTCTCGGTCCCGTTCGCCCTTCTTCGCCGCGATCCGTGCCCCTGTCGCGGGCGACGCGGCGAGCCGCGCCGCGAGCCGGGCGGCCTCGCCCGCGAACGACCGGGCGTCGCAGTCGAGCGTCCGGTCGGCCAGGCCGAGCCGCTCGGCGGTCTCGGCGCTCACCGGCAGCGCCTCGCCGGTGAGCCGCTTCGCGACCGCGTCCCCCACCCGGCGCGGCAACGTGTACGTCCAGTACTCGGAGCCGTACAGCCCCATCAGGCGGTAGTGCGGGTTCAGCACCGCCCCCGACCTGCACCAGACCTCGTCCGCGGCAAGGGCGAGCATCATCCCGCCCGCGGCCGCGTTGCCGCCCACGGCGGCGACCACCAGCCGGTCGGTGGTGGTCAGTACGGCCTCCACGAGGTCGTCCATGGCGTTGATATTGGCCCAGGACTCCTCGGCGGGATCGGCTGCGGCCTCGATGACGTTCAGGTGGATGCCGTTGGAGAAGAAGTCCCGGGTGCCGCCCAGGACCAGCACCGAGGTGGGCCGCCGGCAGGCCAGCCGGTAGGCGTCCAGCAGGCGTCGGCACTGCGCCGTGCTCATCGCACCGCCGGGGAAGTCGAACGAGAGGAAGCCGGCCTGCCCCTCCTCTCGATAGCCGATGTCGCTCCAGCCGCGTCCGTGCCCCCCGTCGAACAGCGGCGCAGGGTGCTCCGGCAGCGCGGGCAGACGCCCGGCGAGCGCCGTCACGGCGGGCAGTTTGAACGGGACAGGCCCTCCCGGTCTGCGACGGGGGCGCAGCTCGGGGATCCATACCGCGCCGTCGGTCGTCGCCCGGCAGACGGCCCCCGCCCGTACGGCCACCAGCTCGCCCGGCCGTCCGCACAGTTCGTGTTCCGGGTGTCCCCCGTGCAGAAACCATTCTTCCCCGAGCAGTTCGTCGCGCACGCCGGGCTGGGAGTCGGCGGCGCGCAGCTTGCGCAGGACCGTCTCCGTCGAGTCCGAATCCCAGTCGATGCGTCGGTGCTCCTGGCGGAGGTACGGCCGGGTGCGGATGCGCAACTCCTGGTCCCCGGCGGTCTGCGGACGAGGGACGTACGTACCGGACGCACAGCGCTCGACGGCGAGGTGTACGGCCCGCAGTGCCGCGTCAGAGACCTCGTTGCGGTACAGATCGCTCTTGCCCGCCACAGGCACCGAGAAGGTGGCCGACGCCCAGATGTCCCCGGCGTCCATCTCTTCGCCGGCCTGCAGGACGGTCACCCCCCATGTGTCCGCGCCGTCGTGGATGGCCCAGTCGAGGGACGAGGGCCCGCGGTCGCCCGGAGGCCCCGGGTGGACGACGAGGCAGGTGTGCGCCGTCCACACGTCCCGGGGAATGGCGGTCTTCAGCAACGGGGCCAGGATGAGGTCGGGCGCGAACTCGCGCACAGCCCTGCGGAGCGACGCGTCGCGCTCGGGCGCCTGCGGGGTTGCGAGTTCCACCGCCACGGTGTGGCCACGATCCCTCAGTTCGGCGTGAACACGCTGAGTGAGGCTGTTGAACGCGCTCGCCACGAGCAGGATGTGCACGACAATCTCCCAACGCCGGGCAGATCTGGCTGCTTGCGATGGTGGGGTACGCGGGCGGGCCTCCACCGGCGAACGGCCGTTAAGTCACCCGAAAGCGAACACATCGGCGACCAGTCAGTGGAACCACGGCGACGGGCCCCGCCCGGTCGGCGGACCGGACCGGGGCAGACCATCCCGGAACGGACCGGCCAGGACCGCACCGAGGGGCAAGTCGACTCAGGACCGATCCGCCTTCCGGGCCCAACTTCCCATCGGCTCAAGCCCATTCGACTCCGTACGGCACGACCCGCCCCGGCGGCCTGTTATCTTTGCGTGACTTCGCAAGGCAACTCTCGGTGATGCTTTGGCCTTTGCTGTGCTGGAGACGGCGAGGGCTGACCGCATGGTCGCCGTCCGCACCACCCAGGGCCCCAAAAGGGCGGCCGGGGCGGTGCGCGGCAGCCGGGACGAGCGATGACCACTACACGTGTACGGGCACGGTCGTAGTCTGCGGCCGGCCCGGCCTGTCATGGCTGGACGGAATGACACTGCACAACATATTCAGCAGAACGGCGCATGCCGCCCGGGCCGCGTTACTCCCCGGGCCCGGACCTCTGAAACAGATGAGACGTCTGAAACAGATGAAGCGCACGCGCCTGCGCCTGCCGCGCAGACCGGACTACCCGCGCACGGGACGACACGGCCTGCGAAGATGGGTGCCCTCGTGGCGGCTGGCCGCGGGCTCGTTCCTGACCTTCACCGCGACGCTCACGGCCGTGGTGACCATCGCCTACGCACGGACGGACATACCCGAGGACCTCAACGCGTTCGCCACCCAGCAGGACACCGTCTACTACTGGGCCGACGGCACTCCCCTGGCCCGTACGGGCTGGGTGAGCCGTCAGGAGATGCCACTGTCGAAGATTCCCGACGATGTGCGATGGGCCGTACTGGCGGCCGAAAACGCCGACTTCTACTCGGACCACGGCATATCGGCGCAGGGGATCACCCGGGCCCTGTGGCGCACGGCCGGCGAGGGAGACACCCAGGGCGGCTCGACCATCACCCAGCAGTACGTCAAGAACGTCTACCTCTCGCAGGACCAGTCCTTCTCCCGCAAGTTCACCGAGATGCTGCTCGCGGTCAAACTCGACCGCCACGTGAGCAAGGACAAGATCCTTGAGGAGTATCTGAACACCAGCTGGTTCGGCCGGGGTACCTACGGTCTCCAGCGCGCGGCCCAGGCCTATTACGGCAAGGAGGTCACCCAACTCGACGCGAGCGAGGGCGCGTTCCTCGCGTCCCTGCTCAAGGGGGCCTCGCTCTACGATCCCGCCGTCAGCCCCCGCAACCGTGAACGCGCCGTCGAACGCTGGCGGTGGACGCTGGACCGCATGGTGCAGATCGGCAGGCTGAGCCCGGCCGAGCGCGCCCGGTACACCACCTTTCCCGAACCGAAGCCGCCGCACAGGCCGAACAGCACGGCCGGGCAGGACGGCTACCTCGTCCAGCTGGCCGAGTCGTACGCCAAGCGTGCCGGGCACATCTCCGACGCACGCTTCGACCTCGGCGGCTACCAGATCTACACGACGTTCGAGAAACCGCGGATGACCGCTCTCGCCCGGGCCGTGCAGGATGCGCGCGACACGCTCGATCCCGAGCGGCGCAAGGCCGATCGCCATGTGCGGTTCGGGGCCTCGTCCGTTGCCCCGGACGGCCGGATTCTCGCCGTGTACGGCGGTCCGGACTTCGAGCGGCAGGCCTTCGACGAGTCCAACGCGGGTACGGTCCCGGCCGGTTCGGCGTTCACGCCGTTCGTCTATGCCGCCGCCCTGGAGTACGGCGTCGCACGCAGGCGCAACGGCCCCCGCACCGTGGTCACGCCCTCGACCGTGTACGACGCCGACGACGGCATTCCCGTCAGGACGCCCGAAGGCCCCTACTGGGACCGCAGCGGCAAGACGGTCAAGGGTCACAACGACGGCGACCGGTCCTACGGCCGCATCAGCCTCCATGACGCCATGGCGAAGGCCGCGGACTCCCCCTTCCTCCAGCTCGGCATGGATGCGGGACTGAAGCAGGTCCGCCGTACGGCCGAGGCATCCGGGCTCCTCCCGTCCAGCTTCGGTCCGCCCGTCCCCGCGTTCTCGATGGGCAACTCGACTCCGAGCGCCATACGCATGGCCGATGCGTACGGCATGTTCGCGGCCCACGGCATGCACACCGATCCGTACTCGGTAGGCAAGGTCACACACAACGGCGAGCCGGTCCGGCTGGATCTGCCGCGGGCGAAGCGCGCCGTGCGGTCCGCCGTGGCCGACGCGGTCACCGCAGCGCTGGCCCGGCCCACCGGTCAGGGCGCCGCCACCTCCGCCTCACCGGTCGCGGCGAAGGCCGGAACCACCGAGGACGACACCGCACGCTGGTACGTCGGCTACGACCGGGCCGCGTCCACGGCCGTCGTCGTATACCGCATGGACCTGGCGAAGTCCCTCGCGCCGCTGCCGCTCAAGGGGCTGGGCGGCGGCTCGGCGGCCGGCCGGAAGCTCCCGTCCCGGATCTGGAACACGTACACGGAAGCCATGACGAAGTGACAGAGATCAGAATCAAGACCGCTGTTCACCGGATACGGGCCCGCATGACGCCGCGTATGGTCCTGGGGCTCGCGGCCTGCTTGGTGGCGTCGGGTTCCGCGGCACTCATCCCGCTGTCGTCCGAGGACTCGTCGGACGGCCGCACCCCGCGACGGGGCACGAACACCGTCGCCGCACCGACGCCCACCGCGCAAAAGCATCGCGGGAGCGACGGAGAAAAGCCGGTCGAGGAGACGTGGGACGGGAAGGTCCGGATTCTCGGGGACGGCTCCACGTCCTACACCGGGCCGCAGCCGGGCCAGTTGAAGGCCGAGCGGCTCAAGCCGGGTGAGAAGCCTCCACAGTTCGTGGTGTTCTCGTGGGACGGTGCGCTGGAGGGCGACGATCACATGTTCTCGCGCTTCCGCCGCGCGGCGAAGGAGAGCAAGGCGCACATGACGTTCTTCCTCACCGGTATCTATCTGCTGCCGAAGGAGAAGAGGAACCTCTACGAGCCGCCCCAGCACAAGGCCGGAGCGGCAGCGATCTCGTACCCGACGCGCGAACACATCCGCATGACGCTGGAACAGCTCGGTGACGCCTGGCGGGAGGGCAACGAGATCGGGTCCCACTTCAACGGCCACTTCTGCGAGAAGAAGGGCGGCGGGGACTGGAGCACGAACGAGTGGATCAGCGAGATCAGCCAGTTCTACTCCTTCGTGCAGAACTGGAAGACGAACACCGGCTTCAAGGACCTCGATCCGCTGCCCTTCGACCCCACCCGTGAGGTCGTCGGCGGCCGGGCGCCCTGTCTCGAAGGCCAGAAGACCCTGTTGCCGGCGACCAAGCCATTCGGCTGGCGTTACGACGCCAGCTCCCCGGGAGACTTCCAGATCTGGCCGTCCAGGAAGAACGGCGTCTGGAACCTCCCGCTGCAGATGCTGCCGTTCCCGGGCAAGGACTTCCAGGTGCTGTCCATGGATTTCAACTTCCTCTACAACCAGTCGGAAGGCAGCACCGAGGGCGACCCCGCGCAGTACCGGACGTGGCGCGAGGAGGCACGCGATTCCTATGTCGCCGGATTCGAGCGGGTGTTCAACGGCAGCCGCGCACCGCTGTTCATCGGGAACCACTTCGAGGACTGGAACGGCGGGATCTACATGGATGCCGCCGAGGAGACGATGCGGGAGATCTGTCCGCGCAAGGAGGTGCGCTGTGTCTCCTTCCGCGAACTGACCGACTGGCTCGACGCACAGGACCCCGAGGTCCTCGCCCAGTGGCGGACGCTCGACCCCGCCCAGCCACCGGACTGGAAGCAGTAGGCGGGGCGTCGAGCCGGACGGGTTCGCTGCGTGCGGGCGTCCTCTGCGCCCGCGGTCAGTTCGCCTTCTCGACGAACTCGGTGGTGTACGTCTTGGCGAGATCCACCTCGGCGTTCTGCAGGTTCGGATTGAAGGCCTTCAGGACCCGCTCGACCGTCGCGGGGCCATCTGCGGGCATGACGCCGTCCGTGGTGAACATGGATGGGCAGCGTGCTCTTGATGGCCTGTGCGTAGAGGGCCTTGCCGCCGCCCTGGGCGTAGTCGGCGGGCATCTTCGCGGCGATCTCGTCGGCGCTGTGCGTGGACATCCACTTCAGCGTCCTGACGAAGGCGTTGGCCAGCTTCTGGACGGTCTCCTTGTGGCTGTTGACCCACTCGGTCTGCATGTAGAGGCTGGAGGACGGGTAGAGCCCGCCGAGCGCCTGCTTGGAGCCCTCGGGGGTCCGCATGTCGATGAGGATCCTGCCGAGCTTCTTGTCCAGGATGGTGGCGACCGTCGGATCGGTGGTCATGCTGCCCTGGATGGAACCCTGCTGGAGCGCGGAGATGAACGTCTGCCCCGCCCCGACGGCCACGGGCGTGAACTCGCTGGTCTTCACGTCGTTGCTCACCGCGAGGTACTTCGTCAGGAAGTCGGTCGAGGAGCCGAGGCCCGTCACTCCGAGCTTCTTGCCCTTGAAGTCCTTCGCCGAACCGATGTCTCCCGCCGCCTGGTTGGAGACGATCTCCACCTCGCCGGGAGCCTGGGAGAACTGGACGACCGACTCGACGTGCTTGCCCTTCACCTGAAGATCGAGGGTGTGGTCGTAGAAGCCCACCGTGCCCTGGACGTCCCCGGAGACGAGCGCCGTCTCGGCCTGGACACCCGCGGGCTCGGTCAGGAGCTGGACCGACACCCCCTCCTCCTTGAAGTAGCCGAGCCGCTCGGTCAGCATCGCGGGCAGGTAGATGACCTTGTCCAGGCCCCCGACCATGATCTTGACCTTGTCGTTCTTGCCACCGGAGGCCGAGGTGGAGTCGCCGCCGCAGGCGGTCAGGCTGGTCAGGGCGAGCGCGCTCGCGACGGCGACGGCCGAGATCCGGGTGGATGTACGCATCTGATTCACGTCCTTGTGAAGAAACAGTCGGGTGTGCGGAGTGCGGGGAGGGGCGGAGTGGGTTGGGCGTCAGCGGGCGGTGTCGGCCTCGGCCGGCTTCCAGCGGAAGAGCCGCTTTTCGAGGAAGGTCAGCAGGCCCTCGGCGAGCAGCGCGACAACGGCGAGGATGACCATCGCCGCGTAGACACCGGCGGCGTTGAACGTGCCCTGGGAGGCGGCGACCAGCAGTCCGAGCCCCTTCGTGGCACCGATGTACTCGCCGACGATGGCGCCGATGAGCGCGAAGCCGAAGCTGACGTGCAGGCTGGTGAAGATCCACGACGTGGCGGAGGGGATGACCACCTGCAGGGTCACCTGTCGGTTGCTGGCGCCCAGGATGCGGGAGTTGGCGACGAGATTGCGGTCGACCTCCCTGGCTCCCTGGAAGGCGTTGAAGAAGACGGGGAAGAACACGAGGACGACCGCGGAGGCGACCTTCGAGGCCGGGCCGAGGCCGAACCAGATGAGGAAGATCGGGGCGAGCACGATACGCGGCAGGGCGTTGAGCACCTTGATGTACGGGCCGAGCACATCGGCGGCGAAGCGCACCCGTCCCAGCGCGATGCCGAGCAGCACACCGCCGAGCACACCGATGACCCAGCCGAGCAGCGCCTCGTAGAGCGTGTACCAGATCTGCTCCCACAGGGAGCCCTGGGCGGTGCCGTCGACGACCCAGGTGCGGATCTGGTCCCAGATCTTCGACGGCATGGAGAAGTTGAACGGGTCGATGACCGCGGTGCGGGCCAGCCACTCCCACAGCCCGATGACGGCGATGAGCACGGCGACCCGGCTGCCGAGCACCAGGTACTTGCGGTTCCGGGCCGCCCGCGCCCTGGCCCGGGTGCGTTCGGTCCTGGTGACGGCGGCCTTCGCGGTAATGGTGTCAGGCGGCATCGAGGGCACCCCTCTCGCGGGTGATGCGGACCTCTTCGCCGAGCGAGGACCAGATCTCCCGGTAGATCTCGATGAACCGGGGCTCCAGGCGCACCTGCTACGGTTCTGCTCGTTCTGCTCGTGCTGCGACAACGAATGCGCCACGGGGCTAGCGGGCGCCCGCACAGCAGTTGGCCGGTGCACGCGCTCACAGCACTCCGCCAGGGCACGCAGACCGCAAGCGGCACGATCCGGCTCGTACCGGTCGGGATGATGTGGTCAGTGGCCGTCCGACAGGGCCGCGCGTGCGGCGGCGAGGATCTCGTCGGACAGGGGGTACTCCTTGGTCGCGCGGGCGAGGATCAACGCGCCGACCATGGTGCAGAGCCGGGCGATGCCGTCCTCGTCGTCCGTGGCCAGCCAGCTCGCGAAGTCGCTCACCCCTTCGGCGTAGGCGCGGTGGGCGACAGCGTTGCCGGGGTCGCGTGCCATGTCGACGGCGAGCCCGGCAGCGGCGCAGCCTCCTGCGGCGTTGTCGCGGTGCCGGGCGGAGAGGTAGTAGTCGATCAGGGCCCGCTGGGCGGCATCGCGCTGCTCGTCGTTCCCATCGAATCCAGCCGAGCGCCCCTGAGTCTGTTCATCGAAGGCGTGGGCGGTGGCCTCGTCGATGAGGTCCTCTTTGGAGTCGAACTGCTTGTAGAAGCCGCCGTGGGTCAGTCCGGCCGCCTTCATGAGGTCGGCGACGCTGACGCCGGTGCCCTGGTCACGGAACAGCCGCGAGGCGGTGGCCACGACCCGCTTCCGGTTCTCCTGTGCCTGAGCCTGTGATACGCGGCCCATCGGGCCACCTCCTCCAATGGATGACGGTTGCCATCTATTCTAGGCCGTGCTTAGATTATTAACGACATCTAATTCTGCCTGGGAGAAAACAATGGACCTCAAGGACGCTGTCGCAGTGGTCACCGGTGGCAACCGAGGGCTGGGCCGCCAGCTGGCCGTGCAGCTTCTGGAGCGTGGAGCGAAGGTGTACGCGGCCGCGCGCCGTCCCGAGAGCGTGGACGTGGACGGCGCGATCCCACTGCGCCTGGATCTCGCCGACGCGGACTCCATCCGGGCCGCCGCCCGTATCGCCTCTGATGCGACGGTGCTGGTGAACAACGCCGGGATCTTCACCCCCACCCCGCTGATCGGGGGCGACCTGGATGAAGTGCGGCAGGACATGGAGACGAACTACTTCGGACCGCTCGCGGTGGCCCGGGCCTTCGCACCGGTCATCGAGGGCAACGGCGGCGGCTCCATCCTCAACGTCCTGTCGGTGCTGTCATGGGTGCACCCGGCCGGTTTCGGCGCCTACTCCGCCTCCAAGGCCGCCGCATGGTCCCTGACGGACTCGATCCGCGAGGAGCTGGCACCGCGCGGTATCGCGGTCACGGCTCTGCACGTCGGATACATGGATACCGACATGGCCCGCCATGTCCCCGCCGATCAGAAGATCAGCCCCGCCGCGGTCGCCGCCCAGGCACTCGACGGGCTCGAAAAGGGTCTCCCCGAAGTCCTCGCCGACGAGGTCACCCGGCAAGTCAGGTTGAACCTGGCCACGGCACCGACCGCCGCCTGACCCGCGACCCTCGAAGCGACACCCCCCCACAAGCACCGGAGATCCACCATGGCGCCCCTTGTCGGTTCGGCCCCCGAGCGCGAGCAGTCATCACCTGCGGCAGCCGGGCAGGCCACCCCGCGCACGCCGAGCAGCGGCGGGCCGGGGCCACGGCCGCCGGTGCGGGCATGGTTGCAGCCCGCCGTGATCGCGCTGGTCCTGGCCGCCGCCTTCATCGGCTGCTACGTCGGTCTTCAGCGTGACCCCCAGCCGCACGGACTTCCCATCGCTGTCGCCGGGCACAGCCTCGCGGGAGAAATCGAGCATGCGCTCGGCGACAGCGTCTCGGTGCGTCCGGCGGTCAGTGCCGGTGCGGCCCACCAGGCACTTGAGCGGCACGACGTCGTGGCCGCACTCAGCGACACGGGCGGCCGCGACCGGTTGCGGCTGGAGGTGGCCGGGGCGGACGGACTGTCCACCACCACCGCCGTGAAGAACTTGATCACCGCCTACGCCGGCGGCTCGGGCAAGCACGTCACCACGGCCGACGTCGTGCCGCTGGCCCATTTCGACGGGCGCGGCCTGGCCGGGTTCTACATGGCGTTCGGCGTGACCCTGGCCGGCTTCGTCCTCGGCCAGAACACCCTGGGTCTGGGGCATCTGCTCCACCTGCGCCACCGGTTCCGGCTGATCGCGGGCGTCTCGGCGGCCACCGGCCTCCTCGCCACCGTCATCGCCGGACCCGTCCTGGGAGCGGTTCCCGCGCCGATCGTCCCGCTGGCGTTCACGCTGACGCTGCTGGCGGCTGCCGCGGCATTCACCACCAAGCTGCTGGGCACCTATCTCGGCCCCGTCGGCGTCCCCGTCGCCACCCTGCTGCTCCTCACCGTAGGCAACTCCACAAGCGGTGCCACCATCGGTGCCGATCTGCTGCCGGCCGCGGCCCGTGCCGTATCCGCACTGCTGCCGCCGGGTGCCGCGGTACGGGCCATCACGGACCTGAGCTACTTCCACGGTGCACACACCGCGCTCCCCCTGCTCACGCTCGCCCTGTGGGCCGTGGTGGCGGCGCTGCTGGTGAGCCTCCGCCCTCGCCTGCGCCTCAGCCGCACTCGGGCGCTCGTCTGAGTACCGAGAGTGTCAGGCGCGGGGGCGTGCCGCACGGATGCATGAGATGAAGGGATTCAGCATGCGAGAACTCTGACTCGGAAGGAAACGCACCGATGGTTACCAGCGACCTCGTTCTCGTCACGGGAGCCGGTGGCGGCACGGGCGGCGTGAGCCGCATCGTCCTCGACTCGCTCCTGGACCAGGGAGTGCCGGTGCGCGCGATGGTGCACCACGACGACCATCGCGCCGACGAGCTGCGCACACTCGGCTCCGAGGTGGTCGTCGGCGACCTCACCCGGCCTGCCGATGTCGCCGCCGCCCTAGACGGCGTCGGCCGGATGTACTTCAGCATGAGTGTGTCGCCGGACTACCTGCTGGCCGCGACCGTGGTGGCCACCGTCGCACGCGAGCACGGCGGGCTCGACTGTCTGGTGAGCATCTCGCAGATGACGGTGTCCCAGATGACCGCCACCAGTACCAGCGAGTCGCACCAACAGCGGCTGCACTGGCTCTCCGAGCAGGTGCTGAACTGGTCGGGCCTGCCGGTGGTACATGTGCGGCCCACGATGTTCCTCGACAACCCGCTCTTCACCACGCTCGCCGCGCGCTCGATCCAGGAGAACGGCACGCTCGCCCTGCCGTTCGGCACGGGCCGCACGTCGCCCGTGTCGTCGGCCGACGTGGCACGGGTGGTCGTGACCGTGCTGCGCGACCCGGCACCCCACCTGGGTCACGTCTACGAGCTGACCGGGCCGCGCACGCTGGACATGAACGGCGTGGCGGAGGAGTTCTCCCGGGGGCTGGGCCGCCCGGTGTCCTATGTGGACGTCCCGCCGGACCAGTGGACGGCATCGGTGCTCTCCGAGGCAGGACTTTCGCCGCACACCCGGCAGCACATCGAGACCATGGCGCGGTTGCACCGGGAGAACCGTTACGACCGCGCGACCCACGACGTCGAACGCCTCACCGGTCAACCGGCGCAGACGATCGAGTCGTTCGTGGCCGCGCGAAGGGACTTCTACCTCGGCTGAGGCAACGCCGGAACCGTCCGCGGCACCCGCCCTGGTACGTTCGACGACGGGTCGCTGTGCTATCCAGGGGCAGTGACGACGACTTCCAGGATCTCCAGTAGGCCCTTCGACGCGGTGTTGTGCGACCTCGACAACGTCATCCGCTTCTACGACACGACTCATCTGGCGGAGCTGGAGCGTGGTGCGGGGCTAGCGGAAGGGACGACCGAGCGGGTGGCGTTCACGCCGGAGACAGACCTGCCGTTGCTCCTCGGCGCGATCACCGAACAGCAGTGGGTGGAGTCCATCGTGATCGGCCTCGCAGGCCAGGTGCCGGAGATACAGGCGCGCGAGCTGGCTACAGCGCTCGCCGAGGCACCGTTCCGGGTCGACAACGTTGTGGTGGCCATGCTGCACCAGGTGCGGGCACACATGCCCTTGGTTCTGGTCACCAACGCGACCGTGAAGCTGGAGGACGACCTGGCGTCGTTGGATCTGGCGGATTTCGCGGACCACATCGTCAGCAGCGCCCGGGTAGGCGTGGCCAAGCCGGACCGGAGGATCTACGAGACAGCGGCCGAGCAGGCCGGTGTCACCATGGACCGGTGCCTCTTCGTGGATGACCGGCTCGAAAACGTCGAGGCCGCAGTGGCGCTCGGGATGACAGGCGTGCACTACCGCGAACCTGCCGACCTCCGTGGGCCGTTGGGCCTCATGCTGGACGCTTACCTGCTGGACGGCTGAGACCGCAGCGAACAGTCTCAACGATGTCGGCGAGCAACGCATTCAGGCCGTGGCGTCGGGCAGGGCCTTGAGGAACTCATCGGTGGTGAGGATGGCGTGCGCGTAGGTGGGGGCGTTCACCTCGAACGTCGCCTGCATCTCCTCGGCATGGAAGGCTGCGATCGCGTCCTTGACGAGGGTGACGTGGTAGCCGAGTTCCTGGCCGAACCGGGCCGTGGTGTCGATGCAGGTGTTGGCCCGCATCCCGATCAGCACGATGCGCGAGATCCGGTGCTGCTTGAGGAGCAGGTCGAGGTCGGTGTTGGCGAACCCGCTCGCCGACCAGTGCTCGTGGACGTGGATCTCGCCCTCCTGCGGCTGGAAGTCGGGATGGAACTCTCCGCCCCAGGAGCCCTTTTCGAAGACCTTGGCGTCCCGTGTCCTCTCCTGGGACGCGGACAGGTGCGCCCAGTCGGCGTAGTCGCCGGGCGCGGTGCGACGGTGCGCGACGAAGAAGGTGCGGATGCCGCGCTCACGGGTGGCGGCGAGCACCTGCCGCATGTGGTCGAGCAGGTTCACGCTCTCGGCCACCTCCTTTGCGCGCGGCCACAGCTTTCCCCCCTCGGACAGAAAGTCGTTGTAGGGGTCCACCAGCAGGAGCGCCGTGTGCGAGGCGTCGTAGCCGTCATTGGTCATTGCGTGTACCTCTTGCCTCTTGTCGCTTGAGTGCCACGGGTCAGGTGCCCATATCCGCGGGGGTTCCGGGGTCGGCCGACGCACTCGGTTCCGGGTGTCCGCCGGGGCGCGCCAGTCGTTTCCCATTCTCAGGCGGGCGACCACTTCCCGCACACCGGCGTACAGCATGGTGTCGCCGTTGATCCACAACAGACCGTGGCGACCCGGACAGGGGCGGGGCCGCCGGCTGCGGCCCCGCCCCTGTGGTCATGCGAGATCAGATACGCCCCACGGGGCTCACTTGAGGCCGAAGGCCCGGGCGATGGTCTGGGCGACACTGTTGCCCCGGGCGTCGTCAGCGGTGGCGCGCAGGGTGACGAACTTCGCTGTGCGAGGGGCGTCGATGCTGGTGCGCCATCCACCGGCGGTGCGCTTCAGGGAGGCGCGGTGCCAGGTGCTGCCGTCGTCGTAGGAAACCTGGAGGGTCACCGTACGGATGTCGGCCGTGTCCACCGAGGCGGACAGATGGGATGCGGAGATGGTGAGGCCGGCGTGGCGCTTCGCCCTGCCGGCCGTGTCGGTGTCGATCGCGTAGTCGAGCTGGATCAGCGGCAGTTGGGCCACCTCTCCCGTGCCGCCCGCCCCGGAGGTGAAGCCCCATTCGGTACGTGTGTCCGTGGAGTAGGGAGCGGCCCAGGTACCGCGGGAGTTCTCCGACACCAGACGGTAGGGAAGCCGGGCGGGGTTCAGGCCGGGGACGATCATCCCGAGCTGGTAGCGGGTGGTCTCCTGCACCAGTGTGGCGCCCTGGTAGAGCTTGAGGATGTTGTTGGCGTCGAAGTTGCCGTACGTGTCCCCGAGGTGGCCCGCGCCCGAGTCGCCCCAGCCTGCGACGTAGGCGTACAGGGTGTTGTCCTGGCGCACCGGGGCATCGCCGTTGCGCAGGCGGGGCCGCTGGACGGGGCCGAACCAGTGGACCTCACTGGTGCTTCCGGCACGGTAGGTCGCCGGGTTCCCGTACTGCTGCTGTTCGCTCGCGATGAGGGTCTGGTCCGACCACTGCTCCCCGGCGGTGACCCAGTCGACGCGCTCGCCGAGTGCCGGGGCGTTGGAGGGGTTGAGGCTGCTGGATCCGGACCGTGCGACGTCGTTGCGGTACTCCATGGCCTTGCCGGCCCGGAAGTTGCGGAAGGAGACGTTGATGCGGGCCAGTTCGCGTGAGGTGGGCCGGTAGGTGAGGTCCGTCGGGATGGCGCCGAGGTAGTCGTGGACCAGGTCGTAGACGTACTCGGTGGTCGGGTTGGAGGTGACGTCGAGGGTGGTGCGCCGGTGCCCGAGCCCTGTGATCAGCGCCTCGCCCTCGTTGTGGGTGAGGGTGGCCACGGTCAGCGGCGCGGGGTTGGGCGGCATCCAGGGCGAATCGTTCCAGGGCTCCAGGCGCCCGTCGCCGTCGTGGACGACGAGGAGCAGCTTGGCGCCCGCGGCGGCGGCAGCTGCGGCCTGTTCCTCCACGGCGACGGTGTTGTTGCGGCGTACGACGACGGCCTTGCCGCGTGCGTTCAAGGAGGTGTACTCCGCTGAGGCACCCTCGCCCGCGAACACGGCATCGAGGCGGTGCTTGCCCTTGGGGAGCGGGGTCGCGCCGCGCTGGACCCGCAGGTCGTCGTACGCACGGGTGCCGGAGGCCACCGTCAGAGCGGGCTGCTGGAGCCGCCACCGGGTGCCGAGCTGGAACTCTCCCTCACTGACCTTCTTGCCGGTGGGAAGGGTCCAGACGCTGTCGTAGGACAGGGTGGGCAGCCGTGAGGAGGACGACCAGTCGTCGTCGGCGAAGCCCCGGTAGGCCTCCAGCCGGGAGCCGTCCGGAGTGCTCGGCCTGGGGGCCACGGCGATGACCTGACGGGCGCGTGTGGCGTCGAAGACGGCGGTGCGGTCCTGGTCGAGTGCGATGTCGGAGAGTGTCAGCAGGCCGAGGCCGATCGAGCGCGGCCCGTGGGTTCCTTCGAGGTCGGCGTCCAGCCACGCGGTGTAGGCGCCGGGCGGCAGGCGCAGGTCCAGGGTGCCGGACTCGTCGATCCGTACCGGCAGCCAGAACTTCTTCGCCGTCAGGATGACGGTGCCGCCGATCGGCTTGCCGCCGCGGTCCTTGGCCTTGAGCGTCAACTGGTGGCGCTCACCCTCCCTGCCTGCGCCGATCATGGTGCGGGCGCGGACCGTGCCGGAGAAGTCGGTCGCCTTCAGGGAGCCGGCGAGCACCCGGTCCACCGGCACCTGGTCGATGTGGGCGGTCACGGTCACCGACGCGGTGCCGTGTGCGGGCACGGTGAGTTGTGGAGCCGAGAGGGTGAACAGGCCGGGGGCGTCGGCGACGTCCGCCGAGAGGTTCAGGGTGAGCGGGGTTGCGGCGGTGTTGGTGTAGGTGATCTGCCGCTCGGTGGTCGTGCCGGGCTTCGTGGGCCAGGTATGGAAGCCGAAGTAGGCGCTGCCGGTGGCGAACACGGTCGCATCCGTGGCCGCGGCGATGTCCATGCGGCCGCTGCCGGCCTCGTCGGCGCTGTACTGCGGGGTGGGTCGGGTGGTGCTGACCAGGGCGTCCTTGAGCTGCCGGCCGGTCCAGTCCGGGTGCTGGGCGGCCAGCAGCGCGGCGGCGCCCGCGACGTGCGGGGTGGCCATGGAGGTGCCGCTCATGGTCTGGTACCAGCCCTCGCCCTCCGGGGCGTGCTGGGAGCGGGCCGCCAGGATGTCGACGCCGGGAGCGGTCAGGTCCGGCTTGATGCCGCCGTCCCCCGCCCGGGGGCCACGGCTGGAGAAGTCGGCGAGGGCGTCGGAGCCGTCCACGGCGCCGACGGTCAGGGCGGCATCGGCCGCCCCCGGCGCACTCACCGAGTACGGGCCGGGACCGGCGTTGCCCGCGGCGATGGTGAACAACGCGCCGGTCTCGGCGCTGAGTTCGTTGACAGCCATGCTCAACGGGTCGGTCCCGTCGGTGGGGCCGCCGCCGAGGCTCATGCTGATGATCTCGGCGTGCTGCTCGCGGGCGGCCCACTCCATGCCGGCCAGCACCCAGGAGTCCTGGCCCGAGCCGTCGTCGGAGAGGACCTTGCCTATGTGCAGGTCCGCCATCGGGGCGACGCCCCGCTCCTTGCCGTCGGAGGCCGCTCCGGTTCCGGCGATGGTGGAGGCGACATGGGTGCCGTGGCCGTTGCCGTCCTCGACCGACTCCCCCGGGACGAAGTCCTCGGTGGCGGTGATGCGTTCGGCCAGATCGGGGTGGGTCGTGTCCACGCCGGTGTCCAGGACCGCGACGTCCACACCCTTGCCGGTGTTCCCGGACGCCCACACCTGCGGCGCGCCGATCTGCGCGGTGCTGTCGGCGAGGGCCGCCTTCACCTTGCCGTCCAGCCAGACCTTGGCGATTCCGGCGCTCAGAGCGGGCCGCTCGCCCGCCTTGCGGGCCGTCGCACCGGCGTCCGCGCCGCCCGTGATCGACGACCAGAAGACGGCGGTACGGTCCGCGCCCAGAGCCGCTCCCTGGATGCTGTCCAGAGTGCGGACCTTGCGCGCACCCCTGGGTACCGGCAGAGCGCGCGAACGTGCGGCGGCGTCGGTGTAGGTGACGATCAGTGGGAGACGGTCGCGGTGGGCGTCGTCGTAGCCGTCCGCAATGAGCCGGGTGATGTTGAACAGCTCCCGGTCGACCAGTCCGGACGCGACGTAGCGCAGCGCGCTGTGCGGGTAGACGTAGGTGTCCTTGCCGGCACGGTGCGTCTCGAATCCGATGTACCGGCCGTCCGGGCTCTGCACCGACCGGCTCGCGGTGCCGTCGGCGGCCGTGGTGGCAGTGACCTTGTCACCAGTGATCAAGGTGATCGTGCGGGAGGATCCATGAGCCGCGGGATATACGAATGCGGGCGCAGATGCAGATGCCGTCGGGGACGGCGACACGGGCGAGCTGGGTGACGCGGCCAGGGCAGGGGAAACGGTGAGTACCGCCGTGGCTGCGCACAGCGCTGTCAACCCGCGTCTGCGGGTGGGCACGAGGGACAAAGGGACCCCATCAGGTGGAATCGAGTGGGACTTTGAGGATTATGGCGATCACTCCTGCCCATCCCCCGGGTCCGGCCTGGCGCGGTTGTGTCATGTCCGAGAACGGACGTGACAGGCACGGGCGGTTTGCACCTTCTCGGACTGTCGCACGAGCGCCGTGACCGGGTGTGACCAGGCACGGCGCTCTTCGGCCGGGCAATCGTCAGAAGGTCATGCTCCGGGAGCCCAAGACCCACTGACCGTCGATCACATGGGTCTTGCAACACCGCAACACCGCAACATCAAGCCGACCTTGCTGGAAATCGACCTGCCTCGGCACCTCGAAGGCAGGTCCCTGCGCAGGAGGGCGAGCATGTTCGGCCGCGGAGCAACCGCCGAGAGCTGTGGATCGGCCGGCTTCAGTGGCGGGTGGCCGGAACTGGCGCGGTGAGACCCGGGGGCCACGTGAACACCAGCTCTTCGCCCGGCGTGAGGCCACTCCAGCAGTCGGCCAGTGCAGTCAGGGTGTCCGCCGCTGCGGCAAGGGTGGCTTCGCTGTACGGGAAGGGACGTTCTTCCACACTTCCCCATGCCTCACGCGCCTTGTTGACCAAGGGCACGGCCGGGGACCTCGGGGAGTTCGGGGAGGCCTCGACGGCATCGTGCAGAACGCCGGTGAGTACTTCGGCGAGGGTGATCGAGCGGGCACCGGCCTTGAGGATACGGGCGCTGCGGGCCGTCGCATCGTGTCGTGGCGAGCCGGTGAGCACTCTCATCGAGGAGAAGACGGCGCCGGCGGCGATGCAGCCGAAGACGCCTGCGCTCAGCTGGAGTTCGCGTTCGGCGACAGCGTGGGCAAGGTCGTGGGGCACCCGGAATTTGCGGTCGTAGGAACGCATCTCCAAGGTCACGCCGTCGCGGCGGTGCACGACGACGCGGCTGCGACCGGCCTCGGCAGCCGGTGAGAAGACAAGGCGCACGTCTCCATCATCGGGACGCTCGCCCATGAACGCCATACGTCTTCCCGCACAAGCTTCGCGCGCATCCCGGGACTGCACGGTGACCACTTGCTCAGGATGCCGCAGGGCGGTTGCTGACGAGGGCCACCACGACAACCGCTGCCAGCAGTGTTGCCGCGCCCGGGATGATGACGGCGGTGTGGAGGGCGCCGGTGAAGGCATCCCCGACGGCCTCGGTGACCGTGGCGCGCAGGCCGGGCGGGGCGGTGTCGGCCGGGCGCGGCCACCGCGCACTGGGCGAGGCCGTCGCCATCCTGGCGGGCAGCCCACGGCCGCTGGTCCTGGCTGCCGCTGTCGAGGACCACGGCCGCGCGCTGCTGACCGCCGACCACCGCCAGGACGCCATCGCCGCCCTGGACAACGCCCACGACCTGTACACGGCGTCGGGCGCGCACGGTGAGGCCGCCCGGGTGCGGCAGCTCCTCCAGAGCGTGGGCGTCCGCCGTCGTGGGGCGGCGGCCCCGGCTCGTCCCCGTACCGGCTGGGCTTCGCTGACCAGGACCGAACGCCGGGTCGCCGAGCTGGTCGCGGCGGGGCACACCAACCGTTCGGCAGCCGCCGAACTCGTGCTCTCGCCCAACACCGTCGCCACTCACCTCCGCTCGATCTTCGCGAAGCTCGGCGTCAACTCCTGTGTCCAGCTCACCCGCACCGTTCTCGACGAGAACCCGTAGCTCGTAGCCCGTAAGCGCCACTCCGCAGGCGCCCGTGGTGACCGTGCTGTTCAGGCCACCGGCCACGCCGGGCTGATCACGCGGCCGGCGTCGCCGCCGCGGACCCGGTCCAGCACACCGGCGTTCACCGTGTGCGGCACCCCCAGAGGCACAGCACTGACGCCGGACAGGCGCGCGTACTGTTCGGGGGTGAGCTGGACGTCGAGGGCGCCGAGGTAGCTGTCCAGCTGGCCGAGGTTCCGCGGGCCGATGATCGGGATGAACGACGTCGCCGCCCGCGCGGCCCGTTCACGGACCCACGCCACCGACACCTGCGCCGCAGTCGCTCCGGTCTCCTGCGCGACGGCCAGGACGGTGTCGAGAACCGCCGTCTTCCGGTCATCGTCCTCGGTGTGCACGAGCGTCTTCAGATCACTGAGCCGGCCCGCGGCACTGCCCCGGTACTTCCCGGTCAGCAGACCACCCCCGAGCGGCGACCACAGCGCGGCGCCCAGCCCGAGACTCTCCGCCATCGGCAGCAGCTCACGGTCGGCAGTGCGCTCCACCAGGCTGTACTCGACCTGGATCCCGGCGACCGGCGCCCAGCTCTTCAGATCCGCCAGAGCGGCGGCGCGCGAGACACGCCACGCGGGGAAGTTGGACAGCGCGGCATGGAGGATCTTGCCCGAGCCCACCAGATCGTCGATGCCCCGCAGAATCTCCTCCATCGGCGTCAGGCCGTCGGGGAAGTGAACCCAGTACAGGTCGATGTAGTCGGTACCCAGACGCTTCAGGCTCGCCTCCACCGAATGAATCATGTTCTTCCGGCTGTTACCGGTCCTGGAAACGTCCGGCTGCGCCGTGGCCCCATTGGTGAACTTGCTCGCCACGACGAAATGGTCGCGATCGGCCGCGATGAACTTCGCGAGGATCTCCTCCGACTCCCCGAACTGGTAATTGTCCGCAGTGTCGATGAAAGTGCCACCGGCCTCGGCGAACCTGTCGAACATCCGACGGGACTCATCCACGTCGGCACCCGCGCCCCAGCCCGTGCCGAAATTGCCCGTGCCGAGCGCGTACTCGGAAACACGGAGCCCGGTCCGCCGTCCGAAAGTCGTGTAACGCATGAGATCTCCTTGGATGCTGCCTGAGGGGTGGGAATGGAGGGATCGAGATGAGGGCGTGAGGTGATATCTGCCCGCTTGGCCCGCTCTTCTGCGGTCACCGTGCACCGAATCGCGGTACCGCCGAGCCTGGATCCGCGCGGTACGACGGCCTGTCGGCCTTTGCCCGGGTGAGGCGTGGGCAGCCGGACCGAGGAAAACGATCGGTGTACTTAATGAGAGACCCTAACAGAGGTCTCTCGTTAAGTAAAACGACCGGTATCATGGGCGTATGACCGAACTCTCCCCCGTACGCCGACGCCGCGGCCGTGGCGCCCGGGAGCGGATACTCAAGGCTGCGACCGAGCTGTTCACCGCCCAGGGCATCAACGCGACCGGCATGGAACAGCTGACGACGGCCGCCGGGGTGTCCAAGCGGACGGTGTACATGCACTTCACCGGCAAGGACGATCTCGTCCACGCCTACCTGCTGCAGCTGGAGGACGGGCTGCTTCCCCCCGAAGTGTCCCCGGACCAGGACCCGCTCACCGCGCGCGAACAGTTGCTCGCCGTCTTCAAGTGGGTGCCGCAGGACACCTCCAGGCCCCTGCGCGGCTGCCCCTTCCTCAACGCCTCGATCGAGATCCCCGACCCCGACCACCCCGTCCACCGGCTCGCCGCGGCGTACAAGACCGAATTCGCCCGGCGTCTGACCACCCTCGCCCGGCAGGCGGGCGCCCGCGACCCCGAAACCCTCGGCGAACAGCTCGCCCTGCTGTACGACGGCGTCGTCGCCCGCAGCACCGCGCTCAACACCACCGACGCCGGCCCCCGAGCCCGGTCCATCGCGGCGCTGCTGGTCGACGCCGCCATCACGAACCATGCAGCGGAAGCCACGGCCTGAACGTAGGCGCAAAGACCGGCAGCGTCATGGCCGTAAAGGGTTCAAGCCGAACGTCGGAATCTCCGGGATCACAACGTCGCGCGGTCGACCGCCAGAAGACGGTCAACCGTCAGAACAGCGCGTTCACTCGGTGGGAAACCTGCGACCGGCCCGTCAGATCCATCCCTGACGGGCCGCGTGCCATGCGAGCTGCATTCGCGTATCGGAACCCGCCAGCTCCATGAGCCGTTGGATGCGACGCTGAAGAGTTCTCCTGCTCAGCCCCATCTGGCTGGCGATCGCCTTGTCCGCGATACCCGCGATCAGCAAGGAGAGCAGACGGATGTCGGCCGACGTGAGAGAGGGTTCGCCTTCACCCTGCCGACCGCTCAACTCGCCCTGAGCATTGAACTGCAGAGGCAAGGAGCGCTCCCAGTAGCACTCGAAGAGCGCGACCAGGGCTTCGAGAAGGCTGCTCTGCCGCACCAGCGCGGCCGTGGGTTCGGTGTTGCCGCCGCCGGGACCGCCCGGCACCAGAGGGAAGATCGCGACCGACCGATCGGCGATGGCGATTCTCAGCGGCAACTGCCGTACCGTACGGGCCGTTTCGCCGACACGGACCGCCCTCTCCACGTTCTCGACCGATTTGGCATCGTTGAAGAAATCCCGCTCGTAGAGCACCCGGTACCGCACGCCTCGGGCCAACGCATCGAATTCGGCCTGATTGGTGCCCGACGGCATGGCCACGTACTGGGCCTTGCAGAACCACAGCAGTTCCTGGGAAGCGCTGTTCTGGATCTGCCCGAGGTGGTGGCGCAACGCCTCACTGCCCTCGATTATTTCGACGAGCTGGCCGGCGTCGCGACGTCTCACCGAGCTCCGGTAGGTCTCCAGCAATTCGCGCGCCTCTGTATGCGCCCGCTCTATGTCTGCGGCTCGCTGCTGGAGTTGCGGCAACAGGGCCACATCCGGCGGGATCGCCCGAAACCGCTCAGGCGCCCCGTCCGTACGGCTGACGATCTTCTTGGTCTCCAGAGCGGCCAGCGCCAAAGCCGTCACGGCAGCCGGCATGCCCGTTCGGTCGGCAATGTCCTCCGAGGATGCCGCCACCATCTCGATGAGGGCCCGATAGATCTGCTCCTCGCCCGGTGAAAGGCCGGCCGGCTCAAGCATCCCACTCCTCACGTGCTGGATCGCTCCTGCGTGTCGAAAGACCGTGGACAAGCGGCGCACACTGCGCCGCGCGCCCGGGCTTCCCTGGCAGTGAACCCGGCACCGCCCGGATTTATTGCGTGCCTGCGGAGTCTCCTCGTGAAGGATTGAGGGGCGGAGTCGCTCCGCCCCTCAACCGATGTGCTCTCACTCGTCCTATTTCACCGGCGGCCCGGCGGGCGGCCTGTGCCTATCGGTGGAGCAGATAGGCACGCTCGACCGTCTGCTGGATCCGGTTCCCGGCCGAATCCGTGGCGGTGACCCTGAGCGTGACGAACACGTCACCGTGTCCTGCGGAGGGGCGGCCGAGCGTGGCCGTGAACTCGCCCCGGCCCCGGTCGCTCACCCGGGTCGCCCCGCTCCAGGTCCGGCCGTCGTCGTAGGACGCCTCGACCTTGAGCCCGACGCCCTTCGGCGCGGGCAGACCGTCCTGGTGGCGTACGGTCACGCCGAGGGTGTTGCGGGAAGCCTTCACGCTGTTGTGTGCGTCGGCGTGGACGTCGTAGTCGAGCTGGAGCAGTGGCAGCAGCGCTGTGTCGGCCGCGGTTTCGGAACGGAAGTCCCAGGAGGTACTGGTCCGGGTGCCGATGGTCCAGTCGTCCGAGGTGCGGGCCGTCGTCAGGTCGAGCCGGTAGGCGGCCTTGCCCGGTGCGACCGGGAAGTTCCCCCAGGCTCCGTCCGACTGCGCGACCTGCTCGCCGTTGCGGTACAGCACCGCCGATGCCTCGTCCTTTTCCTGTCCGCCGGCGTCAGCGGCCCCGTGACGGAGACCGATTCCGCCGATGTTGGCGGTCCGCGACCAGTGACCGGCCTGGGAGTCGGTGAACTCCGGGATGCGCAGGGCCAGCACATCACCGGATCGCACGGACGGTGCCGCGGTACCCCGGGGGATCGACGGCCTGACCACGGCGCCGAACCACTTCTCCTCGGTCGCCTGACCCGCCCGGTAGGTGCGGGGCTCGTCGGTCATGCCGAAGATCAGCGGAAAATCGACACCCATGGGGCTCGTCTTGTGATGGACGTAGTGCTGCCAGCCGTTGTCGCCGGAGCTGACGTACTCGGTCCGCTGCCACCCTGTCGGGACGTGACGGGTGTACTGGTTCCAGGCGGTGTCCTGGTAGGGCCGCCAGCCGAAGCGCTGCTCGCTGGCCCACGGAGCCCCGCCGTTCTCGGCGTATGTGGTCTTCACCCGGGCGCTGTTGCGGTCGGAGACGGTGTGGACCACGTGCTGGGGAATCCGGCCGGAGGATACCTGCATGACGTCGTACAGGTAGGGGCTCCTGGCCGTCCCGGAGAACTCCACGACGGTGTTGCGTTGCGCGGCCCGCTTCAGCAGTGCCGCTCCCTGGACCGCGCTGACCCGTATGGTGGGCACCGCCAGGCGATCCATGGTGCTGACGGGCTCCCACCTGGTCCAGGGGTACATGTCGGACCTGGTGACGAGAACCAGCGCGCGCGCACCGGCCTTGGCCGCGGCCTGGGCCAGCGAATCATCGGGAACGCCGTCGTTGAGGATGACGGCCAGCTTGCCGCGGACGTTCCGGGGACGGAAGTCGGGAGCGGTGTCGCTGCCCGCGTCGGCGACGGTCAGTCGCCGGTTCTGGGTTCCGAACAGCGGCGAGAGAGGCATGTAGTAGGGGTCGAGGGCAAGGTCGCTTCCTTGGACATCGGCCTCCAGCAGCGGGGCGGTGAGCTGCCAACGCGAGGCGAATTCGAAGCTGCCCTCGGTGACGGGCGCGGTGGGACTGACGTACACGCGCTTGGCGACGCTGAAGTACATGGTGCCCGCGGTCCAGCTGCGGCCCTCCAGCTCGCGGTAGGTCTGGTAGCTGATGACCGCGTTCTGCTCGGCCGGCTTGGGGGTGCGTATCTCCACGGGGGTGGTCTTGCGGACGTCCAGTGTGGCCGTGGTGTCCTTGGTGACCTTCACCTCGGGGAGGATCACTTCATGCAGTTCCTCGCCATCGGCGGCCTTTTCCAGGGTGGAGTACTGCAGTTGGTACGCGCCCTCCTCGACCTCCGCGGTGACCGGCGCGAAGCTGGTGTACCGCACGAATCCGTCCGGACCCCAGATCATCGGCGCGGCGTCGATGTGTTCGCCGCCCCGGTCGATGGTGTCGACGGAGAGTGTGTGCATCGGGGCGTGCACCACGAGACTGACCGTCGTATGGGCAACCGTCTGCCCGTCGGGAGTCGAGGCGGAGACGTACCCGTAGTACTTGCCCCGCCCGGCGAGGGACGGGTCGACGTTCAGGGGCACCTCGGCAGTGGCACCGGGGGCGATGTCCAGCGTCTTCGAGCCGGGCTCCACGGTCCCGTCCGGGACTGCACGCCCGCCGTCGGTGGCGAGCTGGACCGCGAGTTCGAGGGTGACCGGCTTGTCGGAGGTGTTGGTGTACCGGACGGTGCCGCCTTCGGCGTTCTTCGCCGTGGTGCCCGACTGGAACGGTCCCAGGGCGACGGTACCGGTCGCGGTGACCTGTCCGAGCACGGCCGCGGCCAGGTCGATGCGACCGCCGCCCTGCTCCGTCACCTTCGTGCCGGACACGGTGTGAGCCGTGCTGACCAGAGCGTCCTTGATCTCCTTGGCGTGCCAGCCGGGGTGCTGCTGAGCGAGCAGTGCGGCGGCGCCCGCCACATGGGGCGTGGCCATGGAGGTGCCGGAGACCGAGGTGTAGAGGTCGTCCACGGGGTCGCCCATGGTCGTCCCCGCGGCGCGGGCCGCCACGATGCCGACGCCCGGGGCCGTGACATCGGGCTTCACCGCGCCGTCGCCGCTGCGCGGGCCTCGACTGGAGAATGGTGCGAGGACGTCCTTGCGGTCCACGGCACCGACGGTGAGCGCCGCATCGGCGGCACCCGGCGAGCCCACGGTTTCGAGACCGGCCTCACCGTTGTTGCCGGCCGCGACCACGAAGAGGGCGCCGCTGCTGTCGGTGATGCGGTTGACGGCGAGGCTCATGGGGTCCGTGCCGTCGGTCTCGATGTCCGCGCCGAGGCTCATGCTGATCACCTTGGCGCCTTCGGCGGCGGCCCACTCCATGCCCGCGATGACGGAGGATTCGGATCCGCTGCCGTCGTCGCCGAGCACCTTGCCGATCAGGAGGTCGGAAGCGGGGGCGACACCTCGGCGGCTGCCACCGGATCCGGCGCCGCTGCCACCGACGGTCGCCGCCACGTGCGTGCCGTGGCCGAAGGCGTCGCGGGTGCCGGTGGTGCCTCCGGAGAAGTCCTTGGCGTCGGTGATCCGCCCGGCGAGATCCGGGTGTCCGTCGTCGACACCGGTGTCGAGGACCGCGACCTTGACGCCATGCCCGTCGAACCCGGCCTTCCAGGCGGCAGGGGCGTTGATCTGGGCGGTGCTGCGGTCCAGGGAGGCCTCGACCTTGCCGTCGAGCCAGACCTTCGGGGTGGCGGCGATCCTTGCTTCGTCCAACTTCCCGCTCGTGGGCGCGAGTTGCCGCCACAGACGGCTCAGATCGGACGCGTCGACCCGCAGGGACCGGGCGTCGATGCTGCGCAACTCGTACGACGGGGCTGATGTCTTCCGCAGTGCTGACAGAGCGTCAACGGCAGCGGTGGAGGTTCCCTCGGCCTGGGAGACGATCAGCGGCAGCGAGTCGGTGTGCGCCTCGTCGAAGCCCTGGGCGATGAGCTCGCTCACGTTGAACAGCTTCTGGTCCACCGTTCCGGTGGAGACCGGCCCCACCGCGTCGGACGGCAGAACCATCAGGTCCCCGTCCTGTTCGACGGTATGGAAGATGATGCCCTCACGACCGGGACCGGGCTGCACGGAAGCCACGTTCTTGCCGCCTGCCGCGGCGGCGACCGTCACCCGGTCCCCGGTGATGAGCCTCACCGTGGTCGGCGGAGCGCCGTCGCTCCTCGCACCGGATTCGTTGCCGGCCTGCGGCTGCGCCGACGCAGGAAGCACAGCCGCAGCCGCCAGGACCCCCATCGTCGATATCGCCGCCGTCAGGCGGATCGGCCATCCCATCAGTCCTGTCCCCTTCGTTCATGCACCGTTCATCAGTGCTGCTGAGTCAGGATTGGGGGAGCCTGGCATCGATGTCACAGATCTCCGGTGACGCGGATGCGACATGCCCATCTGCGACACCGCTGTCGGGGCACGCACTCCCGGCGATCGGCGCGGGATGCAGCCGCTGTGCGCGTTCCGTAAGCTGGAGAGCGGTGTCGGGCTGAGGGAACCGGACTTCGGACCCGTCGGCCACGCGCAGCGATTCCGTGCGACAAAACGCGACGGCCACCGGTATCGACAGCTGGTCCTGTCCCTCGGCGTCATGCCGGGCGCCGGACCAACTGCTCAGCGACGCATCGCTCCTGATGCCCCTGACGTGGAGCCATTCATGACCACACCGCGGGACCTGTTGATCGCCGCCATCGACATGGCGGGCAGTCGCCATCTGGAGCGAGGCGATCTGTCGCTCGCACTCGCGGGGGCCGAGGTGATCGACCTCCTGGGTGCCGAGGCCATCGGGCTGGACGACGACAGGATCGTGCCGGCTCACCCGCCGGTGATGGATGATCGCCTGTTGAACGAGGCCGCTTCGTCGCTCGTCCGGCAACCGCCGTACGAGTCGGTCGACGACTGGCTGTGGCGCAGGGGGCGCGGGCTTTCCACGGTCTATCTGGCCGCCCTTGAGGAAGAGGGGCAGCTCACCCGGGAACACCGCCCTCGCTGGATGCCCGCCCGGACCAGCCGGACGGTATTGGCCGATTCGCCCGCGCGCCGTGAGGCGGCCGACCGCTGGACGTCGGGCGAGCCCGTCCTGGCCGCCCTGGCAGCGGCCGCCGGAATCCGCGACAAGCCGAGTGACGACTCCCCGGACGTGTCCGACGGCGCGGTGGCGACGGTGCTCGCCGCCCTCGATGACGCGTTGAGGGATCTGGCATTTCAACGGCAGCGGCGAGCCATCGACGAGGCGGCCTTCGACAATGTCTGGCGAGGCGAATGACAAAGGGCGTCACCCTCTGACCAGTAGCGTCCCTTGATGCACATCGAGGACCGCGCCTTTCGCGTCCGCAGCCAGCACCTGACCGGGCAGGACGTGTCCCACGCGCTCGCGGACCCCTCATGGTCGCCACCCTGCTGTTCAACTGGCGGGACCAGGAACTCCCTCCGGGGACAGCGTCGTTGAGCGGTTTTTTCCCAGGCCGGGGTGCACGGACGCACAGCCTGGGGTACGCAGACGTACAGAACCCCGGCCCGATTCCGGCGGGCCGGGGTTCTGTGTCAGGCGGGTGAATCGATCACCGGCCTTTGTTGTGATGCTCCCTTACCGGCCGTCGTGACGGCTCGCGGTCACCGGTCGCCGTAGCCGCCGCCACCGCCGCCGCCGAAGTCGCCGCCGCCGTAGCCGCCACCGAAGCCACCGTGGTGGCGCTCGATGACGCGGAAGCTGCCCACGACACCGTTCCAGACCTTCACGCCACCCCGGACACGGCCCGGGTAGACGCCGTCGCTGGAGCTCCAGGGACCGACGGTGGCCAGCGGGGCACCGTTGTCGCAGGTCGCGCCCTTGAACAGCTCGACGGTCCGGTGGCTGTCGTTGCGGATGTTGAGGCTCTTGGAACCGAGCCCGCTGACCACGGTGACGCAGCCGCCCTCGTCGTCCGCGCTGTAGGTGCGCTCGTTGATGTGGATGCGGCCCTTGTAGTAGTGGTGGCCGCCGCCCTTGCCGCCGCGGTCACCGCCACCACGGCCCTCGTCACCCTTGCCCTCGTTGCCCTTGCCCTGGTCACCCTGGCCGGACTCGCCGCCGAGAGCCGAGATGGGGGCGGTGGCCTGCTGGACGACAGGGGCTGCCTGGGCCGGCTCCGTGGTGGCGGCCGAGGCGTAGGTGATACCGGTGGCGGCCAGGGCCGCAGCAGCCGCGATAGCGGCGGTAACGACAGTGGAACGGGTAGCCATGTCACTTCTCCTGTCTCAGAGAGGTCGACTGAGCAGCCGACCCGAGATTGAACGTACTTACGGTCCTGATAGCTGTCATATCGGACACGTGGCGGGGTCGGCCCCGGGACGCCGATCGGGGTACACGAGACACCCATTTGCTATTTCCGGATAATCTGACTAAATATCAAGTTCCTTTATTAAAAGACGAATTGACAAACGCTTAGCCTGTACGGGCGACTTTCCGACGCTCTCTCACCCTTGATGACGGCGTGTCTTCCTTGACACTGCCTCGACCGGAGGTGCGCATCGTCGTACCGAATGCCCGTCAACTACAGCCCCACCTGCCTTGACCTGCAATGACAGTCCATGGAGCCGCTGTCCGGGCGAGGCAAGCAGAAGCCTCGCGCGACGACAGCGATCGCGACCGCACGTCCCCCACTCCGCCGTTCACGCGCGAGTCGGCGATCGAGGAGGTCGGCCGGGCGAGTACGGCCGGAGCTCCCGGACACCCGAGAAGGTGGCGCTCGCCTGCACCGATGGCTGTCGTCGGCGGCATCGCGCGGAATGGGTCCGGCCGGAAGTACCACGGGCGACAGGACGGGGCCGCGTCCGCAGGAAGGGACGACCCCTGCGGAATGCGCGCATATTTCCGGATCGCCGCTCTCCTGCGCACGCGGCAGGCCGCGGTGCGGGGAGATGGCGGCTTACCGGCACCAGGCCGTTCCGGGTTCCCTCGGCAGAGTTGCCTGCGAGACCGGTTGTCAGTGACCGCTGAGCTGGAGGTTGCGCAGGCTCGCCGGAAGGCCGGCGCCGGAAGGTGCTCGCAGGGACTTGCCCTGGAGCCTGGCGGCCATGGTCCGGATCGCGGGGAGTTGTGAAAAAAGCGCCTCCCCGGGGCAGTTGGTGGCAAAGCCGTCACGATGGGCGGAGATGGCGTCGAACTCCGTCGACGTGCCCTTGGGATAGCGGCTCTGGTCATTCGTCGAGGTGAGCCGGACCTTGCTGGTGGGGTCGATGCCGCTCAGACCGAGCTTCCAGGCGGCGAGGGCCGCGATCGCTTGCTCCATGACCGCCGGTACCGTCGTCCCCGACCCGAACGTGCCGATCGCCGCTATCCCCACGGTGCCCTGGTTGAAGCCGAGGGTGTGGGAGCCGACGACGGGGCGATCGGCCCCGCCCGCACGGCCTTCGTATATGGTGCCGCATTTGTCGACGAGGAAGTTGTAGCCGAGGTCGCCCCAGCTCCGGTCACGGGTCTGGCCCGTGTAAAGATTGCGCAGGGTACGCGGGACGTCGGCGCAGTCGTAACCGTTCGGGGTGTCGGTGTGGTGGATGAAGACCGCCATCACCTTTTTCGCGTAGTGGGCATGGCGGTCGCGCTTCGTCTCGTCGGCCCGCCACTGCGTACGCGACACGATGGCCGGCCGAGGCGCTGCGGGGCGGAATGCCACCGAGGTGGCCCCGAGGGCCGGGAACGGCAGTGCGGAATCGACAGCCGAATCCGGGACCGCTGCGGCCCGCCACACGGAGAGGGGACCTTCCGGAGTCGTCACACCGACGGAACGGGCCGTCGTCACACCGGGTGGTACCGCGATGAGAGGAACTGCCATAGGAGCCGTGGCCCACAGCGCTATTCGGTACAAACGCACGGGGAAACCTTCTTCGTCTTTCGCCTTTGTCCATCGCCGAGAAGACGGCGGGAGCGCGTATGCCCATAGCCTTGCGGTGAGAAGTTCGCCGCGCGCGCCGGGTTAGTGCAGACAGGCGAGCTCGAAGACGCTCCTGCCCACTCCGCCAAAGGGTGTATGGGCGAGCCCGCTGCATGTGGTCAGCGCGGCAGCCGTACAGGACGTCGCTGCCGCGCACAGGCATCGCGCGCGGCGCGGCGCACCCGCGTTTTCCACGTCACGGACCGGGGCCACCGGGAGCCCGCTCCACAAGTCAACCTCCGGGCAGGCAGCGGCTCTTGAGGCGCGACCGCCCGCGGCCGCGGGTCAGGTCAGCCCGGCTGGTGGACGAACCGGACGGTGAGCGCGACCGTGGCCAGCCCCTTGATCACGCCGCCCTTGTTCCAGGTGAGCCCGTAGTCGGCACGGTCGATGTCGACCTCCGCGCTCAGTGTGACCGCGGTGGGGGTGGACTCCGTCGTACGGGCCGAGAAGGCGAGCGGCCGGGCGTTGCCCATGACGGTGAGCTCGCCCGAGACGTCCGCGCGGCCGTCGGCATCGGTGACGACGCTGTCCACGGTGAAATCGAGCGACGGAAACCGGTCCGTGTCGAAGAAGTCGGAAGACCGCAGGTGCTCGTCGCGCTTGGCGTTACCGGTGTCGAGGGAGGCCGCGGCCAGAGTGACGGAGCCGCGCACCGCCCCGTCCGCACCGACCTCGCCCTGGCCGCTGACGTCGTTGAAGACGCCCTTGACCGTGACGAGACCCCACATCCCCTTGTGTCGCAGAGCGATGGTCGTACCTTCCCTGTCGAGTATCCAGCGTCCCGCGGCGACGGCGTCCGAGCCGGTCGAGGGGGTGGTGTCAGAGGTGTTGGACATGCGAATCACAGCTCTCTCGGTCAGTCGAGTCCTGTAGCGCCGGCGCCTTCGCGGTGCATACTTGAATCATAAAACCAAATGCTGGTAATTAGGTAGCCAGCGAGATATTTACTGGTTCGCGTACCCTTGAACGAAGATCACCGCACGTCGCAAGGGTGGGGAGGGCCGCATGGCAGACGGCACACGGGCGGAGAGCGCCGAGGGCTGCCCGACGGCGCAGGACGCGGCGCTTCTGCTGCAGTGGCACACCGTGCAGAGCGGTCTGCGGCGCCTGAACGATCAGCTCCTCGCGGACGTAAAACGGGCCTCGCACGCGGCGTCCTCGTCGCTCCAGGTCCTCTGGTACCTGCTGACGGTGCCGGAGCACGCCGCCCCGATGAACCAGCTCTCGCAGCTGATGGGGTTCTCCACCGCCGGGACCACCAAGGTCGTCGACCGGCTCAGCGAGGCGGGCCTCCTGGAGCGGCGGCCCTCACGCTCCGACCGCCGGGTGACCTATGCCGCCCTGACTCCCGCCGGACTGGCCGCCGCCTCCGACGCCTCCTCGGCTCTGGCCGCCGCCCTGCGCCGTCGGGTGGCGGCGGCCGGAGTCGGTACGGACCGTTTCGCGGCTCTCGCGGCCGACATCGCCCTGCTCGACCCGGCACCGGGCCCCTGCACGGCCGGCCCCGGGCCGGAATGCCCGGGCGCCCGGGCGGATACCGGGCCGGGCCCGTGTCAGTGACGCATCATCCCCCCGTCACACCGTCGATGCGCTCGCGCAGCAGGTCGGCGTGGCCGATGTGGCGCGCGTACTCCGAGATCATGTGGACGTGGACCATGCGCAGCGAGTACACCTCGCCGGCGTGGGTGAAGGTGTCGTCGAACGAGGCATCCGCGACGATCTCCTCCGCCAGCCGGACTTCCTCGACGAGACGCGCGTAGTCCTGCGGGGCACGGGCCGGGTCCAGGTCCTCGAAGTCGGCGTCCTTGCCCTTCCCGGGGTCGTACATGGGGTCGAGCGTCTGACCGGCGAACCGCTGCCGGAACCAGACGCGTTCGACCTTGGCCATGTGGCGGATCAGCCCGAGAAGGGTGAGGTTCGACGGCGACACCGTCTGCTCGGCCAGTTGCTCGCCGGTCAGGCCCGCGCACTTGTGCAGGAGGGTGTTGCGGAACCACGCGAGATAGCCCGTGAGCATCTCGCGCTCACCGGCCACGAGTGAGCCGGGCGTGCGCTTCACATCAGGTGCTGTCCATGTCATTCCCTGATCTTGCCTCGTGCGCTCAGGACCGGGACAGTGTTTTCAGCCACCGGGCGGCCGACGGTGGCCACCGTCGGCCGCAGTCGCCCTGGTCGGCGCGCCGTGCGGGCTGCGAGTCGGCCCCCTCGGCGGGACCGAGTCGAGAATGCAGGCGTGTCTACTTCCCCCCTCCCCGCCGGACGCGATCCACGGGACGAATGGGCCCTGCTGCTTCTGTCGGCCGCTTCCGGGGCGGCCGATGCGTTCGCCTTCATCTGTGTCGGCCAGGTCTTCGCCGGGGTGATGACCGGGAACCTGGTACTGCTGGGCGCTTCCGCCACCGGTGCCGGTGAGCACGGCGTGGCCCCGCACGTGATCACCGCGCTCGTTTCGTACGGCGTCGGGGTCATGTGTGGTGCGTGGATGAGCGAGCGGTGGCGGTGGCCTCTGCCGGTGATGCTGCTGATCGAGGTGGCGCTGCTCGCGGCGGGGGCCGTGCTGTGGGCGCTGGACCCGACCGACTCCGGCGGCGACCGGCTGGGGCTGCTGGTGCTCATCTCCATGGCCATGGGGATTCAGGGCCGTATCCGCACGACACCGACCAATTACTTCACGGGTACTCTGACCACTCTCGTCAGCCGCGTGACGCTGCGGTCATGGGACCGGGGGGATGCCTGGGTGGCCGGCCGGCTGATCGCGGTCGTGGTGGGGGCGGCCGTGACCGCGCTGGCGATACGGCTCTGGCCGGGCTCAGCAGCTGTGGTGGCGGTGGTGCCTGCGATGGGCGCGCTGTTGATCGAGTCGGTGCCGAGGAGGCCCACGCAGGGCTGATCGTCCCCGGCCCGACGGGAAAAGGGGAAGCCCCGGCCGGATCGGGGGAATCCAGCCGGGGCGGCTCAGTTGTGGGCGCGATGCGCGACATCCACATATTGGTGAACGATAAACCACCGCGCTCCGTTCCCGATAATCCGCACCCCGGACTGTGATTCACGGCACGGAATCGGGACTTCCGGTGGTACGGATCAGCTTCCGTCGGGTGCCGCACCGCCGTAACGGCGGTTGAACCGCTCGATACGGCCGGCCGTGTCCAGCACCTGCTTGGTCCCGGTGTAGAACGGGTGGCTCGCCGACGAGGTCTCCACGTCGATGACGGGGTAGCTGCGCCCGTCCTCCCACATCACCCGCTCATCCGCGTCAGCGGTCGAACGGGTCAGGAACGCAGCCCCCGCAGCGCGGTCGCGGAAGACCACCGGACGGGAGACGGGGTGGATACGAGGCTTCATGCGCATTCCTTCCTTACTGCTGCACGGGGATCGACGGATGGGGACGGGCAGTGGTCAGCGTTCCTCACGGAAGAGGACATGCCGCCCCACGGCGGGGTCGAACTTGCGCAGGACCAGCCGGTCGGGGTTGTTCCGACGGCTCTTGCGCGTCACATAGCTCTGCCCGGTTCCGGCTGTCGACCGGAGCGTCACTACGGGCCGGGTCTCACTGCGCGCCACGGGCGCCTCCACTCTCTCGCTCCGACCCCACTCGCCACCTGGTGGGAATGGGTGTCGTTTTCGTTCTGGTGCTGTAACGCGAGAGGGTCCAGCCTCATTCCCGCCCCTGAATCCCTTCGCCCCTCCGCCCTCGGCACACCCCCCTCGCATATGCCCCGTTCCGCCCGCGCACGCCGCGCGGAAACGGCGCGCACGGGCGCACGCCCGCCTGCGCGCGCCGGTCGACTTGCGTCAATGTCCGCCGCCAGTAAGGCTGTTCGACGGACCGGCGCTCCGCACAGCCTGTGACATATGCCAGGAGCAACAACTCATCGAGTGTTGCCAAATCCCTTACGGGCTCCCGCAGCCTGTGCAACAGTCGTCTACGGTCCACCTTTCAGACCTGGCCGCGCTGCGCCTGTATCGGAGTACGAGATGCCGTCCCATCTGTCCGCGGACCGCCCCGCCCCCCGGCCACCCGAGCGCGACGCCGTCGATGCGTTGATCAACCGGACCCGTCGACTGCGTGGCGACGTGGATGCCGTACGGCAGGACGCGGTGCTGATCGACGAGGAGGACCCGCAGTTGCGCTGGCAGCGCGCGCTCTGCGATCTGGCGGTGCACCATCTCGACGATCTCGGCGCACATCTGGGCCAGCTCAGGGAAGGCCTGCCACCGGAGACGCCGGAACAGCCCAATGGGACGTCCGCACAGGACACCGCGGAGGAGACCTTCGACGTACCGCGGCCCGGTTCGCCGATCGGCCGGGTGGGCAGTGCCGAATGGAATCTGCTGACCGATGAGGTCACCTGGTCCGAGGAACTGTTCCAGATCTTCGGCAGGACTCCCGACGCCGGACCTCTCTCGCTGGACGACCTTCCGTCCGTACTCCTTGCCGAGGACCAGCCCCTGCTCACCGCTCTGGTGACGGACTGTCTGATCGACGGAAAGCCGATAGACGGAGAGTTCCGCATTCTGCGGACCGACGGCACGATGCGTACGCTCCACATGATGGGCGAGCCCGTCCTCGACTCGGACGGGTGCACGGCCTCCATGTGGGCGGTCCTGCGCGACGTCAGCGAACTGCGGCGCAGCCAGCAAGTGGTGCGCACGACCCATGACTCGCTACGGCGCCGGCAGCACAGGGCGCAGACCGAGCACCGGATGGCGGTCGAGCTCCAGGAGGCCGTTCTTCCCCCGTGGCGGGGCTCGCTGCGGCTTCCTTCGCAGGGAGCGGGCGCGCTGGACATCGCGGCCCACTACCTTCCGTCGGAGTCCAGCTCCCTGATCGGCGGTGACTGGTACGACGCGCTGGAACTGCCGGACGGCAGGACCCTCCTCACGGTCGGCGATCTGACCGGCCACGGCATCCAGGCCACCTCGGCCATGGCGATGCTGCTGGGCGCGCTGCGCGGCATGGCCGTGGCCGGGATCGAACCGGGGGCCCTGATGGGGCATCTCAACCAGCTGCTGGAATCCTCCGTCCAGCCCGCTCTCGGCAGTGCGGTGTGCTGCCGTTTCGATCCGGCGACGGGCACCCTCGCCTGGGCACAGGCGGGGCACCCCGCGCCGCTGCTGTTCCGCAGCGGAGAGGGGCGCCCGCTGCTGCCACCGGACGGCGTCCTGCTCGGCGCGGCCTCCGGGGTCGCGTACGAGCAGGACGAGGTCGCCCTGCTGCCCGGTGATGTGCTGGTGCTGCACACCGACGGACTGAACCGTCACAGCGACCGGAGCGCGGGCCCGGACGCGCTGCTCACTCTCGCACCGCACTTCGCACAGGCCCGTACGGCACAGGAGTGCGTACGGACGGTCGTCGCGGAGTTCGGAGGCACCGAACGCCTGGACGACGCGTGTGTGCTGATCGCCCGGATCGGGGCGTAGGGCACAGCGACACACGCGCAGGCACACCGACACGCGGAACTCCGGACACGGCACGGTACGGAAGCGGCGGAACCAGCGAGCCGCCTACGAGTGCTGTGTTCTCACGACCATCATCGCGGCGCCCGCATCTCAGAACTCCGACGAGCGCCTGGACTGCCTGATAATGGAGCTCTGCGGCATGGCGAGCTTGATCTCCTCGCGCAGGTCCTCGATCTTCGCGTAGCCCGCGAACTGGCCCGTCAGCCGGTACATCTCGCGCAGCCGGTCCCAGGTGCGGTGCGAGGAGGTCTCCCCCATCGTCACCAGGGCGAGCCGCGCATAGCGGTCGGCCTGCTCGGGGTCGTCGGCGATGAAGCACGCCGAGGCGAGCGAGATGTAGTCGAAGATCTTGGACCGCTGGCGTCCATTGGCCCGGAGCTCCAGTGCCTGCTTGGCGTGGCGCTGGGCCACGATCGCGGCCGAGGGGTCGTGCTCGGCGAGCGTACGGAAAGCCAGGGCCTGCATGCCATGCAGATCCGCCTCGTCGAACAACTGCATCCAACTGGGCGGCGGCACATCACTCTTGTCCGATACGAAGAGCTCCTCGGCCTTGCCGAGGGTACGGCGCATGGCCTGGCCGCGGCCCATTGACGCCTGCGCCCAAGCCTCGATGGTGTGCAGCATGGCCTGGGTTCGCGGCAGCACCATGTCCCCGGAGCCGGACTTGGCGAGTTTCATCAGGTCCAGGGCGTCGTCGGGACGGCCCAGGTGGACCATCTGACGGGCCGCCCTGGAGAGCGCCTCGCCCGCGCGGGGGCGGTCGCCGCCCTCGCGCGCCGCATGGGCGGCGATGACGAAGTACTTCTGGGCGGTCGGTTCGAGACCGATGTCGTGGGACATCCACCCTGCGAGCACGGCGAGATTGGCGGCGACGCCCCAGAGACGGCGCTGCAGGTGTTCGGGGTGGCGGAAGGCGAGCATGCCGCCCACCTCGTTGAGCTGGCCCACCACGGCCTTGCGCTGGAGGCCGCCGCCCCGGGAGGCGTCCCAGGCGCGGAACACCTCGACGGACCGTTCGAGCGCCTCGATCTCCTCCGAGCCGATGGGCGCGGCCTCGTACCGGTCGAAACCGGCCTGGTCCGCGTAAAGAGGGTCGTCGATCCTTGGGGCATCGGCCGCCAGCACAGGGTCGGTGTGCAGCCAGTCGTGCATGGGGCCGGTGATGGTCGATCCTGCGGCGAGCGCGGCGCCCGCGCTCACCAAGCCGCGTCGGTTGAGCATGAGGTCCATTCCCGTGAATTCGGTGAGGACCGCTGCCGTCCGCTCGGGCGCCCACGGCAGTCCGTCGGGATTGTGCTGCTTCCCGACCTCCTGCCGCTTCCCCGCACGCCCGCGTCGGCCGAACCCGAGGTCCTCGATGGTCACGACACGACCGAGCCGCTCGGTGAACAGGGCAGCCAGCACTTTGGGCACAGGATCGCGGGGGGACTCCCCCATGTCGATCCAACGCCTCACCCGCGAGGTGTCGGTGGCCAGCTGCGGGTGGCCCATGGCCGCCGCCTGCCGGTTCACCATTCTCGCGAGTTCGCCCTTGGACCAGCCGGCAAGGCCGAACAGGTCGGACAGGCGGGTGTTGGGTTCTCCGGTCACGTCAAGCCCCCAGGTTCTCGGCTGTGTTGACAGTAACCCCCTGTCAGATGCCTTGCGACTATTCGCCAGGGTTCGCCAGGGTGCGCCAGATGGTCTGCCACCCGCGGTCCGGTGTCAGGTAGGAAAGCGCCACCCCGCCCGGCAGCCCTAGGTACTCCCCAGGGTGCCGATCGGCCGCCGGCCGGGGCGGTGTACGCAACTTGTCGGCGCACGAAGGGATCTGTCTCGCCCATGTACACAGCATCGTCCTCCGTGACCGCCCCGCCCCGACCGCTTCGTCCCCTGGGGGCGGGCGGCGGACCGTACCTTGCTCCGCACCCCGCCGCGCCAGTACCCGGCACGGTCCGCCCGCGGCGGCCGACGGGGCTCGGCGGCCCGCCGCTCAGCGGGCGGCTGGACCTGTCCGGCCCGCAGGGCGCCCAGCTGAGGATGGCGATCGCCTCGGTGCACCGGATCTGCCCGGAGTTCAATCCGGTGCAGGTGCTGCGCCGCAGCGGCCGTTCCGTGCTCCTCGTCGGCTCCACCGGTCGCACCACCGCGGTCGCCAAGTGTTTACTGGACCACTCCCCCGCGTGGTCGGAGCGGTTCCGGCACGAAATAGCTGCATATCGTGCGTTCGTCCGGCACCGCCCGCCTGTGCGGGTACCCCGGCTCATCGCGGCCGACCCGGAGAACTGCACCCTGGTGATCGAGCGGATGCCCGGCCGGGTGGCCGCGCTGACCCGCCACCCGTCGGAGGCGCCGCCCCGCGCCGATGTGCGGGCCGCACTCGGCGCGATCACCCGCGTCAACGCGTGGCGGCCGGCTCCGGGTCTCTTCGACGCGCCGCTGGACTACGCCTCGCGCATCGCCCGCTATCACGAACTGGGGCTTTTCACCGACCGCGATCTGGGCGATCTGCAGAAGCTGCTGCACGGACTGGCGCACGCGGGCGGCCGTCAGGGCATGGGGCAGTTCTGTCATGGTGACGCGCTGCTCTCCAACATCCTGCTGTCACCGACGGGTCCGGTGCTGGTGGACTGGGAGCACGCGGGCTGGTATCTGCCCGGCTACGACCTGGCGACGCTCTGGGCGGTCCTGGGCGACGCACCGGCGGCTCGCCGTCAGATCAGCCAGCTGGCACAGGCCGCGGGGCCCGCTTCGCGGGACGCGTTCCTGGTAAACCTGATGCTGGTGCTGACGCGGGAGATCCGTACCTACGAGACGGCCGTCCAGCGGGCCATGCGGGAGCCGGTGCCCCCGGGCGCCGGACAGGACCGGCCGGGCGCGCTCACGTCGAGCGAGGAGCAACGGCTGCTGCTGCGCCGGCTGCACGACGACTGCGCGATGGCCCGCCGGGCCGTGCGTGCCGCGGTCGGCACACGCTGACCCTTCCGAGGGGGGACGCGCGCTGCGGGTCCGGTGCCGACACACCGGGCCCGCAGCGCGCTGTCGTACGCCACCGGCCCCGCACGCCGAACGCGTGCGGGGCCGGTGCTTCCTCAGTGCGCGCGCACGATGTCCACGTCGGACGCCTTCACGAACGCGATCCGGTGGCCGATCTGCACCGTCACGTACTTCTCCTTGCCGCTGAAGTACGAGTGGTCGAGCGGGTACGAGGCGTCGATCGTCGGGGCATAGAAGAAGCCCGTGGGTGCCTCACCGCCGCCGGGGTAGGACTGGCCGGCCTTGATGGTGTACTGCAGCGGCGACCCCACCCGCTGGTCCGCGAAGTCCGCGGGGTACTCGGACTTCTCCGGGTACGCGACCCCGTACACCGGCACCTCCGTACGGCCCGCCTTCGGCTTGACCACGTAGCCGGAGGTGGACGTGGTGGTGCGGGTATGGGCCGGGGTCTGGAACCAGGCCTTCTGCCCGTACCACCAGATGGCCGTCCAGCCGGGGGCGCGGTCCGCGACGACGGCCTGCTGGGTGGCGCTGATCTTGCTGCCCCAGTCGGCGGCGCAGTTCGTTCCGGGCGAACCGTCGGTGTGCAGGCCCGGGTCGGAGAAGAGCGGTGCGTCGGTGGACGGTCCGGTGTGGAGCGGGACGGCGCTGGAGCCCTGGACCGGCAGGTCGACGCCCTTCTCGCAGTCGCGGAACGCCTGCTTGTTCTTCTTGAAGTCCGGGTTGACGGTGATGAGTTCGCTGCCCCTGGGGGCGCTCGGCACGGTGGGCTTGCCGAGCAGCGTCATGAAGTGGTTCCAGTCCCAGTAGGTGCCCGGGTCCCAGTGCATGTTCTTGGTGCCGGACGCGCTGGTGGGCGGCACACCGTCGTGGCCGATGATGTGCTGGCGGTCGAGCGGGATGTCGTACTTGGCGGCGAGATAGCGCACCAGTTTGGCGGTCGAGCGGTACATCTCGGGGGTGTACCACTTGGCGCCCTCGACGGCGACGCCCTCCTGCTCGATGCCGATCGAGTGGGTGTTGACATACCAGTTGCCCGCCTGCCAGGCGACGTCCTTGCCCTTGACCATCTGGGTCACATGCCCGTCGGCCGAGCGCACCACATAGTGGGCGGAGGTCTGCTTCAGCGGGTTCTGGAAGATGTTCAAAGTGGTGTCGAAGTCTTCTTCGGTGTCATGCAGAACAATGAACCTGATCTTGTTGCTGTGCGGCCGGTCCGAGGTGTCGTAGTTCCCGTACGACTCCTTGTCGGCCGGGTCACCCGTCTGCTGGTAGGCCGCCGGTACCCAGTCGCATTCGAGGCCGCGCGGGCATTCCGGCCGCACCCCGTCCGCACCGGCCTGCGCCACAGGACTGAGCAGCGTCATGCTCAGTGCGCCGACCGTGGTCAACGCGAGTGCGAGTCCGGTCCTCTGCTTGGACGTCATGACAACCCTTCTTGGAGCCGTGCGTGATGGAGCCGTGCGTGATCCGATCTCACCGTTCCGCTGTGCGCGCACACTCTCCGACCTGAGGTGACAGCACGTCAAGGGCTCAGTGGGGGCCGTGCGTCGAACCAGTGGACCAGACCAGTGGCAGGGGTCCTGACCTGCGGTGGGAAAGAAACGACCAGCTGCTGACGGCGCCGCGTTACCTGGGTTTTACGCATGTGGCCGGCAGATCGCCGAATGCGCTCGCCCGCCACGAAAGAGCGCACTTTTTGTGTGACTAATCCTGGATGTGCGTGCCCCGAACGGCCGAAGGGTAGTGCTCGCGCGGACACGACCGGTCCGTGCGACGTACGCACGGAGATCTCGGAAAGGCCGGACGCACATGGCTCAGCCCTTCACCCTGCCGGACTTCTACGTTCCCTACCCGGCACGGCTCAACGTCCATGTCGAGGAGGCACGACAGCACACCAGGAAGTGGGCGCGCAGCATAGGGATGCTGGAGGGTTCGGGCATCTGGGAGGAGAAGGACCTGGACTCCCACGACTACGCGCTGCTGTGTGCGTACACCCATCCCGACTGCTCGTCCGAGGCGCTCTCGCTGGTCACCGACTGGTATGTGTGGGTCTTCTTCTTCGACGACCATTTCCTGGAGCTGTTCAAGCGCACTCCCGACCGTGAGGGCGGCAAACGGTATCTGGACCGGCTGCCGGCGTTCATGCCGATGGACCGTGGCGCGCAGATGCCGGAGCCGACGAATCCGGTCGAGGCGGGACTGGCCGATCTGTGGGCGCGGACGGTGCCGGGCATGTCCGACGCCTGGCGGGTCCGGTTCGCCGAGGCGACTAAGAACCTGCTCGACGAGTCGCTGTGGGAGCTCGCCAACATCAACGAGGGACGCATCGCGAACCCCGTCGAGTACATCGAGATGCGCCGCAAGGTGGGCGGCGCCCCGTGGTCGGCGGGTCTCGTGGAGTACGCGGCGGGCGCGGAGGTTCCCGAGGCGGTGGCCGAGGAGCGTGCGCTGCGGGTGCTGCGGGATGCGTTCTCCGACGGCGTGCATCTGCGCAACGACCTCTTCTCGTACCAGCGGGAGGTCGAGGACGAGGGTGAGAACAGCAATGGTGTGCTGGTACTCGAGCATTTCCTCGGCTGCTCCACACAGGAGGCCGCCGACGCGGTGAACGATCTCCTGACGTCGCGGCTGCAGCAGTTCGAGAACACCGCCCTCACCGAACTCGGCCCGCTCTGCGCGCAGAAGGGCCTCGATCCGGCGGACACGGCGGCGGTTCTCGCCTACGTCAAGGGGCTGCAGGACTGGCAGTCGGGCGGTCATGAGTGGCACATGCGCTCCAGCCGCTACATGAACGGCGGCGGGGCCGGTGAGGCCGTGCCCGGCTTCGGTATGGCCGCGGCGTCGGTCCGGTTCACTGCCCGCTCGGAGGCCGCCCGGCTGCGCAGCCACACCCATGTGCCGTATCAGCATGTCGGCCCGTCCCTGCTGCCCGACTTCGAGCTGCCGTTCGGTACGACGCTCAGCCCGCATCTGGACGGGGCGCGGGTCCGGATCGTCGACTGGGCGGACCGTATGGGCATCCTGGAGGCGCAACCGGGTGTGCCGGGTTCGCACATCTGGGACCGGGAGCGGCTCGTCGCGATCGACCTGCCGCTCTGCGCGGCGGGGCTGCATCCGGATGCGACACCGGATGAGCTGGATCTCTCCTCACAGTGGCTGACCTGGGGGACTTACGGCGACGACTGGTTCCCGGTGGTGCACGGGCGGGCCCGTGACCTGGCGGGGGCGAAGCTGGCCAATGAGCGTCTGTCGCTGTTCATGCCGCTGGACGGGTCCGGGACGCCGGATCCGGTCAATGCCCTGGAGCGGGGGCTGGCCGATCTCTGGGTGAAGACGGCGGCTCCGATGGACGCGAGCGGGCGCCGCGCCTTCCGCACCGCGGTCGAGGAGATGACCGCGAGCTGGCTGTGGGAGCTGGCGAACCAGGCGCAGAACCGCATTCCTGACCCGGTGGACTATGTCGAGATGCGGCGCAAGACCTTCGGCTCGGATCTCACGATGAGCCTGTGCCGGCTGGGTCATGGCAGGAAGGTGCCGCAGGAGATCTACCGGAGCGGTCCGCTGCGCTCGCTGGAGAACGCGGCGTCGGACTACGCGTGTCTGCTCAACGACCTGTTCTCGTACCAGAAGGAGATCGAGTACGAGGGCGAGGTGCACAACGGGGTCCTCGTCGTGCAGAACTTCTTCGGGGTGGACTATCCGACCGCCGTGGAGATCGTGTACGACCTGATGAAATCGCGGCTGCGGCAGTTCCTGCACGTCGCGGAGCGGGAACTCCCGGTGCTGTACGACGACTTCGAACTGGGCGCCGAGGCGAGGGAGATCCTGGCCGGGTACGTGCAGGAGCTCAAGCACTGGATCGCGGGCATCCTGATCTGGCACCGGGACTGCCGGCGCTACCGCGAGCAGGATCTGCGGCGGGGCTCAGGCACCCCGTGGCACATCAGCGGTCCCACGGGGTTCGGTGTCTCGGCGGCGCGGGTGACCGCGCTGTTCGCCCGGCCCTCGGCCGTTGGCGTGTAGCGCCCGCTTGCTTCGCGGCTACGGCCCGTCGTGCTCACCGCGCGGCGGGCCTGAGGGTCAGCCCTGCTGGAACAGCTCGGCGGGCAGGGGCTTCAGCAGGGTGTACAGATCGTCCGTGATCGGCCGGTCCCAGCTGGCGATGGTGACGAGCACGCCGTCGCTGCGGTCGAACTGGACGCAGGAGATCCGGCTCTCGGAGAGCTTGACGCGGCGGACGATCAGCAGGTTGTCGCCCTGCATCACCGGCATGTCCTCGGTGCCGGTGACCTCGACCGGTTCGTCGTTCTCCAGCGCGAGCAGCAGCTGGGCGACCTCGAACGGGATCTGGCCCTCCTCGGTCTCTCGGGCGGGCGAGCCCTCCGGGAGATTGCCGATGATCATCGCGGGGCCGCGGCCTCCGAACAGGTCGTAGCGCAGGAAGACGCCCTGACAGCTGCCGTCGGGCGCGGGCAGCAGACCGGCGCCGAGGTTTCCGGGCCAGTCGCCCGGGTCCATGGCCAGGACGTCGAAGTCGGGGCCCGCGGGTGTGGCGGCGCTACGGCGGCGGAGGAAGGACATGCAGACATGTTACGTGTCCGGGCTCACGTTGCGGAGCCGGGTCCGCGCCGCCCGGGGCGCATCCGGGTCCGCGGTCCGGGCTCCGGCCGGCCCCCGCGCTCAGTCCTGGCCGGATTCCGTGGCCAGCGCCTCCAGCACACCGACGGCCTCGGCGGCCCGGTCGTAGGGGACGAACAGGTGGTCGTGGTGGAAGCCGGCCACCACATTGCAGCTCAGCCCGGCATCGGTGAGTGCCAGGGACACGGCGGCGGTGAGGCCCACCGCGTCCAGCGCGGAGTGGACACGGAGGGTGATCCAGCCCGCCACGTAGTCGTACCGCAGCCCGGCCGCTACGGCTTCCGTCTCCGGCAGCACCAGGGTGAGTCCCTCGGGCTCGGTGACCGTGACGACCGGAGTGACGCCCTCGGGCATCGCACCGTCGGGCACGGTGGTGAAGGCATAGCGGCCCGGGTTCAGCTCCGGCCGCATACCGCTCAGCAGGGTTCGAAGATCGCGCTCGCCTGTCACGGTCACCACGCTACGTGGCGCGGTGGCGCTCGTGGTGACGTGCGACCCGGGCGCGGTTGCCGCAGGACGGCTTGCACCACTCCTGGCGGGGGTGCTCCTTGACGAAGTAGCGCACGCAGCGAGGGGCGTGGCAGGCGCGCAGCGCCGTGCGGTCCGGTCCGGCGAGGAAGCCGATGGCTGCACGGGCGAGCGCGGCAGGCAGGGCGCTCTGCCCCGCCGCTCTGCCGACCGGGTGATGATGGGCGACGGGGTCGTGGTCCGGCGCCCAGTCGAGGCGGGGCACGGTCGCGACCGTGGCAGCGGTGGCATTGAGCCTGCGCAGCGCCTCCTCCAAGGGCGGCAGCCGTCCGGCATCGGCGGGGCTCGGCTCGCCGGGGCGTACGGCGTACGCGAAGAGCGCCCGAACGGCGGCGCGCAGCGACCGTACGGCTTCCAGGCTCTGTGCGTCGGCCGCCCAGCCCCCGCCGCCCGACGCGTCGCCGAGCAGACCGGACCGCTCGCGCACCCAGTGGGTCAGCCCCTCCGGGGTGTCGAGGTCGTCGGCGACACCACCGCGCCCGTCGTGGCGGATGGTGAGTGCGAGGTCGAGCGCAAGGCGGGTGTCGGACACGGATGTAATGGTAGCTACGGCGTGAGCCGTTAAGCACGAGGGAGGGCCTGCGGACCTCCGGGAGCGCGGCTGCCGCGGCCCGAAGGCCGGTGCCGGGCGTCCGGTCCTCAGGTCAGGTCGAACTCGCCGTCGCGGGCGTTCACCACGAAGGCGCGCCATTCGGCCGGGGTGAAGATCAGCGACGGGCTGCCGGGTTTGCCGGCGTTGCGCATCGCGATGAACCCTTCGACAAAGGCGATCTGGACATCGCCCGTACCCTGACTGCCCGATCGCCAGTCCGCGTTGCTGAGATCGAGGTCCGGCTTGTCCCAGCCCGCGAAGGGCTGCTGGGTGGTGCTCTCCGCCACGTCGGCTCCTCCCACTTGTTCGTCCCGGGCCAAAGACTAGCCACCGTCGGCGGCCCGGGACAGGCTGCGGTTCAGGGTTCCTCCGGTCCGGGTTCCGCCTGCCGTCAGTGGGTGGGCGGTTCGGCTCCGACCAGCCACATGGAGAAGAACTGCGCCCCGCCGCCGTACGCATGACCGAGCGCCCTTCGCGCCCCCTCCACCTGGTGCGCGCCCGCCTGTCCCCGTACCTGCAGCGCTGCTTCGGCGAAGCGGATCATGCCGGAGGCGCCGATGGGATTGGTGGAGAGCACCCCGCCCGAGGGGTTCACCGGGAGGTCTCCGTCGAGTTCGGTGGCGCCGGACTCGGTGAGCTTCCAGCCCTCGCCCTCCTCGGCGAAGCCGAGGTTCTCCAGCCACATGGGTTCGTACCAGGAGAACGGCACGTACATCTCGACGGCGTCGATCTCGCGTCGCGGGTCGCTGATTCCCGCCTGCCGGTACACATCGGCGGCGCAGTCCCTGCCCGCCCGCGGCGAGACGAAGTCCTTGCCTGCGAAGAGTGTGGGTTCGCTGCGCATCGCGCCGCCGTGCATCCAGGCGGGCGGATGCGGGGAACGGTCCGCTCCGGCACGGTCGGTGAGGATCATCGCGCAGGCCCCGTCGGAGGACGGGCAGGTCTCGGAGTAGCGGATCGGGTCCCAGAGCATCGGTGCGGAGCGGACCTTCTCAAGGGTTATGCCGGGGTCGTGGATGTGCGCGTACGGATTCTTGAGCGCGTTGCGGCGGTCCTTGTACGCGACGAGGGAGCCGACCGTGTCGGGTGCCCCGGTGCGGCGCATGTACGCGCGCACGTGCGGGGCGAAGAAGCCGCCCGCGCCGGCCAGCAGCGGCTGCTGGAACGGGATGGGCAGCGACAGGCCCCACATGGCGTTGGACTCGGACTGCTTCTCGAAGGCGAGTGTGAGGACCGTGCGGTGTACCCGCGCGGAGACCAGGTTGGCTGCGACGAGTGCGGTGGAGCCGCCGACCGAGCCGGCGGTGTGCACGCGGAGCATGGGTTTGCCGACCGCGCCGAGGGCGTCGGCGAGATAGAGCTCGGGCATCATCAGGCCCTCGAAGAAGTCGGGTGCCTTGCCGATGACGACGGCGTCGATGTCCGCCCAGGTCAGGGCGGCGTCCTCCAGGGCGCGGACGGCAGCCTCGCGGACGAGTCCGGCGATGGAGACGTCCCGGCGGGCGGAGACGTGCTTCGTCTGGCCGATGCCGACTACGGCCACGGGCTCCTTAGGCATGAGCGCTCTCCCCTTCGAGGACGGCGACCAGGTTCTGCTGGAGACAGGGCCCGGAGGTGGCGTGGGCGAGCGCGCGGTCGGACTCGCCGCGGTGGATGCGGGCCGCGGCCTCGCCGAGGCGGATCAGCCCGGCGGCCATGACGGGGTTGGCGGCGAGCGCGCCACCGGACGGGTTGACGGTGACGCTGTCGTCGAGCCCGAGCGCCTTGCGCAGGACCACCTCCTGGGAGGTGAACGGGGCGTGCAACTCGGCGGTGTCCACGGGCCGTTCGAAGGCACCGGCGCGTTCGGCGGCGAGCCGGGTGGACGGCGACCGGGTCAGCTCTCGTACCCCGAGACTGTGGGCCTCGATGCGGTGGTCGATGCCGCGGATCCAGGCGGGGCGGGGACACAGGGCCCGTGCGGTGTCACCGGCCGCGAGGATCACGGCTGCGGCGCCGTCGCCGACCGGCGGGCAGTCGCCGGTCCGCAGCGGCCGCACGACGTACTCACCGGCCGGGACCGGGCCCTTGAGCTGGGCGTGCGGGTTGTCCACGGCGGCGGCGCGGCTGCGGGCGGCGATCGCGGCGAGTGCGGTCTCGTCGGTTTCGCCCGCGTCGATCAGCGCCTGCGCCTGGAGTGCGGCGAGCGCGACGGAGTCCGGCCACAGCGGGCCGACGTAGTACGGATCGAGCTGGCGCGTCAGTACGTCGCGCACCTCACCGGATGAGGACTTTCCGTAGGCGTAGACGAGCGCGGTGTCGGCCTCGCCCGTCAGGATCTTCACCCATGCCTCGTAGAGTGCCCACGCGCCGTCCATCTCCACATGGGACTCGGAGATCGGCGGGTACGCGCCGACGCCGTCGAGCGCCATGGTGAAGGAGAAGGCGCGGCCCGCGAGGTAGTCGGTGGAGCCGGAGCAGGTGAAGCCGATGTCCCCGGCCCTGAGACCGGTCGTGTCAAGGACCCGGTGGAGTACGGGCATCAGCATCTCGACTTCGGAGAGTTCGTCGGTGCGCCTGAGGTGGTCGCTCTGCGCGAAGGCGACGATCGCTACGTCCCGCATCTACAACAGCTCCTTGTACGCGTCGTAGTCGGCGTCCGGTTCCCCGGTCGGCCGGTAGTGATCGGGGTGACGCCCGCCCTCGGTCCAGACGGGTTCGACCCGCAGGCCCATGCGCACCTGGTCGTAGGGGATTTGGCCGATGCGTGCGTGCAGTGCGAGGTCCGCGCCGTCGAGTGCGATGTGCGCGTAGACGTACGGGACCTCGATGTCGAGATTCGCCGTGTGAGCAGCCTTGATGTTGACGATGCAGTACGTGGTCACGGTGCCGCGCGGGCCGACCTCGACCTGTTCGGCGGTGGCGACACCGCAGGTGGGACAGGCGCCGCGGGGCGGTACGTAGACCTTGTCGCAGGACGGGCAGCGCTCGCCGACGGTGCGCCGCTCGGACAGTGCGCCCAGGTACGCGCTCTGGGCGCGGCCGGGCGTGTACCGGTAGTCGAGCCGGGCGGGGGTGACGATGCCGTGGACGGGGTCGGTGAACTCGCCGCTGTGCGGGGCCGGCCTGCCTGCCTCCGCGTCGTACGGCTCGAAGCAGGCGATGTCGGTGATGGCGCCGGTCCGCTCGGAGGCCCAGCGGATCCGTACCCGCATGCCGGTGCGGACGGCTTCCGGACCGGGCGCGGCGACGGCGTGCAGCAGGGCGGTGTCGGCGCCGTCCAGCCGGACGAGGACCCAGGCGAAGGGGGTGTCGAGGGGCTGGCCGGGACGCGGGGCGGGGTTCCAGGCCCAGGTGGTGACGGTGCCGGTGGCGGCGACCTCGGTCAGCTCGCGGATCTCCTGCGCGGTGACTGGGTCGTACTCGACGGGCGGGACCAGGACCTTTCCGTCGCCGGTCCGCACGCCGAGGACGGTGCGTTCGCGCAGCCCGGTGAGGAAGGCGCTCTGGACCGGTCCGAGGGAGCGGGTGAAGGGGAATGCGACCACCAGCGGTGCGCTGAGGATGTCGGGCACGGTCGGCCTCCTTGGCTCAGGCGCGCCTGTAGACGGGCGGGCGCTTCTCTGCGAAGGCGCGGGCGCCCTCCTTGGCGTCGTCGGTGGCGAAGAGCGGCCGGCCGCGTTTCAGTTCCGCGGCGAGGCCCTCGGTCTCGGTCAGCTCGGCGGTCTCGTACACGGAGGCCTTGACGGCTTCGACGGCGAGCGGTCCGCAGGCATTGATCTGCTCGGCGACGGCGAGCGCCTGTTCCAGTGCGGTGCCGTCGGGGACAACCCTGCCGATCAGCCCGATGGCGGCGGCCTCCTCGGCGCTGTACGGGCGTCCGGTGAGGAGCATTTCGAGGGCGTGGGTGCGGGCGATCTGGCGCGGCAGCCTTACTGTCGACCCTCCGATGGGAAAGAGGCCGCGCCTGACCTCGAAGAGCCCGAAGGTGGCGCCCGCCCCGGCGATGCGGATGTCGGTTCCCTGGAGGATCTCGGTGCCTCCGGCCACGCAGTGGCCCTCGACGGCGGCGATGACCGGTTTGCGCGGGCGGTGGTGGCGCAGCATCGCCTTCCAGTGCAGATCGGGATCGGCGGTCATCCGGTCGCGGTACTGCTCGCCCTCCATCCCCTTGCCCGCCAGGGCTTTGAGGTCCATGCCGGCACAGAAGCTGCCGCCCGCGCCGGTGAGGACGACCGAGCGGACCGTGTCGTCCTCGTCCGCCGCCAGCCAGCCGTCGTACAGCCCGACCAGCATCGGCAGCGAGAGCGCGTTCTTCGCCTCCGGTCTGTTCAAGGTGAGCACCAGCGTGGCGCCCTCGCGCTGCACGGTGAGGTGTTCCGTACCACCCATTGCCTGCCTCCCGTCTCAAGACCTAGAACAGGTTGCAGTAGGCGGGGTTGCAGTTCAAGAGTTTTCTGACAGTCAGTCAGTTTTCTTCTACGGCGCCCCTTCCCACTTGTGCCGCCCGGCGCTCTAATGACCGCCGAGCCAGTCAGCTTCCGGGGTCAGGAGGAACGGTGGAATACAACCTTGCCGACCTGTTCGAGTCGGTCGTCGACGCGGTCCCGGAACGCGAGGCGCTCGTCTGCCTCGACCACCCCGGTACGGGTGCGGAACGCCGCCTGACGTACGCGGAGCTGGACGCGGCCGCCAACCGTATCGCCCACCATCTGATCGGGGCGGGCATCTCCCCCGGCGAGCATCTGGGGCTGCATCTCTACAACGGGGTCGAGTACCTCCAGTCGGTACTGGCCTGCCTCAAGACCCGCATCGTCCCCGTCAATGTCAACTATCGCTACGTCGAGGAGGAGTTGGCCTACCTCTACCGTGACGCGGATCTGGTGGCACTGGTCTTCGACGCCGAGTTCGACGCACGGGTCTCGGCCGCGGTCCCGAAGGCCCCGACGCTCCGTCACCTGATCCGGGTGGGGGCGTCACCGGCCGGTGCCGGCGGTCCCGACGCTGTGGCGTTCGCGGATGCCGAGGCGGCGGGGAGCCCGGAGCGCGGCTTCCCGCCACGCTCGGCCGACGACCAGTTCATCATCTACACCGGCGGCACCACCGGCATGCCCAAGGGCGTGATGTGGCGCCAGGAGGACCTCTTCTTCTCCGGCCTCGGCGGCGGTGCGCCGACCGGCGAGGCCGTGAAGACCCCGCAGGAGCTGGCCGAGCGGGTGGCCGCGGGCGGCGAAGGGATCACCTTCTTCCCCACTCCCCCGCTGATGCACGGCACCTCGACGCTCACCGCGTTCATCGGGTTCAACTTCGGCCAACGGGTCGTGGTCCACCGCAAGTTCGTGCCCCAGGAGGTGCTCCGTACGATCGAGAAGGAGAAGGTCACCAGCGTCTCCCTGGTGGGCGACGCGATGCTGCGACCGCTGATCGACGCACTCAAGGGGCCACTGAAGGGCACCGACTGTTCGTCGCTGTTCTCCGTCTCCAGCTCGGGCGCGATCATGTCGGACTCGGTGCGTGCGGAGTTCCAGGCACTGGTGCCCACGGTGATGCTGCTGAACAACTTCGGCTCGTCGGAGTCCGGCTTCAACGGCACGGCGACGGCGGACTCGGGCCCGGAGAAGGGCTTCCGGCTCCAGGTCAACTCCCGTACGACGGTGGTGGATCCGGTGACGTACGAGCCGGTGGCCCCGGGCGGGCAAGGACGGATCGCCCAGCGCGGCCATGTACCGCTCGGCTACTACAACGACCCGCGAAAGACCGCGGAGACCTTCTTCCACAGGGATGAGGAACGCTGGGTGCTGCTCGGCGACATGGCGACCGTCGACGCGGACGGCATCGTCACGGTCCTCGGCCGGGGCTCGCAGTGCATCAACACCGGGGGCGAGAAGGTGTACCCCGAGGAGGTCGAGGAGGCACTGAAGGCCCATCCGGATGTGTACGACGCGCTGGTCGCCGGGGTGCCGGACGAACGGTGGGGGAACCGCGTCGCGGCAGTGGTGCAGCTGCGCGAAGGGGCGGCCGAGCCCTCGCTCGGCGACGTACAGGCGCACTGCAGGACCCGGCTGGCCGGCTACAAGATCCCCCGCCGACTGGTGATCACCCGGCAGATCCAGCGCTCACCGAGCGGCAAGGCCGACTACCGATGGGCCCGCTCGGTCGTCGCGCCCCGGCCCGGGCCCGAGGACTGAGGCACCGGGACCCGTGACCCGCGCCTCACCCGGATGGCACCCCGGCCCGAATCACCCGAATGCACCCTTGTACGTCCGCTCCGCGCACCGGGCGGCGGCCTCGGACTGAGCCATTCAGGCACGCCCCGTGCCCGACCGCTCACACTATGTGGCAATGGGGGGAAATCGCCCATAGCGTCGGCTCATGAGGAAACGACACATCATGAGCCTTGTCTCTGTCGCGGTCGTCTCGGCCGCGGGACTCGTGGTCTCGGCCGCGGTATTCGGGACGGCAGTTCCGTCCGCCTCCGTCGCGAGCCCGCGTGTGGTGCACCCCGGCGGGTCGATCCAGAAGGCGGTGAACGCCGCCGAGCCCGGTGACACGGTCGTCGTCATGCCCGGCACGTACCGGGAGACCGTCGTGATCGACAAGAAGGGCCTGACCCTGCGCGGCCTCGGCAGCCGGACCGTCATCAAGCCCCCGACGGCGAAGAAGCAGTCCACCGACGCCTGCGCGAAGGCCGGCAGCGGAATCTGCGTCCTGGGCAAGAAGGGCCGGACCGTCGACGGCGTGACCATCGACTCGGTCACCGTATCCGGATTCAAGAAGAACGGCGTCTGGGCCTCCTGGACGGACCAGCTGACCGTCCGGCGGGTGACCTCCGAGCGCAACGGCGTCTGGGGCATCGCCCAGGAACGCTCCACCCGCGGCCAGTTCACGGGCAACATCGCCCGTGCCAACGGCGACGCGGGCCTCTTCGTCGCGAACACCGTCGACGAGGAGGGCGGCGCCACCGACACCCGCGGCACCGAGATCCAGGACAACACACTGGCGAACAACCGGATCGGCTTCACCGCAAGGCGTGTACGAAACCTGTCGGTCCACGACAACACCTTCACCGGCAACTGCAACGGCGTCTTCGTCGTGGGCGACGAGGGCAAGCCGCAGGCCGGAGCCATGACGATCCGGTCCAACCAGATCACCGACAACAACAAGTACTGTGCCAAGACCGAACGGCTGCCCGCCATCCAGGGCTCCGGCATCGTCCTCACCGGCGCCGCGGACACCCAGGTGCGCTCGAACACGATCAGCAACAACGTCGGCACCACGCCGATGTCCGGCGGCGTCGTGCTGTTCAAGAGCTTCGTGGGCACGAAGAACACCGGTCACACCATCAGCGGCAATGTCTCGCTCGGCAACAAGCCGGCCGACCTGGCCAATGGGGACACCGGCAAGAACAACACCTTCGTCGCCAACGTCTGCAAGAAGTCCACACCGGCAGGGATGTGCTGACCGGTGCACCCCCGCACGAGGAGAAGCGAAAACAGCATGACCACTGTGAGTCCCACTCCCGCACCGACCCCCGCACACGCCGCCGTCCCGCACCCCGTCACTCCCCCTCAGCCGGCCATGCAGCTGCGCGAGATCGCCTTCGGGGCGGCCCGCGCCGCCGCCGTGCGCGCCGCGGCCCGGCTGGGCGTCGCCGACGCGCTGGGCGAGACGCCCGCGACCGCGCAGGAGCTCGCCACGCTGGTGAAGACCGAGCCGGTGCCCCTGCTCCGGCTGCTGCGCGCCCTGTCCTGCTACGGGATCTTCGCCGAGACCCCGGACGGGTACTTCGCCCACACCGAGATGTCCCGCCTGCTGCGCGAGGACGACCCGAACAGCCTGCGTGACATCTGCCTGTGGTGCACCGAGCCCTGGACCTGGGACGTCTGGCCGCACCTCGACGACGCGGTGCGCACCGGCAGGAGCGTCTTCGCGGACGTGCACGGCAAGGGCTTCTTCGACTACCTCCACCAGGAGGCACACGAGTCGGCCCAGATCTTCAACCGGGCCATGACCACCTCCAGCATGCAGTCAGCGCTGGACGTCGCCGAACTCCTCGATCTCACCGGGGTGTCCGCGGTCGCCGACATCGGCGGCGGCCAGGGGCACGTGCTGGCGAGCCTGCTGGAGAAGCACCCGTCGCTCCGCGGCACCCTGATGGACCTGCCGGGTGTGGTGGCACGGGCGGATGCCCGGCTGCGGGACGAGGGGCCGCTCGTCGGCCGGACCCGCATCGTGGCCGGGGACTGCCGCGAGGCCATCCCCGTCCAGGCCGATCTCTACATCATCAAGAACATCCTGGAGTGGGACGACGACAGCACGCGCAGGACCCTGCGCAACGTCATCGCCGCAGCCCGACCGGGGGCCAGGGTCGTCGTCATCGAGAACCTCGTCGACGACACCCCGTCGATGCGGTTCACCACCGCGATGGACCTGCTGCTGCTCCTTAACGTCGGCGGTGCGAAGCACACCAGGGAGAGCCTGGTCAGCCGGATCTCGGACGCCGGGCTGCTGATCGGCAAGGTCGTCCCGGTCAATCCCTACCTCCACGCCTTCGAATGCGTGGTCCCCGGCTGATCTCCCGACCGGGCACAGCGCAGATCGCCCCGGGTCCGGCCGGTCGGCCGGACCCGGGGCGATCGTCCGTCATTCGCCTCAAGCGGTGGCGCCGCGCTCCCACCGGTAGAACTCGTGGGCCATGGCGTCCTTGGGGCTGCGCCAGGTCTGCGGGTCGTACGCGCTCACATAGGCGGTGAGCTTGTCGCTGATGTCCTTGAACGCCGGGTGCTGCGTCACCTTGGCGATCTCGGGGCCGGGCGGGCGCTCCGATTCGATCAGATGCAGATAGACGTCGCCGAACTGGAAGAGCTTGCGCCTGGTGACACCGACGAGGTGCGGCAGTTCGCTGCTGTCGGACTCGGCGAACAGCTCGGCGATGTCCGGCGCCGACCCCGGTGCCATCCGGGCGACGATCAGAGCGTGGTGCATCGTGGGATGCCTTTCTGGTTCCCGGCCCGGCACCCGGCCGGGCGGCCGGGTGCCGGGTCGTGGGCGGACAGCGGATCAGCCGGCTGAGACCGAGGCGGTACGGCGCTCGCGCGCCCGCTGCTCGATCTTGTCCCGGATGAGCTCCATCTGGACCTTGGAGTTGCGGTTGATGTTGTCGGTCATCCACGCGTCGTCGACGGGTGCGTCGGGCCGCATCGCGAAGTCCTGCTCCCAGTGCAGCTTCGTGCCGCCGGGGACCTCCGAGTACTTCCACCGGATGTTCATGTGCTGGAAGGGGCCCGGCTCGACACGGCGGGCGCGGACCGTGCGTCCGGCGCGGTCGACGGTCCGCTCGGAGACCCAGCTCCAGACCTTGTCGTTCTCGTCGGGGTGCATGGTCAGACGGAACGTCGTGCTGTCACCGTCCCGTTCGATGATCTCGACCGCGGCGTACTCGCTGAACAGCCGCGGCCAGTTCTCCAGATCGTTCGTCACGTCCCAGACGAGGTCCAGGGGGGCGGCGATGGTGATCTCGTTCTCGGTGTGTCCGGACACTTCAGGCTCCAGTCATGAGGGTGGTGTTGACGAGGTCGAGGAATTCCTGGGGGGTCTTGCAGCGGTCGGCGTCGGCCGGCAGCGCCCTGCCGTGCCGGTTCTCCAGCACGCCCACGATGCCGAGCAGGCCCAACGAGTCGAGGCCGAACTCGTCGAAGGCCGACCCGGGGCGCTTCTCCATGTCCAGTGGGTCGACGGTGAGTCCGGCGCCCTTCTTCATCAGGACGGCGAGTTCCGTGTAGGTCAGTCGATCGGTCATGAGGACTTCTCCTTACTCACGCTTGGATGTCGGTGGGGCGCCGCAGCACCAGCGCCGCGTTCGAGCCCATGAGCCCGCGGCTGAGCACGAGCGCCGTCCGCAGTTGCGCGGGGCGCGCCTGGCCGGTGACCACGTCGAGGTCGTGGCACACGTCGTAGACGTTCGGGGTCGGCGGTATCAGCGCGTTCTCCATGGAGAGCACGGCCGCGGCCGCGTCCAGCACCGGTGCACCGCAGTAGGCACGCCCGATGCCGGTCTTGGGCGCCGTCACCGGGACCCGTCGGCCGTGCGCGCCGAGCGCGTCCGCGATGGCCAGCGCCTCGGCACGGTCGGCCGCCGGTACGCCGAGGGCGTCCGCGAAGACGACGTCGATCTCGTCCGGCGCGCAGTCGGCCTCCCGCAGGGCGCCGATGATCGCCTGGGCGAGGCCCTCGCGGGACTCTTCCCACCGGGACGCCCCGGTGAACGTGGCGGCGTGCCCGGCGACTTCGGCCCGGACCCGGGCCCCGCGCCGACGCGCCGACTGCTCCTCCTCGACCACCAGCATGGCGCCGCCCTCGGCCGGCACGAATCCGCAGGCGTCCGCGGTGAACGGCCGGTAGGCACGGGCGGGGTCCTCGCTGGTGCTCAGATCCTCGTACCCGAGCTGGCAGACGACCGAGTAGGGCGCCAGCGGTGCCTCGGCCGCGCCGACCACCACCGCTTCGGTGCCGCGGTGGATCGAGCGTGCCGCGTGCGCCAGCGCATCCAGCCCGCCCGCCTCGTCGCTGGCCACGACCGCGCAGGGCCCCTTGAAGCCGCCGCGGATCGAGATCTGGCCGGTGCTGGCGGCGTAGAACCAGGCGATGGACTGGTAAGGGCCCACATAGGTGGACCCCTGCCCCCACAGCCGTTGGAGTTCACGCTGGCCGAATTCGCCACCGCCGGACCCGGCAGCGGTCACCACGCCGACGTCGAAGGGCGCGTTCTCGTAGTCGGCACGGCCGAGCCGTGCGTCGTCCAGCGCGATGTCCGCGGCGGCCATCGCGAAGTGTGTGAACCGGTCGGTCTGGACGATGAAGCGCTCTTCGATCAGCTCGACCGCCTCGAAGCCCCGCACCTCGCCCGCGACCCGCAGCGGCAGCTGCTCGCACCCCTCGCGGGTGACCCGGTCGAGAACGCTGATCCCTTCGTGCGTCCTCTTCCAGAAGGTCTCGGTGTTGATGCCGTTGGGGGCGACGACACCGATGCCGGTGACGACGGTGCGCCGTGTTCTGCGGGTTTTCATGGTGTCCTCCCACCTGTTCTCGTCAGGGCCACCGCGGACTGGAAGCCGCCGAACCCGCTGCCGACCGAGAGGACGTTGCGCAGCTTCATGGGACGTGCGGTGCGCGGCACATAGTCGAGATCGCACTCCGGGTCCGGGCTCTCGTAGTTCGCCGTCGGCGGCACCGTCTGGTGGACCAGTGCGAGCACGCAGGCGGCGATCTCTATGGCCCCGATCGCCCCCAGCGAATGGCCGACCATCGACTTGATCGAACTCATCGGTACGTCGTAGGCGTGCGCGCCCAGGGCCCGCTTCACGGCGGCCGTCTCGTGCCGGTCGTTCTGCTTGGTGCCGGAGCCGTGCGCGTTGACGTAGTCGATCTGCGAACCGTCCATGCGGGCATGGCCGAGAGCCTGGTTGATCGCCTCGGCCATCTCCAGCCCCTCGGGGGTCAGCCCCGTCATGTGGTAAGCGTTCCCGAAGGTGGCGTAGCCCGCGATCTCGCAGTACACGGTCGCTCCGCGGGCCCGGGCGTGCTCCATCTCCTCCAGCACGAGCACCGCTCCGCCCTCGCCCATGACGAAGCCGTCGCGGCGGGAGTCGAACGGCCGGGAGGCGTGCTCGGCATCGTCGTTGTTCGCCGATGTGGCCTTGATCGCGTCGAAGCACGCCACCGTGATCGGGGTGATCGGTGAGTCGGACGCCCCGGCGACGCAGACGTCGACGCGGCCCTCCTCGATGGAGTGGAAGGCGTACCCGATCGCGTCGAGGCCGGAGGTGCAGCCCGTGGAGACGGTCTGCACCGGGCCGTGGGCACCGACCTGTTCGGCCACCGCCGAGGCGAGGGAGCTGGGTGAGAAGGCCCGCTCCAGATGCGGTCCGGCCGGCCGGTGGTCGACGTCCCAGCGGGCACCGCTGCCGCTGACGGCGACGTAGTCGTGCTCCAACCGGGTCGTACCGCCGACCGCGGTGCCCAGCGACACACCCATCCGCCAGGGGTCCACCTTCTCCGGATCGAGGCCCGCGTCACCGAGGGCCTCTCTGGCGGCCACCATCGCGAACTGGACGTACCGGTCCGACCTGGCGATCTCGTCCGCGTCCAGCCCGTGTGCCGCCGGGTCGAAGTCGCACTCTGCGGCGATGCGGGAGCGGAAGCCGGCCGGGTCGAAGAGCGTGATGCCCCGGGTCGCGGTGCGGCCGTTCGCGAGGAGGTCCCAGAAGGCCGCTGCGCCGATGCCGCCGGGGGCCACGACGCCGACACCGGTGACCACCACGCGGCGGGTCATGAGGTGGCCTCCGTTCGTTCCGGCGGCGCGACGCGCTCGGCGGACTCCGTGTGTTCCGTGTCGACGTGGCCGAGTTCCGGGCGCGGGGCGAGTGGGCCGAGGTGGAAGACCATGCGTGCCTCGACGTCGCCCACGTTCCGGAAGCGGTGGCGGACATGGGGAGGGATCAGCAGGCCCTGGTCGGGCCGCATCCGGTGCGGTTCGCCGTCCAGATCCACCTCCAGGAGACCGTTCACGACGTACACGAACTCCTCGGAGTACGGGTGGTAGTGCTCGCCGATGCGGTCGCCGGGCTGAACGATGGCCAGCCCCATGAAGCCGCTGGTGGCTCCCACCGTCGTCGGCGTGAGCATGGCGCGAAGGTCGCCTCCGCGCCTGCGATTGGGCTGCGTCTCGCTGAGGTCCACGATGCGTGGCCGGTGCATGGTCATGACTGCTTTCCTCCTGGCGCATTGCGCGTTGTGTTGGACGGGTTGAGCGAGAACCCCCCAGGGTGCGGATGCGCGGTTCAGGACTCCATGGCCCGCCGATCTGTGATCAGGGTCATCTCGGACTCCGTGAGGAAGCGCGGGATGCCCTGCTCGGTGGTGGGCACGGCGTACGCGGCGCCGTCGAGGAGGCGTCCGAGCCTGGCCACCTTGCCGGGGCCGTCGATACCGACCATCTGGGCCGGCTGCGCGTCGATCGGTCCGACCGCTTCGAGGAGGCGGACGACGACGTCGTCGCGCTGGAAGATGGTGCTGCTGTCGATGATGCTCGCGGGGTCGTCGGCCGCCTCCTCGTCGTGGCCGGCGAGCAGCCGGGCGAGTGCCATGCCGCAGCCCTCCTTGGCCTGGTAGAAGAGCGCGTGCCGGCGGATGTCCTCGGCCTTGTGCCGGCCCGCGGTCACGTGGTGGACGGTCGGGAGCGCCGCTCGGGTGAAGAACATCCGGGCGGAGTCCGGGTCGCTGAGGTCCCGGTCCTGCTCCAGATAGGGGTTGATGGCCTCTTCGACGGCCCGGACCTCGGGCTGCCGGGAGACATGCCGCAGGGCCGCCAGGAGGTCGCCCTCGACCTCGACGGCCCGCACGACGCGGTTTCCGTGCATGAAGAGCGACGTGCGGCGCAGTCGGGTTACATCATCGACACGCGCCTTCGGGGACTCGTAATCGGCCAGGATCTTCGCCACGATGTCCTCTGTGCCCTGCTTGACGGTGAAGGTGAGCGCGTGGCGCACCACCCCGTCGCCCAGACGGGGCGAGGCCTGCAGTCGGCCCTTGGCCGCCTCGGGCGCCATCTCGAACGCCTTGCCGGTCTCCCGCAGGACGCTGAAGCGCAGCGAACGGGTGTCGCGTACGCAGTTGTGCAGCGGCTGAACGGTTGCGACGTGCTCCTCGCTGTTCACCCAGGCGAGGAACGGCGGGGCACTCTCCCACTCGCTGGTGATCAGCCACTGGGAGGGGTTCTCGATGGACTGGCACAGCTGGTCGCTGATGTGACCGGGGACGGATGCCACCTGATTGCGCAGGTGCTCATACGCCTCCAGGAACTGCTTCTGGGCTCCGTCGTACAGGTCCAGCAGCAGCACGACACGCAGCCTGGAACCGTCGAAGGCGGACTGGGAGATCCGTTCCGAGAGGGTGATGGTCATCTTTCGATCTCCTTCGAGACGGTGTCGTGGCCGGGCCGGATGGCATGCCGTCAACCGTCGGTTGGCGAGTGGATTCGGAGAGGGGACTCTCCCGGCGGATGTGATCGGTCCGCCCCCGTAACCGCGGGCATCGTCTCCGTGACCGATCGTGAAACGCTGGTCCGGGTGGCGCGAGATTTATGAACCGTTCAGGTGAGCGGCCGTCCGAACCGCTCCGGCGAGGGCATTGAACAATGCAACCGAACGGCGTCCGAGCTGGAGCAACTGATGAACGAGAACGTCGACATTCGCGTACCGGTCCTCATCGTGGGCGGCTCCCTGGTGGGCCTGTCCGCCTCACTTTTCCTCGGCCGGCTCGGCATCGAGCATCTGCTGGTCGAAAAGCACCGATCCACCTCGACACATCCTCGCGGACGTGGCAACAACGTGCGCACGATGGAGGTGTTCCGCACGGCGGGTGCCGAGCAGGGCATCCGGGAGGCGGCTTCGGTCCTCGCCGACAACCACGGCATCCTCCAGGCCGGTTCGCTCACCGGGGACGACCAGGAGTGGCTGTTCAAGGAGATCGACCCGGGTGGCGGTCTCGCCCGCTTCAGCCCGACCGGCTGGTGCCTGTGCAGCCAGAACGACCTGGAGCCCGTTCTGGTGAAACTTGCCCGCAAGCAGGGCGGTGACCTGCGGTTCTCCACCGAGATGCAGAGCTTCGACCAGGACCCGTCAGGGGTGGACGCGGCACTCAAGAACCGGGAGACCGGCGAGCACATCAGTGTGCGTGCGGACTACCTCATCGCGGCGGACGGGCCGCGCAGCCCCATCCGTGAGCAGCTGCGCATCGACCGTACGGGGCCCGGCGATCTCTTCCACAACGTGAGCATCACCTTCCGCTCCCGGCAGCTCGCCGATGTGCTGGGCGACCGGCGCTTCATCGTCTGCTATCTGACCAACCCGGCTGCGGACGGCGCCCTGTTGCCGGTGGACAACGAGAAGGAGTGGGTGTTCCACGCGCCGTGGCAGCCCCAACTGGGCGAGACGCTGGAGGACTTCACCGACGAGCGGTGTGCCGAGCACATCCGCACGGCGGTCGGCGCGCCGGGCATCGACATCGAGATCACCGGAAGGGCCCCGTGGCATGCCGCGGAGCGGGTCGCCGAGCGGTACTCGTCCGGCAGGGTGTTCCTCGCCGGGGACTCGGCCCATGAGATGTCCCCCACCGGGGCGTTCGGTTCCAACACCGGTATTCAGGACGCGCACAACCTGGCCTGGAAGCTCGCCGCCGTGCTGAAGGGGGAGGCGGGCCCGGGTCTGCTGGACACCTACGAGGCGGAGCGGCTGCCGGTGGCGCAGGCGACGAGCGCGCGGGCCTCGGCGCGCTCCAGCGAGCACAGTCACCCCGGTTACGCGGCGGCGCCGGGCGTGGGCGGCGGGAGGCAGGGCGGCATGCTCACCGTGGCCCTGGGCTATCGCTATGTCCGCGGCGCGGTCCTGGGTGCCGATCCGCAGCAGCCGGTGGTGCCGCAGGGAATGCAGCTGAACGGTCAACCCGGCAGCCGGGCACCGCATCTGTGGGTCCGTCAGACCGGTGATCGCAAGTCCACCCTGGATCTGTACGAGCACACCCTCGTGCTGCTCACCGACGGCCGGGACACGGTGTGGCGGCAGGCGGCGGCGCGGGTCGCCGACCGGCTCTCGGTACGGCTCCAGGCGTACGGCATCGGTCCGGGCGCCGATCTGGAGCCGGAGAACGGGGCCGACTGGGCCGAACTCCACGGCACGACGTCCGAAGGCGCCGTGCTGGTGCGCCCCGACGGCTTCGTGGCCTGGCGCTCGACGGGTCCCGTGGCCGACGCCGAGGCCACCCTCCAGGAGGTCCTGACCTCCGTGCTGCACCGGGCCTGACGCCAAAGCACCGTGCGGCCGGCCGAACACCTGCCGGTGCCGCGCTCACCGCGGTGAGCGCGGCACCGGGGTACCCGGCGTGGGGCGGACCCGTCACCCGACCGGGCCCGCCGCACCTGCTAGGTCTTCTTCAGGGTGAAGTCGGTGGTCACCGTTCCCTTCTTGACGACCTTGACGGTGGTCACCGTGGGTGCGTAACCGTCCTTGGCGACGATCACGGTGAGCGGGTTGTTGCGGGCGTCCAGCCAGAGGGCGTAATGACCGTCCTTGTCGGTGATCAGTGTGTATGAGTTCGCCCACGAGTCGATCTGGACGGTTGCCCCCTTCAGGGGTGCCGTGCCTCCGTCGGTGGCCTTGCCGAACACCGTCCCGGTGATCTTGCCCCAGGTGTTCGGCGGGGCAACGGTCATGGTGACGGGGATTGGCGCCACCTGGTACGGGGTGTTGGTGGAGATGCCCACCTGGGCGGTGAAGGCACCCGGCTGGGTGACCTCGTCCACCGAGGCGTTCACCGACACCACGACCGAGACGGTGCCGCCCGGGGCGATCGTGAACTGCGAGGAGCCCAGCGACAGCCAGGTGACGTCCGAATCACCGGTCTGGTCGTAGCCGGGGAGCAGTTCGACCGTGCTCACCGGGCTGGCGATGCCGGTCGCGCCGCCGACCTTGTAGAAGCCCGGGGCGCCGCCGCCGCGGAACGTCGCGACATCGGCGTTGGGCAGGGCCGACCAGGTCCCGGCGGCCGGGTCGTAGGCGTAGCCCGCGTTGGTGAGTGCGTTGCCGCTGATGCCGGAGGAGATCAGCAGCAGGCCGTTGGCCGCGGTGGAGGCGGAGCCCCACAGGGTCTTGGGCATGTCCGGCAGGGCGGACCAGGAGTCTGCCGCCGGGTCGTAGACGTACGCGGACTTCAGCTCGGTGTCGTCGGTGACACCACCGGAGCAGTACAGCAGTCCGCTGATGGCGCCGCAGGACTCCCAGGCGACATCCTCGGGGTAGCTTGCCGCGGTGGCCCAGGAGTCGTCCGACGGGTCGTAGACCGTCACGGAGTCGGAGCCGCAGGCGTTGGCGGTGCAGCCGCCCACGGCGTACAGCTTGCCGTCCAGGACCGCGGAGCCCGATCCTGCCAGCGCGGCCGGCGAGGAAGCACCGGTCGTCCACGCGTTGGTGGCGGGGTCGTAGATCTCCAGCTTGGCGTCCGGGCTGCCGCCGGCGCCCCAGCCGCCGACGGCGTAGAGCTTGCCGTCGATGAAGCCGTGGGCCGGTGCCTCCCGGGTGTCCGCCGCGTCGGCCAGCCGGGTCCAGCCGTTCTCCGCGTCGTAGGAGTGGAGCGACTTGATGTCGCCCGAGCCGTCGAAGCCGAACGCCGTGTAGATCTTGCCGTTGTCGGCGGCGACAGCGTTGTCCTCGATGGTGTCGGGCAGATCGGCCACGGTTTCCCAGGCGTCGCCGCCCTCGGCCGGGGCGGCCGTGGTGCCGGCGGACTTGCCGGCCTGACTCTTCGCCGACAGCGGGGAGTAGTTGCCCTTCTTGCTGATCAGTGGCGCACCCGAGGCGGACGGGGTGAAGCCGCCGGTCTTCTCGGCCAGCTTGACGGTGGCGTCGGCGCCACCGGTGTTCTTGATCGTGACGGTCTTGGTCGCCGAACCGCCCCAGGCCACCGGGGAGTTGACCGAGGTCGGAGTGACCTTGAGCCGCCCGGCCTTGAGGGAGAAGTTCTTCTCGACGGTGGAGTCTGCGGCGAAGGTCACGGCCTTGGAGGCCGTGGTGTACTTGGACTTGGCGGCGGTCAGCGTCTGCTTGCCGACCGGTGCGAAGGCCCAGTAGAAGCCGTCGCCGAGGCCCGCGTCGTCCGGGGTGGCGGCCGTGGTGGTGCTCACGGCGCTGCTGCCGGTGCCGGTCAGGGTGGCCCCGCTGATGCCGTCGCCGGTGTTGGCGTCGTCGACCTGGCCGACGACCAGACCGCCGGGGACGGTCGCCACGTGACGGGCGCCGATGAACACATCGTCGACCTCCCACCACCAGCCGTACGAGCCGGTGAAGTGGAACCGCACCCTCACGTCGGGGTCGCCCGCGTAGTCGGTCAGCGGAATCGTGATCTTGGAACCGGTCACGGAGGTGGCGAGCGAGGAGACCGCGGTCCAGGTGGTGCCGCCGTCGGTGCTCACCTCGACCTCGGCGGTCTGGTTGGAGAAGGACCTGTAGGTGGTCCGGTAACTGAGTTCGGGCAGATCCTTGGCGGAGAAGTCGTACGAGGGGCTGGTCAGCGTGGAGTTCTGGGTCTGGCCGCTGCCGGCCTTGTCGCTGTCGACGACGGCGAAGGCGCCCGTGCCGCCGGTGGTGTTCGTCCGGTTGCCCGGGTCGTCGAACTGCCAGCCGCCGGTGGTTCCGTCGGCGTTGTCGACAGTCCAGCCCTCGGGGGCCGAGGCGGTGGAGTCGAAGGGCTCGGTGGTGCCGTCGTCCACCGCTGTGTACCCGGCGGCGGTTCCCGCCCAGGCGTCCACCGGCAGGCTCACATTGGCGGAGACCGCCGAGTCGCCCACGGTGACGTCCTTGGCGGCGCCCAGGTATCCGGGATAGTTGCTGGTGACCTTCAGGGTGTAGGTCTTGCCGGCCGGCAGGTCCACCGCGTAGGTGCCGGTGAGCGGGTCGGTCTCTATGGGGGCGCCCGGCACCCCGGCCACGGTGATCTTGGCGTAGAGCGGCCAGCCGTGCCCGGAACCGTCGGTGATCTTGCCGGAGACCGTCTCGGTCGGGACCGGGGCGAGCGCGAAGCTCTTGGTCAGGGTGGAGCCGTCGGTGATCTCGACACCGCTCAGCGTGGAGGTGGTGTACCCGTAGGCACTGACCGACACCTCGTAGGTGCCGGCCGCCAGGGTGAGCGTGTAGCTCCCGTCCGCCGCGGATTTGGCCTTGGAGTCGCCCACGGAGATCTCCGCGCCGGAGACCGGCTCACCGGTGCCGCTGTCGGTGACGGTGCCGGAGAGCACACCGTGCGGGCCGTTCCGGAAGGCAGCGGCGCCGTTCGGGGTGCCGAGGCCGGTCGGGCCGTCCCAGCCCTCGCCCGCCGTGCACAGCGTGGACGGGCTGCAGGAGCCGTTCTCGCCGTCGACGACGTCGTTCAGGCCGCTGCCGCCGGCCGCGTAGGGGTACGCGGCGGGGTAGGTACCGGCGGTCGGCGTACCGGCCACGGCGTAGACACCGGCGATGATCGGTGAAGAGGCGCTGGTGCCGCCGTAGACGGCCCAGCCGCTGCCCCCGTAGGTCTGGTAGACCGAGACACCGGTCAGCGGGTCGGCGACCGCGGAGACATCGGCGACCCCGCGCATGTCGCAGCCGGTGTCGGTGCTCTCCTGCCAGGCCGGCTTGGGCTCGTAGACCGAGCAGCCGGAGCCCGGACCGCCGTAGCTGTTGTGCCAGACCGACTCGGACCAGCCGCGGGAGGCGGAGGAGTCCTGAACCAGCGCGGTACCGCCCACGGAGGTCACGTACTGCGAGGCCGCCGGGTAGGCGACGCCGTAGGCGTCATCGCCCGAGGAGGCGACCACGGCGACACCCGGGTGATTGTAGTGGGCGTCGAACTCGGTGGTCTCCGAGGGGTCCTCGCCACTGCCCGGGGTGCTGTTGTAGCCGGTGCCGTACGAGTTGGAGACGTACTTGGCGCCCTGGGCGACCGCCTGGTCGACCGAGGCACCGATGTCCTCGAAGCTGGCGGAGTCGGCCTCCACCAGGACGATGCTGGCGTACGGGGCGGCCGCCGAGACCATGTCCAGGTCGAGCGAGATCTCACCGGCCCAGCCGCTGTCGGGCTCCGGGTAGTCGGTGCCACCCCTCTGGTCGACCTTCTTGAAGCAGCCGTTGGCCGTGGTGCAGGCAGGCAGGCCGTACTGCGCCCGGTAGACGGCCAGGTCCTCTTCGGCTGTCGGATCGTCGTAGGCGTCGACGATGGCGATCGTCTGGCCCGCGCCGCCGTCGGTCGGCAGGTTGTAGGCGTTCTGGAGCGCGGTGGCACCCCAGCCGCTCGGGGTGTCGCTGGGCAGGACGCCCTTGGCGGAGGTCACATCGGTGCGGCGCAGCGCGAAGCAGCTCACCTCACCGGGGCCGGGCTCGGCACAGGAGGCTTCGACGGACGGTTTGGCGGTGGTGTCGGAGGTGGCGGAAGTCGTGGAGGTGGCGGAGGTGGCGGAGGTGGCGGAGGTGGCGGAGGTGGCGGAAGTGGCAGCGTTCGCCGCCGGGGCGGTAAGCCCCAATACGGCGATGGCCGAGGCGCTGGCCAGGGCGGTCAGCCCATTCCACCCCGGTCTTCTCCGTCTGGCAGCCGGTCCGGATTTGCCGGTGACAGTCAATTGCGTGTCTCCCATGTGATGCACGGGTCGACCACACGCTTTTCCGGTCGACGGCGAATAGTTTTCGCCGTTAATCAATTGGTCGGTATATGCGAGTCAAACGCAACGATTTCACTGTTAATGATTTGTTTCGCCGCCGCACCAAAGGGGCCATCTCCGAGCAAGACGAGAAAAAACGACGCCAGGGCGGCGCCAGGAGAATGGGCATTCCACAATAAATTTCCGGACACCGGACGAAACAAGCCGATACCGGCCGCCACCGTCCGCCCAGGAAGGCAGAACACGAATCGGCCAGTCGATGGCGGTCGGCCGCCTCCCGGATTCTCGGGTGGCGACCACGACCAGCATTCTTCCGGAATCGGGCACGGCCCGGCGGTCACTTTCGGACATTCATCGGTGTATGCCAGATAGATGCAGCCATTTTCTGCTCGGGCAGGGCTCGAATAATTCGATTCCTTCTCCGGAGGGCCCGCTCGTCAATGCCGCCTGGCGGGCCAGAATCAATCAGCACCCGGAGGGTCGACCAGGTTTATCCGCAGAGATTTGGTGGGAATGCCACAGGGCTCGGTGAATAAACACCGCACAGTGGATGGACCGGTCCCACGGACAGGGGCCACGCCGCATGGAGTGACTGCGCGCCCGGCAGAGGCTCAGGACAGTCCGAACGACCGCAGCTCCGCGAGGAATTCGTCCGGTCGCTCGGTGTGGACGAGGTGTCCGGCATCGATGGTGACGAAGCGGCCACGCGGTATCCGCCCCGCCATCCAGACCAGCCCGTCCTGGGCGATCTGGCTTGCGGGGCCGCCGCCGATGACGAGGGTAGGGGCGGTGATCTCCCCGAGCCGTTCGCGCCAGGCCGGGTCCGGTTCGTTCAGCTGGGCGTTGATCGACGGCACCACGGGCCAGTCGAAGCCCAACTCCTCGTCGGGCCGTTCGACGGGACCGCGCGGCGGGTGGAGCGGGAACGGCGGCGGTACCTCCTCCAGGACGAGCCGGCCGATCAGTCCGGGTTCCTGCGCGGCGAGCAGACAGGCCGCGGCGGCGCCCATGGAGTGTCCGACCACGGTGGCGCCCGCCAGGTTGCGGACCTCCAGGAAGGCGTGCAGATCGTCCCGGAACAGCTCGAAGGAGTAGCGGCCGGGCCAGTCGCTGAGGCCGTGGCCACGGAAGTCGAAGGCGTATACGCGGTGTTCGGCGGCGAGGCGTTCGGCGATCCCGGTCCAGGTCCTGCTGTCGTCGCCACGGCCGTGGACCAGCACGACGGGCGACGCCGACATGTCCCCCCACACCCGGTGGGCGAGCCGTATGCCGCCCGCGTGCACGCTCAGCACGTCCGGATCGAGGAAGGCGTTGACCGTACGGACGAAGGCGCCCGGGTCGTCCAGCCAGGGGTAGTGCGCGGCGCCGCGCTGCACGACGAACTCGGCGTTCGAGAAGAGCGCGACCAGTTCGGCGGCGCGGTCCGGCGTCGGTCCCGCGTCGTACTGGCCCGCGAGGACGAGGACCGGTGCGGTCACGTCCGCGAGTGCGGCGGCGGTGGCGGCCGGGTCGAAGACACCGTCCTCGTAATAGGCCTGCGCCGCTTCGGAGTTGGTCTGTCCGGGGGCGGTGGCGGCATGGGCCCGGGAGAGAGCGTCCCATCGTCCGTAGGTGAACGGCTCGACGGCGGACCAGACCTCACTCGCGGCTCGCCCCGACCGGATGTCCTCCAGGGCGGCCCGCCCGGCTGCGTACCACGGTTCGTCCCGGCGCAGCTCACAGGCCTCGCGCCAGTCCTGGCCGGTGACCTCGATACCGACGGATCGGGCGCCGGGTGTGACGAGCGTGAGCGTACGCAGCCGCTGCGGGTGCCGTGCGGCATAGAGTGCGGCCAGGTCGGCCGATCCGGAGTGTGCGAGCAGGTCGATGCCTTCGAGGCCGAGGTGTACGCGCAGTGCTTCGACGTCGTCGACCAGCCGGTCGCAGCGGTACGTCGACGGGTCGTCCGGCACCGCGGACTCCCCCGTGCCGCGCAGATCGAGCACCACGAGCTGCCGGTGGGCCGAGAGTCCGCCGAGATCGCCCAGGTAGGCTCCGGCCCGCATCGGTCCGCCGGGCAGACAGATCAGCGGTGCGCCCTTCCCCAGAAGGCGGTAAGCGAGTTCGGTCCCGTCGTATGCGTGGAAAATCGGCATGTACGCCATCCAAACAGGGCCTGCCGGACAGTGCAGCCGTGTTCAGTGTGCGCGTATCCGTGCGGGGTGGGGCGGATGAGCTGTGTCGTCCCTCTTGCCATGGGGCGGAACATCCTGAATTACTGCTACCGAAGAAACGACCGAACGATCGGTCGCCTGTGCGGGAGAGGGAGATCGGGATGACGGCTCTGCTGGACGCGGCGGAACGACTGAGCCGCGACGAGCTGGAGGCACTCCAGCTGGAGCGGCTGCGGGCCACGCTGCACCATGCGTACGAGAACGTCGGCCACTACCGGGCCGCGTTCGACAAGGCCGGGCTGCGTCCGGACGACTGCCGTACGCTCGCCGATCTCGCCCGCTTCCCCTTCACGACCAAGGCGGATCTGCGGGAGAACTACCCCTTCGGCATGTTCGCCGTGCCCGAGGACCGCGTACGGCGTATCCATGCGTCCAGCGGGACGACGGGCCGTCCGACGGTCGTCGGTTATACCGAGCGCGACCTGGACACCTGGGCGGATGTGGTCGCCCGCTCGATCCGGGCCGCAGGGGGCCGTCCCGGGCACAAGGTCCATGTGGCGTACGGATACGGGCTGTTCACCGGCGGTCTGGGAGCGCACTACGGGGCGGAACGGCTCGGCTGTACCGTCATCCCCGCCTCGGGCGGCATGACGGCCCGCCAGGTCCAGCTGATCCAGGACTTCCGGCCCGAGATCATCATGGTGACGCCGTCGTACATGCTGACGCTCCTGGACGAGTTCGAGCGGCAGGGCGTCGATCCGCGGACCACCTCCCTGAAGGTCGGGATCTTCGGCGCCGAGCCGTGGACGCAGGAGATGCGGCGCGAGATCGAGGAGCGGTTCGCGATCGACGCGGTCGACATCTACGGCCTCTCGGAGGTGATGGGGCCCGGTGTCGCGCAGGAGTGCGTGGAGACCAAGGACGGGCTGCACATCTGGGAAGACCACTTCTACCCGGAGATCGTCGATCCGTTCACCGGCGAGGTGCTGCCGGACGGTGAGGAGGGCGAACTGGTCTTCACCTCGCTCACCAAGGAGGCCATGCCGGTCATCCGCTACCGGACGCGGGACCTGACCCGGCTGCTGCCCGGCACGGCGCGGGTGTTCCGGCGGATGGAGAAGGTGACCGGGCGCAGCGACGATCTGGTGATCCTGCGAGGGGTGAATCTCTTCCCGACCCAGATCGAGGAGATCGTGCTGCGCACCCCGGCAGTGGCACCGCACTTCCAGCTGCGGCTGACCCGCGAGGGCCGCCTCGACGCGCTGACCGTACGGGCGGAGGCGCGGGCGGGGGCCACGCCCGAGCAGCGGACGGCCGCAGCGGAATCGATCACGGCGGCCGTCAAGGACGGGATCGGGGTGTCGGTCGGGGTCGAGATCGTCGATCCCGGGACGCTGGAGAGGTCGGTCGGCAAGTTCAAGCGGATCGTGGACGAGCGCGGGGGGCGTTAGGAACGGTCCGGCGGATCAGGGTCGCGGGGCGGCCCCGATCCGCCGGCTTCCCCCTACGCGAACCGGTCGCGCAGTTCCCGCTTGAGGATCTTGCCGCTGGCGTTGCGCGGCAGCTCGTCCACGAAGAGAACCTTCTTCGGGGCCTTGAAATGGGCGAGCCGCTCGCGAGCGTGGTCGATGAGTTCGGTCTGTGTCGCCTCGCCGCGCAGGACGACCACGGCGGTCACGGCCTCGATCCAGCGCTCGTCCGGCAGCCCGACGACCGCGGCCTCGGCGACGGCGGGGTGGGTGTAGAGGGCGTCCTCGACCTGTCGGGAGGCGACGAGGACACCGCCGGAGTTGATGACGTCCTTCACCCGGTCGACGGCGGTGAAGAAGCCCTCCGCATCGCGCACGGCGAGGTCGCCGGAGTGGAACCAGCCGTCGCGGAAGGCCTCCGCGGTCTCCTCGGGCTTGTCCCAGTAGCCCTCGCACAACTGGGGTGAGCGGTAGACCACTTCACCGGCCGTGCCGTCGGGGACCTCCTTGCCGTCCTCGTCGACGACCCGGGCCTCGACGAAGAGGACGGGCCTGCCGCAGGAGTCCATCCGGCCCTCGTGCTCACCCGGTCCGAGGACGGTGGCCAGCGGGCCGATCTCGCTCTGGCCGAAGCAGTTGTAGAAGTCGAGGGCGGGGAGCCGGTCGCGCAGCCGTTCCAGCACGGGAACCGCGCCCCGGCCGGTGATCTGAGCGCCGCGGACCTGGCTGGTGCCTGTGCGGTGCTGCCCGGCGGCAGCACAGTCGGCAGCGACGGCAAGGCGGTCGATGTGTCGGCGGCGTGCGACGTGCTGCGGCGCTGGGACCGGAGGACCGACACCGGCAGCCGGGGCGCGCTGCTCTTCGACCGGTTCTGGCGCAGGGCGTCCGCGCTCCCGTCGACCGAGCTGTGGAAGGTGCCCTTCTCCCCCGCCGATCCGGTCGGCACGCCGAACACACTGAACACCTCGGCGCCCGGCGTCACCAAGGCCCTTGCCGACACGGTGACCGAGCTGCGGGCGGCGGGGATCGCCCTGGACGCACCGCTGGGGCAGTACCAGTCGGTCGTACGCAACGGGAAGCGCATCCCACTCGGCGGCGGTACGGAGTCCCTCGGCATCTGGAACAAGACCGAGCCGGTGTGGGACTCGGCAGCCGGCGCGTACACGGAGGTGTCCACGGGCTCCAGCTACATCCAGGCGGTCGGCTGGAACGGGTCCGGGTGCCCGGTGGCGCGCACCCTGCTCACGTACTCCCAGTCCTCCAACCCGAACTCGCCGCACTACAGCGATCAGACCGAGCTGTACTCGGGTGAGCGGTGGGTGACGTCGCGATTCTGCGAGAAGGACATTGTGCGCTCGCCCGCGCTGCGGGTGGTGCGGGTGCACGAGCGCCGGTAGTTCCATTCCACCGGTCAGTGGCTTCGAGTGCGGGCGGCGAGCACGGTGGCCAGGACACATGGCGCGAGCAGCAGCCCGAAGGCGGCGCCGTAGCCGGTGAAGTCGCTCGCGCCTGAGCCCAGGCAGGCGTTGAAGAGGGCGGATGAGACCCCCAGAACCGTTATCTGGCCCAAGTTCTGGGTGGTCTGCATCGCGCTGCCCGCACAGCCCTGCCGGCCGGGCGGCGCATGGGAGAGCGACAGCACGGTGAGCGAGGGGGCGAGCAGGCCCATGCCGATGGCCGCGACGACCATCGCCGATGCGGCAAGGGGCGCGGGCATCGCCGGAAGCGTCCCGACTGCGGCGATCGCGACCGCCGCCGCCAGCACCAGTGCCCCGGCCACGACCAGACGGTGCCGGGGCACGCGCTCCAGCAGGCGGCCCTGCACCCAGGACGAGGCCGCCCAGGCCACGGCGGCGCCCGTGAAGGCCAGGCCTGTCACGACCGGAGCCACATCCCGGTCGGTGACCAGCATCAGCGGGACGAGGGCCTCCAGCGTGAAGAACACCCCCGAGCTCAGCCCGCGCAGCAGCACCGTGGCCGGCAGGCCGCGCGCGGCACGCCAGGTTCCGGGCGGCAGCAGCCGGGGCGCGAACACCACCAGCAGGGCGAGTCCTCCCGCGGCGAACAGAAGGTGGCGCAGGTCCCAGCCCGAGGCGCCGTACTGCCCCAGCGCCGCGCCCACGCTCACCGCTGTCGCGATCACCAGCGCGGGGCGTGACGGCCTGTCGCCCGACGGCGCGGGCGCGGCCCGCCAGGAGCGGCCGCGCAGCACGGCCACCACGGCCAGGGCGGGCAGCAGGGTGAGAGCGGCCAGGCCCAGGAACACCGCGCGCCAGGACCACCACTGGGCCACCAGCCCCGCCAGCGGAGGACCGACCAGCGACGGAACGATCCAGCAGGCACTCATCAGCGCCAGGACGCGCGGTCGCAGGCGATCGGGGTACGCCTGGCCGATGGCGGTGTTGATCGCCACCGCGACCATTCCGCCCGCCAGCCCGTCCAGGAAGCGCCCGGCCGCCAGTTGCCAGATCGAGGTGCTGGCGGCCGAGGCGAGCAGTGTGGCCACCGCCAGCGCCATGCCCGCAGCCAGGGGGCGCTGCGCACCGGCACTGTCCGCCCAATGGCCACCGAGTACCCCGCCCAGCAGACTCGCGGCCACGAAGCATCCCGCCACCAGCGGGAAGAGCGACACCCCGTCAAGGTCCCGTGCGGCCGTGGGCAGGGTGGGTACCACGGCCAGCGCGGCCAGCCCGGTCAGGAACATCACCGCGGCGAAGCTGAAGGTGGCCGCCGCGTACGTTCCGGAGAAGAGTCCCTCGGCGGTGCCGGATCGCTCCGGCGGACGGCCTGCCGTCGGGCCCGGCCGACCGGGTACGGCGACGATCGCCTCGGTGGATGTTGCGGGCGGGCCGCTCGGTGGGCGCTCCGGTTGATCGGTCACGAGCGCACAACGTATGTGGGGCGCGCGACGGCGTGCCACTCGATTTATGGCTGCCACGCGCCACGGGCACGGGCCGGTGGCGCCCTGCGGCATCGCTGAGCGAGCACCGGACCGCGTCTGCCACCGGGCCGTCACACGGATGGATCGACGAATGGGACGCGCGCACGCCTGGTCACGCAGAAAGGGTGCCCGGCCGGGTCGGTGAAGACGCGCCACCTGTCACCGTCCGGTTGGTACTCAGGTTTGGCCGCACCCAGCTCCAGCAGCATCGCCTCGGCTTCGTCGAGGTCATCGACCGCGAAGTCGAGGTGGAACTGTTGTGGCGCAGTCTGGCTGGGCCACTGCGGAGCCCGGTAGTTGTCAACCCGTTGGAAGCCGATGACGAACCCGTCCTCGCGGACGAGGCCGGCGAAGTCGCCGTCCGACTCGGGGTGGAGCTCGAACCCGGTGGCCTGCCGATAGAACGCGGCCAGCGCCCGGGGATCGGGACAGTCGAGGCTTATCGCGGTGAGCTTCATCTGCGGGGGCATGGCAACTCCGTCACGGCCGAAACGCTCTCAGGTGCAGGAAGCGTCACACCCTACTGATCAGCGTCACACCTCGTGGACTGTCTGAGCCGCCGTTTGGCCTGCCGTCATGACTACTGTCGGCTCCGGACAGCCCATCAGCGCGGCTCTCGGAGAAGACCTGTGCGCTGAAAGCCGGTTTCGAGGGCACGTGGGTGCCTGAGCCGATCAGTTCGCTCTGCGGACTGGCCGGCAGCATGCGGCTCCGGCCGCACCCGGAGGCAGACAGGTGGCTCGCACTCACCATCGGCCAGGGGGACAGGGAACTGCCGTTTGAACTGCTCGTCGCAGCCGGCGAGACCAAGGTGCCTGCCTTCTCCGGGCGATGAGTCGATGAGTCGACCAAGTCCTGCGATTTCGCCGTCAGGGTCGGTCCGCCAGGGCGGCACTGAAACGCGCCGCGAGCGTCGCGACCGCGGCGCGTAGTTCTTCTCCGCCATCGACGCGGAAGGCGAACGGCACGCTCGCCAGCCATTCCTGCGCGTACATCGCGGCATTTCTTGTGCTGCCGATGAGCACGCATCCGTCCTCCGACGGTTCGAGCCGTCCCATGGGAGGCCGGATCCACGGGGCCACCTCGGCCAGTGGGGCGTGGAACACAACGCGGGTGGGGAACTCCCACCCGGTTCCCAGGTTCTCCTCCACTGCTGCGACCGGGTCGAGGCCGTCGGGCGGCTCGAACTCGTGGGCGGTCTGCTGTACGGCGCCGACTCGGTCGATCCGGTAGGTACGGATCGCGTCCGCGCGATGGGAGTGACACAGGAGGTACCAGCGTCCATGGCGGACGACGACCGCCCAGGGGTCCACCTCGGCTTCCCATTCGTTGCCGGACTCGCTCCGGTACGTGATCCGCACACGACGTCGGGCCGCGGCGGCGGTGACGAGCGCGCTGGTGGTAGGGGGGTCTGGACGGGCCGAGTGCCGGTCGGGCACGGCCGAGGCGTGCTCTCGCAGAGCCGCTGCTTGTCGGCCGATGCTCTCGGGCAGTGCCCGGATGACCTTGCCCAGGGCCGAACCGACGAGGTCGTCGGCCTCGGCGGCTGCCGGCCGGCTGTCCAGCACCGCCATGACCAGCCCAAGTGCCTCGGGCTCCGAGAAGACGACCGGCGGCAGCCTGGTCCCGCGTCCGAGCCGGTAGCCGCCATAGGGACCCCGGGTCGACTCGACGGGGATGCCCGCCTCTCTGAGGATCGCGACGTACCGGCGCGCGGCCCGCTCCGTGACACCAAGACACGCGGCGAGCTCGTCCGCAGTCGCACCGGGGCGGGTCCGAAGGATCTCAAGAGCGCGCAGAACTCGTGCGGTGGGGCTGGGATCGGTCGGCACACGGGCAGAGTAGGTGGTCACGAGACAAACAGGAAGCAGATTGTCCGGAACCGGTCCTAGGGTGATGCGCACGACCCGGCTCCGCGAACGGGACCTCACCGGAGCACACGTCGGGCGCATGCGCTCCGCCGATCTGACTCAGAGGTGACTCACACCGGGCCGGGCGGGCCCGAATGGAGATCTCCCCTTCAAGGAAGGTCTCGGCATCGTCCTCGACGAGGAAGGGGACACCGGCTCCGTGCCGAACGTGATCCGACCTCACTGGAGAAAGAGAACAGATTCATGGACATCCTGCTCATCGCCGGCCTGTGGCTCGACGGATCCGCATGGGACGACGTCGTGCCCGCGCTCAAGGAACTCGGCCACTGTCCCGTGCCGCTCACGCTCCCCGGTCAGGGTGACGGATCCGCGTCCGCCACGCTCGACGACGAGGTGGCAGCGGTGCTCGCGGCCGTGGACTCGACCCCCGAAAGGCTCATGGTCGTTGGGCATTCCGCCGCCTGCAGCCTGGCTTGGCTGGCCGCCGACGCGCGACCGAAGAAGGTGGCCAAAGTCGCTCTCATCGGCGGCGTCCCGTCCGTCGACGGGACGGCCTACGCCGACTTCTTCGAGTCGAAGGGCGGCGTCGTGCCCTTCCCCGGCTGGGGCCCGTTCGAGGGGCCGGACTCCTCTGACCTGGATGAGGGGGCCAGGGACCGCATCGCCTCCGCTGCCATCCCCGTACCCGAAGGGGTGACCAAGGGCCTGGTGCATCTGACCGACGAGCGACGGTTCGACGTCCCGGTCGCGCTCGTGTGTCCCGAATTCACCCCTGCCCAGGCCCGGGAGTGGATCGGCGCCGGTGACGTACCCGAACTCGCCAAGGCCAAGCACCTTGACTTCGTCGACATCGACTCAGGTCACTGGCCGATGTTCACCAAGCCGATCGAACTGGCCCGCCTCCTGGCCTCAGCGGCTGCCGACGCCTGACATCGGGCGTCGGGCGTCGGGCGTCGGGCGTCGGGCGTCGGGCGTCGAGATCGTTGGCAGGGTGGTTGATCCGGTGTGAGCGTCCGTCAATGCTGCGACCGGGGAGGGCTCCGAGTCGGGCTGCCCTGGTCAGCGGTGTGGCCGCCTGTCGTGCCCCCAGCTCTGCGACAATCGCTCCATGAGCAAGCAGGAGTGGGACGCATTGACCAGGTCCGAAGAGGCCTTCATGGTCAATTCCTACGAGATCGACATCCTGCCTGGTGTCCGGGGCGATCTCGACCAGTCCCGCCCGGTCAGCGAGCTGGCGGAAATCCTGCTCGCTCTCATCGATCGTGGGTGGATCGAGGTCCGCCGAATCGCGCCGTGGGCCTCTCCCTCCGAGGAGAACGGCTTCCAGCCGGGTGAGCTAGTGCCTCGTCATCAGCTTCCGGCAGTTCTCGAAGACGCGGCCGCCTGGGAGTATCCCGAAGACGGGGACTGGGTCGGCGCGTTGACCCTGGTCGAGACCGAAGCGGGAAAGAAGATCACTCGTCTGTCTCCCGAGAAAATGGCCGAGTAGACCGCCAGGGCGGGCGGCGGACGGCGAGTATCGGGGGGATTGTGGTTCACAGTGGCCGTTGGTGGCCTTCCCAGTACGGGTCGCGCAGTCGCCGTTTGTACAGCTTGCCGTTGGGGTCGCGGGGCATTGCCGCGATGAAGTCGATGCTCCTGGGGCGTTTGTACGCGGCCAGGTGGTGTTCGCAGTGGCGCAGGATGTCGGCGGCCAGTGTGTCTCCCGCCTCGTGTCCGCCGGCGGGTTCGACGGCCGCCTTGACCTCCTCGCCCCAGTCGGGGTGCGGGATGCCGAAGACCGCGGCGTCGGCGACCGCGGGGTGGCTAAGGAGGGCGCTCTCGATCTCGGCGGGGTAGATGTTGACGCCGCCGGAGATGATCATGTCGATCTTGCGGTCGCGGAGGAAGAGGTAGCCGTCCTCGTCGAGGATGCCGAGGTCGCCGACGGTGAAGAAGTCTCCGATGCGGCTCTTCTTCGTCTTGGTCTCGTCCTTGTGGTAGCTGAAGCCGCCGGTGTTCATCTTCATGTAGACGGTGCCGAGTTCGCCGGGTGGCAGGCGGTTGCCGTCGTCGTCGAAGACGGCGAGTTCGCTGATGGGCCAGGCGCGGCCGACCGTGCCCGGTTTCTTCAGCCAGTCCTCGGCGGTGGCGAAGGCGCCGCCGCCCTCGCTGGCCGCGTAGTACTCCTCGACGGACCGCCCCCACCAGTCGATCATGGCGCGCTTGACGTGGTCGGGGCAGGGGGCCGCGCCGTGGATCGCGTGGCGCATGGCGGTGACGTCGTATCCCCGCTTCACCTCGTCGGGGAGGGCGAGGAGGCGGTGGAACTGGGTGGGGACCATGTGGGTGTGGGTGCAGCGATGGGTGTCCATGAGCCGCAGCATCTCCTCGGGCGTCCACTTGTCCATCAGGACCAGCGGGTGCCCGATGTGCAGGGAGGCGCCCGCGAACTGGAGGACGGCCGTGTGGTAGAGCGGCGAGCAGACCAGATGGACGTTGCCGTCGAAGGGTTTGATGCCGAAGATGCCGAGGAATCCGCCGAGGTGGCTCTCCTCGGGGAGCTTTCCGGGGAGCGGACGGCGGATGCCGCGCGGGCGGCCGGTGGTGCCCGAGGTGTAGTTCATGACCCAGCCGAGGGTGCGGGATCCGGGTGGCGTGTCGGGCTGTCCGTCGAGCAGTTCGGCGTACGGGCGGAAGCCGTCGACCGTACCCACCGCATAGCGGTGGGTCGCCGGGAGCTTCGCCTCGTCCGCGGCCGCGGCCACCGCCCGGGCGAACCGCTCGTGGGCGATCAGCACCTTGGCGCCGGAGTCGGAGACGATCCAGGCGATCTCCGGGCCGACGAAGTGGTGGTTGACGGGGACGAGATACAGGCCCGCCTGGGAGGCGGCGAGGTAGGCGGTGAAGAACTCCGCACCGTTGGGCAGGACGACCGCGAAGGCGTCGCCCCGCCGGAGCCCGGCGGCGCGCAGTCCGTGGACCAGGCGGTTGGCCGCGGCGTGCAGCCGGCCCGCCGTCCAGGTCTCCCCGTCGGGCGCCACAAGGACCGTACGGTCGGGGTCGGCTGTGGCCTGGGCCCAGAACCCGTTCGGCGGCCGGTTCATGAGGCGCTCCGTCCGGCGATGCGGTTGATCCGGTCCACGGCGCGTTCGAAGCCACGGGTCAGATCGTCGAAGACTGCCTGCACGCTGCGTTCGCTGTTCATCCGGCCGACGATCTGGCCGACGGGAGTGCCGAGCAGTGCGCCCGTCTCGTACTTCTGGATACGGGAGACGGCCTCGGCCACCAGCAGCCCCTGGAGCGGCATGGGCAGGGTGCCGGGGCCCGCCGGATCGTCCCAGGCGTCGGTCCATTCGGTACGGAGCTGGCGTGCGGGTTTGCCGGTGAGGGCGCGGGAGCGGACGGTGTCGCCGGAGCCTGCGGCAAGGAGTTTGCGGGTCAGCGTGCGGGAGTGCAGGTCGGCCTCTTCCGTGGTCAGCCAGAGGGAGCCGAGCCAGACACCCTGAGCGCCGAGGGCGAGTCCGGCGGCGATCTGCTCCCCGCTGCCGATGCCGCCCGCGGCGAGTACGGGGAGCGGGCCCACGGCGTCGACCACGTCCGGGACCAGGACCATGGAGGCGATCTCACCGGTGTGACCGCCCGCCTCGTACCCCTGTGCGACGACGATGTCGATGCCCGAGTCCGCGTGGTGGCGGGCGTGTCTGGCGCTTCCGGCGAGCGCGGCGACAAGGACGTCCTGGTCGTGGGCGCGCTGCACGACATCGGCAGGCGGTGAGCCCAGGGCGTTGGCCAGAAGCCCGATGGGGTAGTCGAAGGCGACGTCGAGCTGGTTGCGGGCGACTTCCTCCATCCATCCGGTGATGCGCCAGCCGGACGCCTCGCCCTCGGCGAGTTCCGGCACGCCGTGCTTGGCAAGGGTGTCCTGGACGAACCGGCGGTGTCCGGCCGGGATCATCGCCTCGACGTCGGCCTCGGTCACCCCCTCCACCTTCTTCGCGGGCATGACGACGTCGAGGCCGTACGGCTTGCCGTCGGTGTGCTCCTGCACCCAGTCGAGGTCGCGCGCGAGGTCGTCGGGGGCGGTGTAGCGGACCGCGCCGAGTACGCCGAATCCGCCGGCCCGGGTGATCGCCGCGGCCACCGCGGGGAACGGCGTGAAGCCGAAGATGGCGTGCTCGACTCCCAGTTTCTTGCTCAGCTCCGTCTCCATGGGGCGCAGGATGCCGCAGCCGGACATCCGAGGGAAGAGATTTTCTGATGCAGTGTCAGATTCTTTGTGACGTAGGGGGCCTCCGCGACGGCAGTGGTGACAGTAATCTCTGCTTCGGCAGGAAGTTTCATCATCGGACGAAATTTCGAAAGTTACTTTCGCGCAGCAGGAAGGGGTTCCGGATGACCGAGGACGCGGCCGGCAGGGGGATGAGCCGACGCAGGCTGGGCGGTGGGATGCTGGCCCTGGGCGGAGCACTCGCCCTGGCGCCGATTCCGTTCGCGGAGCGGGCGTCGGCCATGGAGTCGGGGGCGGGGTCGTCGGATATGCACGCAGGGACCGGGGCGAGCGCGGCATCCGCGCAGGCGCGGCCGACACTGCGGCGCGGATCGGCCGCCCGTGCCGGGTTGCTGCAGGGGCCCCTGGACCAATTGGTCGCCGATGCGGAGAAGTTCCTCTCCGACTCCCCCAAACACCCCTGGTACGCGGGTGCGGTGCTGCTCGCCGGACGGGGTGGCACGGTGGCTCTGCACCACCCGATCGGCAAGGCCGTGCGCTACGCGGCCTACGACGAGAAGACCGACACCGGGGTGGAGTTCCCGCCGGACCAGCAGATCGCCATGGCCGAGGACACCGTCTTCGACCTGGCCTCGGTGTCGAAGCTGTTCACCTCGATCCTGGCCGTGCAGCAGATCGAGCGCGGGACGCTGGAGCTGGAGGCGAAGGTCGCCTCGTATCTGCCCGATTTCGCGGGTGGCGGCAAGCAGGACATCACGATCCGTCAGCTGCTCACGCACACGTCGGGCTTCCGTGCCTGGATTCCGCTCTACGCGGCACCGACGCGGGAGGGGAAGCTGGAGCTGCTGTGGAACGAGGTGCCCGCCAATCCGCCCGGCACGGTGTACCTCTACTCCGACCTCAATCTGATCTCGCTGCAACTGGTCCTGGAGAAGATCACCGGCCGCACGGAGGATGTCCTGCTCCGTGAGCAGATCACTGCTCCGCTCGGGATGCACCGCACCCGGTACAACCCGCCGGCCTCCTGGAAGCCGAAGATCGCCGCGACCGAGGACGCCCGGCGCCCCTGGTCCGGCCTCGACCGCGGGCTGGTCTGGGGCGAGGTGCACGACGAGAACGCCTACAGCCTGGATGGCGTGGCGGGCCACGCCGGGGTCTTCTCCTGCGCCTGGGACCTCGCGATCCTCGCCCGTACGCTGCTCAACGGCGGGGTCTACGGCCGGGCGCGGATTCTCTCCGCGGAATCGGTGGACCTGCTGTTCACGGACTTCAACACCGCGTTCCCCGGCGATGCGCACGGTCTCGGCTTCGAGCTCTACCAGCACTGGTACATGGGGGCGATGGCCACCCCGCGTACCGCTGGCCACACCGGTTTCACCGGCACCAGCCTGGTCCTGGACCCGACGACCGACTCGTTCCTCATCGTCCTCGGCAACTCGGTACACCCGGTGCGCAGTTGGCGCTCCGGCAGCGCGCCGCGCGTCGCCACCGCAAACCAGATGGCGCGCGCCGTCGCCGTCCGCCCCGCCCGGGGACGTACGGCATGGTTCTCGGGGCTGGCGAGCGCCACCAGCGCCACCCTCACGCTGCCCGCGGTGCGTCTCGATTCGTCGCGGGCCCGGCTGAGCTCGGCCCTGTGGTGGGACACCGAGCCCGGGTCCGACTTCCTCTTCCTGGAGGCATCGGCGGACGCCGGGGCGACCTGGCAACCGGTCCCGTTCACCACCGTACCGGCGACCGGTCATCAGCACCCGGAGCCCGAACCGCATCCGGCGGGCTCGGTCTCCGGCTGGTCCGGCCGGGTCTGGCACCGCCTCGACGCGGATCTCGCCGCCTGGCGCGGCAAAGAGGTGCGGCTGCGGTGGCGGTATGCGACGGATCAGTTGTACGTCGGGCGCGGGGTGTACGTGGACGCCATCCGGGTCGAGGACGGCAGGAGAACGGTCTTCGACGAGGGCCGGGCCGGCGATGCCGCGGGCATCGAGGCGCTGGGCTGGACGGCTTCGGCGAACTGAGCCGGGCCGCGGGCCGCGATAGGTTTCGGCAGGCCATCGGCACATCGACCGGCCGTGCGGGGGAAGGGCCGTCCCCCTTCCCCCGCACGGTCACAGCAACTGCACGGCGAGTGCCGTGATCAGGACGCTGGAGGCCAGGGCGGTGGCCAGCTGCCCGCGGCGGCTCGTCACCGCCCGGCCCAGCAGCGCTCCCCCACCGGCGAGCATCAGCTGCCAACTCGCCGACGCCACAAAGGCGGCGAGCACGAACACGGCCCTCTCCAGATGGCCGGCGTCGGCGGTGGTACGGCTGCCGAGCACGAGCGCCGCGAAGTAGACGACCGTGGCCGGGTTCATCATGGTCATCCCGAGCAGCATCAGGTAGGACCGTGCCGGACTGACAGCTTCCGTCTCGATCCGGGCCACGCTCCGTCGCCCTCGGTAGCGCCCGATCGCCGTCGTACCGCTGTGGACCGCCAGTGCGATCAGCACCAGCGCCGACGCCCAGCGCAGGGGCGCCATGACCGGCGCGAGGATCTGCGTGAGCGAGGAACCTCCCACGACCGCGACGACCGCGTAGAGGCCGTCGGCGGTGGCGACGCCCAGAGCCGCGCAGGCACCCGTCCTCAGAGATGTCCGGGCGGTGAGGCCCACCAGATAGGTCCCGACCGCACCCACCGGGACGGCGATGCCGTACCCGGCGAGCAGTCCCGCGACCAGGATGGCGGTCATGCGTGTGCGGAAGTCGGTCTCCGCAGTCGGCCGGGCTGCTGCTGACCGCGCACCGAACGGGCGGCGGAGGTCGGCGGCAGCGGGGCGGTGATCGATTCCATGGGCAGATGGTGGGGCGCCGCGGCACCGCATGCAAGGCATTTTCGTGACGCCGTGGTCGGCGTCCGGTTCCGCTTCCACGGATCGAACCTCCGTGACGGAGAATGCTCCGATGACGATGACCACGCCTCCATCCCCGTCCCCGGCTCCGTATCCGTCTCCGTCTCCGTCGCCGTCTTCGCAGAACTGGACACGTGCCGAGCGGCTCGATGCCGACCGGCTGACACAGGCCCTGTACGCCGAGGCAGGTGTTCGACTGGTGGTGGAGGGGCCCTGTCCGGGAGGACAGGTCGGTGCCGCGTACGTGCGGTGGCCGGACGGCCGCCGGTCCGTGCTGAAGTGGCGTCCGGACACACGGCTCAAGGATCTGCGGGCGGGCCCGCTGGCCGTGTGCGAAGTGCTGCACACACATGGATATCCATGCCCGTCGACGGAGTTGGCGGTCCAGGTGGATCACGCGGTCGTGCTCGTCCAGGAGTTGCTGCCGGGCACGCCGATGGAGGTCCTCGACCACCACGGGCTGGATCAGGCCCTCGCCCTCAACGAGTCACAGGCGGGGATGCTGGCCCGGCGTCCGGATGTCCCGTCGATGAGCCTGTATCTGCTCGACGACGGCCCCGGGTACTGTCTTCACGAGCCACTGCGTCGGCACAGCCGGCGCAGTGGTGCCCTGGAGCAGCGGATCGCGTCGGTCGGGGCCGGTCGTCCTCACCGGATACCCGGACGCGACGTCGTGCACCAGGACTTCCACCCCGGCAACCTGCTCGCCGCCGACGGCTCGGTCACCGGTGTCATCGACTGGGACGGCGCGGGCCGGGGAGACCGCCGTTTCGACCTGGTCACCCTGCGCTTCGGGCTGCATGCGAACGAACAGCCCCCGGGCGTCACGAGCCGCCTCGACGACATTCTGGACGGCCTGCCCGACGACGTACTGCGGCTCTCCTGGGCGCATATGAGTCTGCGCATGGTCGACTGGGCCATCAGGCACTTCGCCCCGGGCGACGTGGAGCACTGGCTCGACCTGGCCGAGCAGCGCCTGTGATGAGGAGGCGCCGGTGGAGCTGAGTGAGGGCTCGATCGTGCCGATCGGATGCATCGCCGTCGGAGATCCGGCGCGGATTTAGCCGCCGGCGAACGCGATGCGTCCCGCATGACACGTCATACCCCGCCCCGCCCCCTCGACGTCGAGGAACTCTTCCCGGAAATCGTGCCGTTCCGCAGACAGGCCGTACGGCTCCATCCGCGTGCGGGCGAGCCGACGGCCCGCGAAAGCTCAGTCGGCGGTCCGCTGCTGTGGCCGGTGCGCGAGCCTTGGCCGATGTGTCCGGAGCACGAAGGGGTACCCGACCTCGCGGCGTTCCCGGACGAGTGCGATCTGCTCCAGGTGTTGTGGTGTTCTCGGCATCTGCACGCCCGCAGCTGCGAATCCGGGCCAGACGGGCGCTCGTCCTCACCACGGCAGGTGTGCTGGGTGCCGCCGGCGTCCTCTCGCTGGCCGGTACGGCGAACGCCGCGAGCACGCTCGGCGCATCGGCTGCGGCAAAGGGCCGGTACTTCGGCGCGGCAGTCGCGGCCAACCACCTCGGTGAGGCGCAGTACGCCTCCACACTGGACACCGAATTCAACTCGGTGACGCCCGAGAACGAGATGAAGTGGGACGCCGTCGAGCCCACCCGTAACTCGTTCAACTACGGCTCCGCCGACCAGATCGTCAGCCACGCCCAGGGCAAGGGCATGAAGGTCCGCGGCCACACTCTGGTGTGGCACTCGCAGCTGCCCGGCTGGGTCGGCGGGCTCGCCGCGGCCGATCTGCGCTCGGCGATGAACAACCACATCACCCAGGTCATGACCCACTACAAGGGCAAGATCTACGCCTGGGACGTGGTCAACGAAGCATTCCAGGACGGCAGCAGCGGCGCACGGCTCAGCTCACCGTTCCAGGACAAGCTCGGCAACGGATTCATCGAGGAGGCGTTCCGCACCGCGCGCGCCGCCGACTCGGGTGCCAAGCTCTGCTACAACGACTACAACACCGATGGTCAGAACGCGAAGAGCAACGCGGTCTACAACATGGTGAAGGACTTCAAGCAGCGCGGCGTGCCGATCGACTGCGTGGGCTTCCAGTCGCACTTCAACAGCAACTCCCCCGTCCCCGGCGACTACCAGGCCAATCTGCAGCGCTTCGCCGACCTCGGTGTCTACGTGCAGATCACCGAGCTGGACATCGAGGGTTCGGGTTCTGCCCAGGCCACCAGTTACGGCAAGGTCGTGAACGCCTGTCTGGCCGTGTCGCGCTGCACCGGCATCACCGTCTGGGGCATCCCCGACAAGTACTCGTGGCGCAGCAGTGGTACCCCGCTGCTGTTCGACGACAACTACAACAAGAAGCCGGCGTACGACGCGGTGCTCTCCGCGCTCGGCGGCACGAGCGGGGGCGGCGGCGGTGGCGGTGCGACCTGCGCGGCGACCTACACCCGGACGAGCACCTGGAACGGCGGCTTCAACGGGCAGGTGACGGTGAAGGCCGGGAGCTCCGCGATCAGCAGCTGGACCGTGCCGGTGACCGTCACCTCGCCGCAGAAGGTCTCCGCGACCTGGAACGGCAGCCCGACCTGGGACAGCAGCGGCAATGTGATGACGATGAAGCCGAACGGCAACGCCAGCCTGGCCGCCGGGGCGTCGACGACCTTCGGGTTCACCGTCACGACCAACGGCAACACGAACGCGCCCACGGTCGGCGGCTGCACCGCCTCCTGACCATCCGGCACCCGGCACGGGCATGACGGCGCGGCGATCCCCGATCGCCGCGCCCTTGTCCGTTGCGTCGGCAGCCGACGTGAATACGGCCGGGTCGGGTGGAGTGCCCGTTCCGCCAGTGGCACCCGCGTCGTGCGGCGGTGCTGTGGGTGGCGCTTCGGCCGGCCGCGCCTCACTGCCGGCGAGCGGACGTCGACTCCCGTACGACCAGCTTCGGCCGGATCAGGAGTGACCGTCCCGCCGCGGGCGCCGAGTCGATCCGTGCCCGCAGCTGCTGGAACGTCTCCGCGGCCATCTCCGGCAGCGGCTGGCGCACCGTCGTGAGCGGGGGTTCGAAGAGGTCGGCGAGGAGGATGTCGTCGAAGCCGACCACGGAGACGTCCTGCCCCGCGGTGAGCCCGGCGTCCTTGGCGCCCCGGCAGATCCCGATCGCGCACATGTCGTTGATGGCGACGAACGCGGTGGGCGGGCGGGGTCCGCCGAGGAGTTCCCTCGCCGCGTTCCGCCCCAGTTCCGCCGCGTCCTTGTCACCGAACTCGGCGGTGTCGGCGCCGGGCCAGACGATCGCGTCGGCCGGATCGAGACCGGCCGACTCCAGGGCGGCCCGGAAGCCGCGCAGTCGCTCGCGGCGGTTGACGCTGTTGACCGAGCCGGAGACGAACGCCAGTCGGCGGTGGCCGAGTTCGATCAGATGACTGGTGGCGAGCTCGGCGCCCATCGCGTTGTCGACGCTGATCGAGGCAAGTGACGGCGGGTCGCCCGCCTGCGCCGTCCGGTCGAAGGCGACCATCTTCAGTCCGCGGCTGAGCAGCGGCGTCACATGGTCGAGCGAGGGCAGCGAGGAGCAGAGCACCACTCCGCTGACCCCGTCCGCGAGCAGTTCCTCGCCGTACTTGAGCTCGCGGGCCGGATCGCGCTCGCTGTTGCAGAGCAGTACGTGATAGCCCTCGGTGAGCGCGATGGCCTCCAGCTCACGGGCGAGCGCCCCCCAGAAGGGGTTGGCGACGGACGGCACGATGAGACCGATGACCTTGATGCGGCCGGTGCGCAGCATCCGGGCGGCGCGGTTGGGCCGGTAGCTGAGCTGCTCGATCACCTGCTCCACGCGGGCCAGGGTGGCCGCCTGCATACGGTCCGTACGCCCGTTGAGGACGTTGGAGACCGTGCTCGCGGAGACCCCCGCGGCCTCCGCGACCTGATGGATCGTTACCCCGCTCATGCCACCTCCGGTTCGGAACGCATCTGACCTTGCCAGTGTATCGATTTACTGAACTCTGTTCACCGGTACACCCGTTAACACCCCTGAAAATTCATGTGCATCAGCTGTTGACGCCCCTCTCGGCGCGTTCTTAGCATCAGTGCATCGATTTACCAGTGCTTCTCAGTCATGACTGGGTTGCCTTCGCTGAATCGATCCACAGCCTCCACCTCAAGAGGGGTGCCCCATGGAACTCAAAAGACGGTCGCTGCTTGCTGCCATCGGCGCCGGGACCGCTGCCGCCGCTCTCGGCGGGTGCGGCACCGGTACTTCGACGGCCGGCTCCGCCAATGGCCCCGCCGAGGGCGAGATCACGCTGCTCACGCCGATCTACGAAGGTGCCGACGGCAAGACGCTGCTGGAGAAGGAGATACTCGGCGGGTTCCGGAAGAAGTACCCGGACGTCAAGGTGAACGTGGACTACACCACGTACGCCCAGCTCAACGAGAAGATCACCACGGGGCTTGCGGGCGGTCTGCTGCCCGACGTGCTGATGATGGGCGTGGGCTGGATCCCGCCGTTCGCGGCGAAGAAGGCGATCGCCGAGCTGCCCGAGAGGTTCGCCACCGCGCACGACTACGAGAAGCGGGTGCTGGAGCCGTCCCGGTACGACGGAAAGCTGTACGCGCTGCCGGTCGTCCTCGACACCCGCATCGTCGTCTACCGCAAGGACCACTTCGCCGAGGCCGGCATCAGGAAGACCCCGGCGAACTGGGCCGAACTACGCGCGGTGGCCAAGCAGTTGACCAAGGACGGCCGGATCGGATTTGACCCGTTCTCCATCGATCTGCGCCAGTGCTGGGAGACCTTCCTCTTCGCCAACGGCGGCCGGCTGTTCAGCACGGACGGCAAGAAGGTGCTGTTCACCGACAACCGCGGAGTCGAGGCGCTGCAGTTCTTCAAGTACCTGATCAAGGACGGCTCCGCCGACTACGCCAAGAAGACGGACGCCGGTGCCCCGTCCAACGTACAGACCGGCAGGGCGTCGATGATGATGACCACCAGCGCCCTGTGGAAGCAGGTCGGGGACCAGACCCCGGACCTCCTCAAGGACGACAAGCTCGGTGCGTTCATCCTCGCCAACCGCAGGCCCGCGATGCTCCAGGGCGGCACGCTCGTCACCCAGTCCGCGAGTTCCAAGCACCCGGCGGCGGCCCGTGCGCTCGTCGAGTACCTCGCGACGCCTGAGTCCATCCTCGGCGCGGCCAGGCAGCGCGGCTCCGTGCCCGGGCTGAAGGATCTCAGCGACACCGGCTATGTGAGGGAGAACAAGTTCGTCGATCTCTCCCTGCAGAGCATGGGCGACGCCTGTTCGGAGGGCGGCACCGCGGCCTGGATGGAGATCCGCGAAAAGATCAAGCCCACGCTGGAGCCCGCGATCGTGGGCGGCCAGTCCGCGAAGGACGCCATCGCGGAACTCGGCCGGCTCGCCGAGGCCGCCATCGGCCGGATGTGAGGACCCGTCACCGTGGGAGCGACATCCGTATTGAAGGCGCGGCCCGCACGGCCCCCCTCCCCCTCTCAGCACACTGTCGCGAAGAAGCGCACCGGCAGGGCACCCACCGGCCCCGGGCGCCGCAGGCAGCGCGCCGGGATGCTGATGGTGGCGCCCGCACTGCTGCACGCCTCGCTCTGGATCGGCGTGCCGGTCGTCGCGTCGGTGGTTCTGGCCTTCACGAAGTACGACGTGCTGACGGCGCCGCAGTTCGTGGGTCTGGACAACTTCCGGGACATGATGGGCGACGCGGTCTTCCGCAAGTCCGTCGTCAACACCGTCGTCTACACCTTCTTCACCGTGCCGTTCGGCATGATGCTGGGGCTGCTGACGGCCCTGGCGCTGCACACCGGGCTGAAGGCGCGGGGCGTCTTCCGTACCGCGGTCTTCCTTCCCCAGGTGACGGCGACCGTCGCGATCGCGCTCGTCTGGCTGTGGATCTACAACCCGGGCAACGGGCTGCTGAACACACTCCTGTCGTTCCTCGGGATCGACGGCCCGGCCTGGCTGTCGTCCACGTCGTGGGCGATGCCCTCGGTGATCCTGGTCGGCATCTGGCAGGGCATCGGCATGAAGATGCTCATCTACCTGGCCGCGCTGCAGTCCCTGCCAAAGGAACTGTACGAGGCGGCTTCGGTGGACGGCGCCTCAAGGGTGCGGCAGTTCTTCTCGATCACGCTGCCGCTGCTGAAGCCCGCCACGTTCTTCGTGCTCATCACCTCGATGATCAGCGCGTTCCAGTCCTTCGACCAGATCTACATCCTGACCGACGGCGGCCCCGCCAACAGCACCACGATGATGACGTATGAGATCTACAAGTCCGCCTTCCGGGAGTTCCGCGTCGGCTACGCCTGCGCGCAGTCACTGGTGCTGTTCGTGCTGCTGATGGGCTTCACCCTGGTCAACCGGCGGATCATGGGAGGCACCCGTGGCCACAACTGAGCTGCACAGGCCCGGTGCCGACGGGAAGGACCGGACCCGCACGAAGGGCAGGCCGCTCCCCGTGGGCCGGATCGTGCTCTATGTGACCCTGTCCGTCGTTTCGCTGCTGATGATGGTGCCGTTCGTCTGGATGGTGCTCACCTCGCTCAGGACGCCCGTCGAGATCGCCTCGCAGGACGCCGGACTGCTGCCGGAACACTGGGAGTTCGGCAACTACATCGACGCGCTGAAAGCGGCGCCGTTCGCGACGTACGCGCGCAACAGCTTCATCATCGCGTTCAGCCACACCGTCATCAATGTGGTGGTCGCGTCGATGGCCGGCTACGCGCTGGCGCGGATCAGGTTCCGGGGCAGCGAGGTCATCTTCTACCTCTTCATCGCCGCGCTGATGATCCCGACGTACACCAAGGTGCTGCCGGAGTTCCTGATCGTCCGCTTCATGCCGCTGGCCGGCGGGAACGACATCTTCGGCCAGGGCGGCAGCGGCTGGCTGGACTCCTGGTGGGCGCTGATCGTTCCCGGGGCCGTCACGCCGTTCGCGGTCTTCCTCTTCCGCCAGTTCTATCTGGACCTTCCGGTGGAACTGGAGGAGGCGGCCAGGCTCGACGGACTCGGCGAGTTCCGGATCTACGCCCGGATCATGACACCGCAGGTCAAGCCCGCGCTCACCACCGTGGCACTGCTGACCTTCGAGTCGTCGTGGAACAACTTCCTGTGGCCGCTGCTGGTGACCCGTACGGACAGCCTGCGGGTCATCCAGGTCGGGCTCTCCGTCTTCAAGACGGAGAACGGCACCCAGTGGCACTTCCTGATGGCCGGCACCACGCTGGCCACCCTTCCCATGGTCGTTCTCTTCCTCATCGGCCAGCGCTACTTCGTGCAGGGGTTCGCAACCGCCGGTCTCAAGTGACCGGTTCCGGCCCCACGGGGCCGGTCATCGAAAGGGTTTCGCTTCATGTCTGCTGATCTCAACGGCTCCCGCGCACTCGTGACAGGGGCGGGCCACGGAATCGGCCGCGCCATCGCTGTCGCTCTTGCCGGGGCCGGGGCCGATGTCGCCGTCCACTACCGCTCCTGCGCCGACGAGGCCGCCGGGACCGTCTCCGCCATCGAGGCGCTGGGACGCAGGGCGAAGGCGTTCAAGGCCGATGTCACCGTGACGAACGAGGTGGACCGGCTCGTCGATGAGGCGGCCGGTTTCCTCGGCGGCCTGGACGTCCTGGTCTGCAACGCGGGCCATCTGATCGGCCGGGCCACGATCGCCGAGATGTCCGACGACCACTTCGAGCAGGTTCTCTCCACCAATCTGACGTCGACGTTCCGCACGGTGCGGGCGGCGCTGCCGTATCTGACCAAGTCCTCGGCCGGACGCATCATCACGATGTCCTCGCTGGCCGCGCACAACGGCGGCGGCCCCGGCTCGGTCGCCTACGCGGCGGCCAAGGCCGGAGTCCGCGGCTTCACCAAGGGCCTGGCCAAGGAGCTCGGCGGCACCGGCATCACGGTCAACACCGTGGCTCCCGGCTTCATCAAGGGCACTGCCTTCCACGACACGTTCACCGCGCCCGAGACGCAGCAGGCGATGGAGGCCGGCATCCCGGTCGGCCGGGCGGGCACCCCGGAGGATGTCGCCGCCGCGGTCGTGCATCTGGCGTCGCCGTCGTCCGGCTTCCTCACCGCCACCACGGTGGACATCGACGGTGGCGTGTGGCCGCGTTGAGGCGGATCGCCCGGGAGCGGGGCGGCTGGTGGCATGCGTACGTGTGCCCGGCACACGGCGTGGAGCTCGACCACGGTGATCTGCTCGCCGGGGTCTTCCCGGCGGACGGTGCGCGCTGTGCCTACGGCTGCCGGGTGGACGACAAGGCGGTGCGCGGTGCCTGGCTGGTGCTGTCGCACCAGGCGTGGGCGCGACGCCTTCGGGTGCTCGCCCACCGGGGCGAGCGTGCTCAGGCGGTGGCTCGGCTCGTCGAGTACGCCGGTCTGTACGCGGAACTCGCCACCGAGCGGCACGGCGAGGCACAGACCTGGATGCTGCGCGGCCGGCTCTTCCACCAGGCGCTGACCGACGCCATCTGGGCGGTCACCATCGGACACACCGTGATCACACTCGCCGAGCGGTCCATCGACGACCTGGTACCCGTCCTGCCGCTCCTCGACGATCTGGAGCGGGCCGCGCTGGACGCCCGGAACGTGCTGACCGGTCAGGGGCATCTCGCCTCCAACTACACCGCGTGGCTCAACGCCGCCGGTGCGGCCGCGAGTCGGGGCGCCGCCGCGGCCCGTGGCCAGGAGTGGGACGGCGCGAAGCAGTGGCTGGAGGGCGAGCACGGGCTGTACGCGCATCTGCGGGTCGCGGTCGCCGATGACGGCTGGGAGTGGGAGGGCAGCACCTACTACCACGGGTTCGTGCTGCGGGCCGCGCTGCTGGCGCTGCGCCGCACCGACCCCGCGGCCGTTCCGTCCGATGTGGTGGACGTACTGGCCTCGATGACGGACATACTCGCGACGATCGCCACGCCGGGCGGCATCCTGCCCGCGCTGCACGACGGCCCGTATCTGCGCGGGCCGCTCGCGCTGGAGTGGCTCGAACTGGTGGCACTCGTCCAGCAGTTGGTTCCCTCTCCCACCCTCGATGCGGTGGCGTCGCGGGCCCGCGCCGAGCTCGGCACGCAGGACGACGGGCTCGACCGCGAGCTGGTCGGCTGGTTCGCAGGACCACCGCTGCCGGAGCGCCCGGCGCCCGCTCCGGTCACGGTGTTCCCGAGGGCCGGATACGCGGTGCTGCGCCACGCGGGCGTCCACGCGCTGCTGGACTTCGGTCCGCACGGCGGCTCCCACGGGCACCGCGACAAACTGTCGCTGTATCTGTACGGGGACACCACGCCGTGGCAGCCCGATCCCGGTCAAGTTCCCTACGCCCACGCCCAGTTCCGTGATCTGTACGCATCCACGGAGGCGCATCCCGCCTTCCGGGTGGACAGCACTGAACAGGCAGAGTGCGCCGGGCAGTTGCTCGGCGCGGACGGATCGTCCGTCACGGCCGAGGTGACAACAGCGTACGAAGGCGTGCGTGCCGTACGGCGGGTGGCGCTCGGCGACGGCTGTCTGATCGATCTGCTGACCCTGAGCGCCGGGGACCAGCGGCAGCTCGTCGCACAGCTGCGGCCCGGTGTCGCGCTGGACGTCCAGCTACAGGCCGCGGGCCCGGTACGCACCACCTGGTACGGCGACGAGACCCTGCACGGCTGGCACACCCACACCCCCGGCCTGTCGGTGCGACCGGTCACCCGGCCGGGGCCCGGGACCGCCGACGATCCGCAACGCATGTGTACCCGGGTCGACTTCACCGCGCAGACGGACCGGATCACCTTCGCGTCTGTGTATCAGACGGCGTCGGCGGGCCCCGCCGTGACCGACGTACGGCTGGACGGCGAGGGGCAGTTGACGGTCGCGCTGGCCGACGGCAGCACCGCACGGTTCCGGACGGAGGACTGACCCTTGTTGCTCTCGGCGACCCCGCCGCCCGGCCCGCGCCCCGCCCAGGAGGTCCGGCTGTACGAGGAGGCCGCCCGCCACCGCGGGCTGACCCCGCCCCGTACACACCCCCTCGCCAGCATCACCTGGCTGGGCCCCGCCGCATCCAACCCGGCGCTGGCCTTCCGGGTCGGCGGCGATCCGGCCCATCTGGCGGAGAGCCGGCGCTGGATCGAGGCAGCGGTACGGCTGCCGCACTGGGGTAGGGCCCACATGCCGGACCACGATCTGGACGCCGGCTGGCTGCTGCACCACCTCTCGCTCGCGTACCGGTGGATCGGCGACGAACTACCGGACGGAGTACGGGCGTTGCTCCGGTACAAGCTGCTGCTCCAGGGTCGGCGGATGTATGAGTTCGCGGTGGCGAGCGAGGGCCGCTGGTGGTCGTCGTCGTACTGGCAGAACCACAACTGGATCTGTTACGCGGGTCTGGCGACGGCCGGTTATGTGCTGGGCAAGGAGGAGTGGACCGAGCGCGCCAAGGACAATCTCGGCAAGGTCCTGGATCTGATGCCCGAGGACGGTTCGCACGCCGAGGGTGTCGTGTACTGGCGCTACGGCGTGCCCTTCCTCGCCATCCATCTGGATCTCCTCCAGGAGGCGGAGGGCATCGACTGGTGGGGGCGGGGCGGTTTCCTCTCCCACACCTTCCGCTACCGGCTCCACCAGAGCGCGCCCGGTTTCGCGTTCAATGTCGACCACGGCGACTGCCACGACCGCCGCAGTGGCCACAGCGCCGGTCTGTACTACCGCCTGGCGGCCCAGTACGGCATTCCGGAGGCACAGTGGATGGGCGATCTCGCCTCGGGCGAACTGCTGTGGCAGGAGGCCGCGGAGAGCGGCGTGCGGCCCGGCATCCTTCCGGAGGCCTACCTCGAATACCTCTGGTTCGACCCGTCCGTGCCCGGCGCCCGTCCCACCGAGACCAGGGCGTTCTTCCCCGACCTCGGCCTGCTCGCGGCCCGTACCGGATGGGACGACGACGCCACGCTCGTCTCGTTCAAGGCGAGCCCCGGCGGCGGGCACAAGGCATGGGAGACCGCGGCGAAGCACCGGGCCGAGCGGGGCTGGGAGACCCTCGACCAGGGGCACCACCACCCCGATTCGGGTTCGTTCGTGCTGGTCTCGCAGGGGGCGTTCCTCGCGGTCGACGAGGGCTACAGCAATCGCAAGCGGGCGGCGCACCACAATCTGCTGCTGGTGGACGGACAGGGATACGCGGACGAGGACCGCTACCACGTCTACCGGGACATCCCGTACGAGCGGCAGGCCCGGCAGCGTGATGTGCTCGTGGATCCCGGCTGCGGCTGGGCGCACGCCACGGCGGAGATCGCCGCGATGTACGACCCCGGGCTCGGGGTGCGGCGGCTGGACCGGACGCTGGTGTTCACCCCGTCGGGGCGGCTCGTACTGCTGGATCTCGCCGAGGCGGACACGGAACGGGAGTGGACGTTCCTGCTCCAGACGGACCGGCCGACCGAGCCGCAGCCGGACGGCAGCCGGCTGATCCGGTCCGGGGCGGCCTCGGCGCTGGTGCGGCAGTTCGCGCCGCTCGACGGTCCGGTCGTCTCCGGGGCCACCGAGGTCGAGGCCAATCCGACGTCGAGCACGCCGGAGCTGCGCCTGACCCGCACGCTGCACACGCTGCGTGCGAGGACCGCGCGGTCCTCGCACGGTCTCTTCCTCACCGCGATCACCCCGGGCCCGGCAGCGGTCGCAGCCGAGCGGGTCGTGTGTGCGAAGGGCGAGGGCGTCACATTCGGCGAGGAGACCGTGCTCCTCTCCCCCGTCACCCGCCGCATCCGTACCGCCGCCGTCTCTGCCGATGCGGCGGCGGTCCTGCTGGGCGGCGAAGGCAGTGCCCCTTATGCGGTGGCGGCCACCCGGCTGGAGCTGGACGGCCGCGTGCTGCTCGACGTCCCGGAGCCGTACACAGGAAAGGTCGGCTGATCATGCAGGCAACCCTCTCGTCCGGCCGGCCGACACTGCTGCGGCGGCTGGAGTTCGTGGCCTACCCGGCCGCCGCCGGGGCCGCGTTCGCCGTGCTGTCGCTCGGTGTCGTGACCTGGCTGCCCGCACTCGCCGCGATGGGTCATGCCCTGCAGCGGTGGCGGGCGGAGGGCGACAGCCACTGCTTCACCGGCACGTTCAGCGCCTTCCCGCAGTACTGGCGGGCCCTGTGGCGGCACTCGCTGGCGTCCACCGCGGCGGGGCTCGTCCTGTCCGCCAACACCGTCCATCTGCTGGGCCGTACGGAGCCGTGGACGTTCGTACTGCTCGCCGCGCAGGTCGGCATCGCGGCCGTGGTGGTCATCCATCATGTGGCACTCGCGGCCGAGGCGGGCCGGTTGCCGCACGGCACGGTCCGCACCTGGTCGCGCGGTGCGCTGGCCCTCGGCTTCGGGTCCGCGGCCCGTGGCACCGCACTGCTCGGCGCGGTGATCTCCGCCGCGCTGCTCTCCCTCGTCCTACCGCTGGGCCCCCTGCTCCTCGGCCCCAGCATTCCCGTACTGCTCGCTCTGTCCTTCGCAGACCCCAGGAGGCACACCCCATGAGCCGTGTACTGCGCACCACTCTCGGCGCCGCGCTGGCCGTCGGCGCCCCGCTCGCCGTCCCCCTGCCGTCCGTGGCCGCCGAAGCCGCCACCGCGTACTACGTGTCGCCGACCGGAAGCGACTCCAACGCCGGTACGTCGGCCGGCGCCCCGCTCGCCACGATCCAGAAGGCGGTCGATCTGGCACCGACGGGCGCGGTGGTGAACCTCGCCGCCGGAACGTACCGGCAGGATGTCGTGACCAAGCGCTCCGGAGTCACCGTCACCGGCCCGTCGAACGCCGTGGTGAAGGGGGCGGGCGACGCCCGGATCATTCAGGTGCAGCACGACTCGACGACGCTCAGCGGTTTCACCGTCGACGGGCTGCACGGGTCGTCCACCGATGTGTCGGGGTACCGCCTCAAGCTCATCTATGTCATGAGCACGACTCCCGGCAATGGTGTGGGCGGTCTGCGCATCACCGGAATGACGCTGAAGAACGCCGCCGACGAATGTCTGCGCGTGCGCTATCTGGTGACCGGCGCCGACATCTCCGACAACACGATCACCGACTGCGGGGTCGCCGACTTCCGATTCGGCGGCGGCGGCAAGAACGGCGAGGGCATCTATCTCGGTACGGCACCCGAGCAGCAGGGCGCGAACGGCGCCCCGGACGCGGCCCCCGACATCAGCAGGAACAACCGCATCCACCACAACACCATCGCCACCCGGGGCAACGAGTGTGTCGATGTGAAGGAGAACTCGACCAACAACTACGTCGAGTACAACGACTGCAGCGGCCAGAAGGACGCCGGCTCCGGCGGTCTGGACGCGCGCGGCAGCGGCAACATCTTCCGCTACAACACCATTCACGACAACGTCGGCGCGGGCATCCGGCTCGGCGGTGACACCGCGACCGACGGCATCGACACCAGCGTCTACGGCAACACCATCACCGACAACGCGGGCGGCGGCATCAAGTTCATGCGCACCCCGCAGGGACCGGTGTGCACCAACACGATGAGCGGCAACACCGGTGGCGACGCGGTCGGCACCTACGGCAGCGCGTACGACCCGACCGGTGCGTGCCCCCGGTGAGCGGGCAGGGGCCCGCGAGACGCGGGGTGCTGACGGCGGCGGCCGGTCTGGCGGCGGTCGCCGCGACGGCGCCGGGGGCGCAGGCCGCCGGGGCTTCGAACAGTGGCTCGGGCCGGTCGCGCTGGACGACGTCCTGGGCGACCGCGCAGACCGCGCCGACCGCCGCCGACACGGTGGCGAGCGCCGGGCTGACCGACGGCACGTTCACCGCCCACGTACGGCTGTCGGCGGGCGGAGCCGTCCGGCTGCGCTACGGGCACGCCTTCGGCACGGTCCCGGTCCTGATCGGCCCGGTGACGGCGGCCGGCCGGCCGGTGACGTTCGGCGGGCGCCGGCAGGCGTGGATCGCGGCGGGCGCCTCACTGACCAGTGACCCGGTAGTCGGTCTGCGCACCGCCGAGGCCGCACGGCTGACGGTGGAGACCCGGCTGCCCGGACCCACCGGGCCGCTGTCCTTCCACCGCAACACCCATGCCTCGCACTCCGTCGACGGTGCACGCACCACATCGGTGTTCCTGCTGACCGGCGTCGAGGTGACGGGTGCGCACGGGCCCGTGGTCGCGGTGCTCGGCGACTCCTTGGCGGAGGGCGTCGGCACCCCGGACGACGCCGATCTGCGCTGGCCCGACCAACTGGCCCGGCGCCTGCCCGGTTCGGCCGTCGCCAATCTCGGCATCAGCGGCAACCGGGTGCTGCTGGACGACGCCCGGTTCGGGCCGGGCGGACAGGCCCGCTTCGACCGCGATGTGCTGTCGCTGCCGGGGCTGCGGACCGTACTCGTCCATCTCGGCGTCAACGACCTCCAGCAGCCACCGAGCCAGACCGATCCGGCGCGCGTCCTGGCCGGGTACCGGCAACTGGTGCTGCGCGCCCGTGACGCCGGACTGCGGGCGGTCGGCGCGACCGTCACACCGTTCGGGGGCTGGACCCGCTGGACACCGGAGCTGGAAGCGGTACGGCAGCAGATCAACGCGGCGGTACGGACCGGCCGGCTCTTCGACGCCGTGACCGACTTCGACGCGGCGCTGCGCGACCCGGAACGCCCGTCGCGGCTGCTGCCCGCGTACGACAGCGGCGACGGACTGCACCCCAACCCCGCCGGTCACGCCGCGCTCGCCGCGGCCGTCGACCGCCGACACCTTCTGTGAGGGCCGCATCATGAACCCAGCAACCACCCCGGGCACCACCCGGCGCGCCGTACTCGCCGGGGCGGCGGCGCTCGGCGCAGCCGCCGCCCTGCCGCTCGCACTCACCACGGGCACCGCGCACGCGGCCGCCGGGGACGCCGTCGTCGATGACGCCAAATCCCTGCGCACCCGCTGGCACACCCTGCTCACCGGCGGCCCCGGTCTCGATCTGACGGACCAGCGGATCGCCGCGGCCGTGGCCAGGGCCGGCAGGGCCGCGACCACCGCGGCCAAGGGCCTCGACCCGGCCCGTACCGACGGGCTGTTCCCCGATCTGACCAGCACCACGCTGTCCAACCACGTCACGACGTCGTTCAAACGCCTTGCCACGATCGCCACCGCGTGGGCCGTCCCGGGCACCGCGCAGTACGGCGACACCGCGCTGCGCGATCTGCTGCTGGCGGGCATCGACTGGATGCTGACGAACCGTTACGGCCCCGGTCACCCCCGGTTCGACAACGACTGGGACTGGGAGATCGGTTCCGCACTCGCCCTCAACGACACGGCCGTGCTGCTGTACGACGCGCTCGGGTCGGAGCGGCTCGGCCGGATCACCACGGCCGTAGGGCACTACACGCCCGACCCGAACCTCTGGCGGGCCGACCGGCAGATCGCGACCGGCGCCAACCGGGTGTGGATCTCCACCGTCGTCGCCGTCAACGCCGTGCTCACCGGCAACGGCGACGATCTGGCCCGGGTCCGTGACGCTCTTTCGGACGTCGAGGGTTCGGGTGCCAACAGCGTCCTCGCCTTCAACGACGCCGGCAACGCGGCGGAGGGCACCGGCGAGGGCTTCTACTCCGACGGTTCGTTCCTCCAGCACTACAAGCACCCGTACAACGGCGGGTACGGCAAGGAGCTGCTGAACAACCTCTCCCGGCTGCTGAACCTCCTCGCCGGTACGGCATGGACGATCACCGACCCCGATCTCGACAACGTCCGCAGCTGGGTCGACGACGGCTTCGACCCGCTGATGGCTCGCGGCGATGTGATGGCGTCGGTGTGCGGGCGAGAGATCGCCCGCCCCAGCAAACAGGGACATGTCTCGGCGCAGACGGTCATCGAGGCGGTCGTACGGCTGATACCGAGCTTCCCCGGCGAGACGGCCGACCGGTTCACCGCCCTGGTCAAGCAGTGGATCGCCGAGGACACCTACCGGGACTTCCTCGCCGTCACCGACCTCGCCTCGCTCGTCGCCGCCCGGCAGGTCATCGCCTCCCCCGTCCCCGCACGCGGGCCGCTCGTCGCACACAAGCAGCACCCGCGGATGGACAAGGCCGCCCACCACCGCCCCTCCTTCGCGCTCGGCATCTCCGCATACTCCTCGAGGATCTACAACTACGAGTCGATACAGAACGAGAACCTGCACGCCTGGCACCTCTCCGACGGCATGGTCCTGCTCTACACCGACGACCTCGGGCACTACAGCGAGGACTACTGGCCCAGCGTCGACCCGGCCCGGCTCCCCGGCACCACCGTCATCGCGGGCCGTCCCGCGGACGCGGCCGGGCAGCGCACCACCAGCACGGCCGCCTGGGCGGGCGGCGCCGCGCTGCCGGGCACGACGCTCGGGGCGTACGGCATGGAGCTGCGCGCGTACGGAAGTCCGCTGCACGGTCTGAAGAGCTGGTTCTGCCTGGACGACGTGATCGCCTGCGTCGGCTCGGGGATCACCGCCGACGCGGGCACGGCCGAGACGGTCGTGGAGAACCGCAAGCTCCGGGATCCGGCGGCGGCCCTGCTCGTCAACGGCACGGCCGCGCCCACGGACGCCGGCTGGTCGGCCCGGCTCGACCGGGTGCAGTGGCTGCATGTCGCAGGGACCGGCGGCTACATCTTCCCTGAGCCCGCCACGCTCAACGGCCTGCGCGAGGAACGCACCGCGACCTGGCGCGACATCAACCTCAAGTACGGCACGGACACCCCCGTCACCCGCCCGTATCTGACGCTGTGGCAGGACCACGGCACCGCGCCGAGCGGAGCCGGCTACTTCTGGCTGCAGGCACCGGCGGCCTCCGCCGAGCGTACGCAGCGGTGGTCGTCCGCACCCCCGGTGAAGGCGATCGCCCGCTCCACCGCCGTGCACGCGGTACGCCGCTGCGCGGACGGGCTGATCGCCGCGAACTTCTGGACCGCGGGCACGGCACAGGACCTGTCCTCGGACGGTCCCGCCTCGGTGCTCGTACGACCGGTCGGAAGGACGGTGAGGGTGTCGCTCTCCGACCCGACCCAGCTGCGGTCCTCGGTGGTCCTGGACCTGGCGCGCCGCGGACTGGCCGTCGCCTCGGCCGATCCGGGTGTCGGCGCCGAGCCCACCGGCAACGGCATCCGGATCACCGCCGACACCGCCGGACGCCATGGCGCAACCCTCAACCTCACCCTGAAGTGGAGCTAGACCCTTGCTGTTCGACATGGACCTGGACCGGCTGCGCGTATACCGGCCGGAGCCGGAGGAACCTGCCGACTTCGATGCCTTCTGGGAGAAGACGCTCGACGAGACCGCCCGCCACCCGCTGGACGCCGAATTCATCCCGTACGACGCCGGGTTCGTGACCGTCGATGTGCTCGATGTGACGTTCCGGGGCTGGGGCGGGCAGGCCGTGAAGGCGTGGCTGCTGCTACCGAAGGCGCGCTCGGGTCCGCTGCCCGCCGTGGTGCAGTACATCGGCTACAACGGCGGCCGGGGCGTTCCGTACTCCTGGCTGACCTGGAGCGCGCTGGGGTACGCGCATCTGGTCATGGACAACCGGGGCCAGGGCGGCGGCGGCAGGAACACCGCCGACACCCCGGACATCGGCCCGGACGGGCACGGCTCGTCCTCGCCCGGTTTCCTGACCCGCGGCATCGAGGACCCGTATCGCCACTACTACCGGCGGCTGATCACCGACGCGGTGCGGGCGGTGGACGCGGCGAAGGCCCATGAGTCGGTGGACGCGTCCCGGGTCGCGGTGCTCGGGGGCAGCCAGGGCGGCGGGCTCGCCCTGGCCGTCGCCGGGCTGCGGGACGACATCGCGGCGGCCGTCGCCGATGTGCCCTTCCTCTGCCACTACCGGCGCGCCTCGCAGATCACGGACGCCGGACCGTACGCGGAGATCGCCCGCTGGCTGTCCGGGCACCGCTTCCGGATCGACGAGGCGATGGAGACCCTGTCCTACTTCGACGGGGTCAACTTCGCCGCCCGGGCGAGCGCCCCGGCGTGGTTCTCGGTCGGTCTGATGGACCGGATCTGCCCGTCGTCCACGGCGTTCGCCGCATATCACCGCTATGCGGGTCCGGCGGAGATCGAGGTGTTCACGTACAACGGGCACGAAGGCGGCGCGGAGTACGACCTGCCGCGCAAACGCGAGGCGTTGCGCGGCGTGTTCGGCCGCTAGCGGTTGATGGTCACCGGCCCAGCGCCGCCATCGCGGCGTTGTGGCCGGGAACCCCGCTGACCCCGCCGCCGCGCACGGCGCCCGCCCCGCACAGCAGCACATTGGCGTGCGCCGTCTCCACACCCCAGCGGCCGGTGGATTCCGTGGCGTACGGGAACGCGAGGTCCCGGTGGAAGATGTGGCCGCCGGGCAGCCGCAGATCCCGTTCGAGGTCGAGGGGTGTCTTCGCCTCGATGCACGGCTCGCCGTTCTCGTCGCGCGCCAGGCAGTCGGTGATCGGCTCTTCCAGGTGCGCGTCGAGTTCGGCGAGCGTGGCCGTCAGCAGTTCGGCGCGCGTCGCCGCGTTGTCGGCGGCGAAGAGCCGGGCAGGGGTGTGCAGGCCGAAGAGGGTGAGGGTCTGGTAGCCGCGGGCGGCCAGGTCGGGGCCGAGGATCGACGGGTCGGTCAGCGAGTGGCAGTAGATCTCGGACGGCGGTGCGGCGGGCAGCCGGCCCGCCGCCGCGTCCCGGTAGGCGTCGGCGAGCTGCCCGTACCCCTCGGCGATGTGGAACGTCCCGGCGAAGGCCTCGCGCGGGTCGACGGAGCTGTCACGCAGCCGGGGCAGCCGGGTGAGCAGCATGTTCACCTTCAGCTGCGCGCCCTCGGCCGGGGTGGGCGGCTCGTCCCCGAGGAGGGCGGCGAGCGCCTGCGGCGAGGCGTTGACCAGGACGCGGCGGGCCGCGACGACATGTTCCGCCGCGGGTGAGCGGACGGTGATCTCGGCCCGTGTTCCGTCGGTTTCGATACGGGTCGCCTCGTGCCGTACGCGGATCTCGGCCCCGGCCTCGCGGGCGGCCCGGGCGAGGGCGTCGGTGAGCGCGCCCATGCCGCCGACCGGGACGTCCCAGTCGCCGGTGCCGCCTCCGATGACGTGGTAGAGGAAGCAGCGGTTCTGGAGCAGGGACGGATCGTGCGCGTCGGCGAAGGTGCCGATCAACGCGTCGGTGAGCACGACTCCGCGTACGAGGTCGTCCTGGAAGTTCTTCTCGACGGCGACACCGATGGGCTCCTCGAAGAGCGTCCGCCAGGCGTCCGCGTCGCCGATCCGTTCGCGCAGTGCGTCCCGCGTCGGCAGGGGTTCGGTGAGCGTCGGGAAGGCCCGCTCGGCGACGCGTCCCGTCATGCCGTAGAAGCGCTGCCAGGCCTCGTACTCGCGGTCGGAGCCGGTGAGCGCGGCGAAGGACTCCCGGGTGCGCTCCCCGCCGACGAGCAGTCCGGTGGCGCGGCCGTCGCGCACGGCCGGGGTGTACGAGGAGACGGTCCGCTTGCGTACGGCGAAGTCCAGGCCGAGATCGCGGACGATCTTCTGCGGCAGCAGGGACACGAGGTACGAGTAGCGCGACAGGCGGGCGTCGACCCCGTCGAAGGGGCGGGTGGAGACGGCCGCTCCGCCGGTGGTGGCGAGGCGTTCCAGGACCAGGACGGACTGTCCGGCGCGGGCGAGGTAGGCGGCGGCGACCAGACCGTTGTGGCCGCCGCCCACGATCACTGCGTCATAGCTGTCGGGTGCGGGCATGACCCTTCGTAACACGGAACGATCACCCCTGGCCAGAGGTGGCGGTGCCCGGTGGGGGCGGATGTGGCGCTTCCCGCCCCCGGCGCAGGGCGGCGACCCTTCGGTAGAGCTCGACGGCCTCCGGTCCCCGGCCGAGCTGTTCCAGGCAGTGTGCCTCGTCGTTGCGGGCGGCGAGGGTGTCGGAGTGGTCGGCGCCCAAAACACGTTCGCGGGCTTCGGCGACCCTGCGGTAGACGGTGAGGGCGTCGGCCCAGCGGCCGAGCCAGCCGAGGCCGACGGCGACCTCGCGGCGGCTGACGAGGGTGTCGGGGTGGTCGGGGCCCAGCACGCGTTCGCGGACCGCGCACACGTCGCGCGCCTCGGCGAGCGCCTCCCCCCAGCGGGCGAGGCGCCCCAGATTGACGCCGAGGCCGTGGCGGGCGCGGAGCGTCTCGGGGTCCGCGGGGCCGCTCACCCTGGTCCGGTCGTCAACGAGGGCGCGGTACAGCTCCAGGGCCTCCGCGCTGCGGCCCAGGCGGCCGAGGCTGATGCCGACCTCGTAGCGGGCGGAGAGCGTTTCGGGGTGGTCGGCGCCGAGCGATCTCGACCGGGCCCGGGCGACCTCCCGGTAGGTGTGCAGGGCCTCGGTCCAGCGGCCCAGGCGGCCGAGTGTGTACGCCACTTCGTAGAGCGTGACCAGGGTGTCGGGGTGGTCGGCGCCGAGCAGACGGCTGCGGTCCGCCGCCACGTCCCTGGCCATCCGGTACGAGTCCTCCAGGCGGCCGAGCCTGCTGAGGTTGAAGGCGAGGTTGTGGCGGCAGCGCAGGGTGTCGGGGTGGTCGGGGCCCATCGAGCGTTCCCGGGAAGCGAGGACCGCCGCGTACACCTGGTGGGCCTCGAAGTGCCGGCCGAGCCGGCCAAGGACGTACGCCATCTCCTGGCGGGCGGCGAGGGTGTCCGGGTGGTCGGGGCCCAGGGTGCGTTCGCGGCCCCGGGCGACGCGGCCGAACTCCCGCAGGGCGTCGGAGGCGCGCCCGGTGCGGCTGAGGGTGAAGCCGACCTCGTACCGGCTGGAGAGGGTGTCGGGGTGGTCGGGGCCCAGCGCGTGCTCGCGTTCGGCGGCGACCGCGCGGTGCACTTCGCCGGCCTCCTCCCAGTGGCCGAGCCTGCCCAGGTTGAGGCCCGCGCTGTGCCGGCTGGCGAGGACGGAGAGCAGTTCCGGCGAGGGTGTCGGCCGCTCGGCCCTGGGCGATGGCAGCTCACCGGTGAGGTGCCGCAGGTCGGTGCCTGTGGTCCACTCGCCGGTGAGGCCCGCGGAGTGGTCGGGCGGGGCGAGCCCGAGGTGGGCGCCGGACGCCTTGTGTCCCGTGGTCATGCCGCGGGTCCAGGACGGCAGTTCCTGCCCGGGACGCACGACGGGCACGGGCGGCGCGAGCCGTACCGGTCCCGTGGACCGGAGCTGCGGTTGTTCGCCCGTGCGCCCGACGGCGATCCGCTGCCGCAGATCGCTCGCGTCGGCGGGCCGCTCCTCGGGGGTCTTGGCCAGCAGGTCGAGGACGACGCGGTCGAAGAATCCGGGGAGTTCGGCGCGGTGGGTACGCAGTGGCTCCGGCTGGGTGTCGCGGTGGCCGACCAGGACGGACCAGGCGTCGCCGAGGTCGAACGGCGGTGCTCCGGTGGCGATCTCGTACAGGACGCAGCCCAGTGAGTAGAGGTCGCTGCGGTGATCGACATGGCCGCCGCTGATCTGCTCGGGCGACATGTAGTGCGGGGTGCCCATGGCGATGCCGGTACCGGTGAGCCGGGAGGTGAAGCCGATGTCGTGGCCGAGCCTGGCGATGCCGAAGTCGCAGATCTTCACCGTGCCGTCGGCCAGCCGCATGATGTTGGCGGGCTTGAGATCGCGGTGCACGATGCCCTGCTGATGGGTGTAGCCGAGGGCGTCGGCGACCTGCTCGGCGATGTCGACGATGTCGGGCACCGGCAGCGGATGCTGTTCGTTGTCCTCCAGGAGCTGGCTGAGGTTTCGGCCGTCGAGGAGTTCCATCACCAGATAGAGCACGCCCTCGTGCTCGCCGAAGTCGTGTACGACGGTGACACCGCGGTGCTGGAGCGCGGCCGCGACGCGGGCCTCGCGGCGGAAGCGCTCGCGCAGGATGCGGGTGAAGGACTGGTCGTGCTGGGGTCCCACCGGCTTGAGGCACTTGACGGCCACGTGACGGCCGAGCGACTCGTCATGGGCGCGCCAGACCTCGCCCATGCCCCCGCGCCCGATCAGATCGAGCAGTCGGTACCGGCTCTGGATCAGCCTGGTGTCCGCCATCGCCTGCAGTCGCCCCCGTCGCTTCGCCTACCCCTGCGCCCTCCCCGGCCCGTCCAGTATGGCGGCCCTGCTGCGCAGTTTGTACGGGGTGGGACGGCTCCCGGGGCCGAGCCGGGCCATCGCGTTCAGAATGTGACCGGGCGGGAGCCGCCAGCGCAGCCGGGAGGGAATGCAGCGCAGAACGGTTCCTGCGGTGCGCAGACGGCGGTCGACGGTGCGCACCGGCCCCACGGGTCTGCCGTACAGCTCATGGGCGTACGGAGGCAGTGACTGGTAGGCGAGTGCCGCCACGTGCCGCCACAGCAGTGCGCGCGCCGGTAGGAGCAGCGGATGGACGGGGGGACGGCACAGGAAGTCGTCGACGTCCAACGCCTCCGGGGACGCGGCGAGTTGCGGCCGCACCCGTTCGAAGTAGGCGGCGAGCTGTGCGGTGGTGGCCGGTACGTCCGCGGGGTCCAGGCCGACGAGACGGGCGCTGTGGCGGTGCTCGTCGACGTAGCGGTCGGCCTGGGCGTCGGTGAGCGGGAAGCCGGAGCGGCGTTCGACCTGGAGGTAGGAGTCGACCTCGGCGCAGTGCACCCACAGCAGCAGCTCGGGTTCGTCGACACCGTATGTCCCCCCGGTCCGCGGGTCGGTGACCTTGAGGAGCCGGTGGATCCTGCGGACCCGGGAACCCGCCTTCTCGGCCGCCTCGGTGGTGCCGTACGTGATGGTCCCGACGAACCCGGCCGTACGCATCAGCCGCCCCCAGGCGTCCTTGCGGAAGTCGGAGTTCTGCGTGACGCCGCGTACGGCGCGCGGGTGCAGCGCCTGGAGGTAGAGGGCACGCACTCCGGCGACCCACATCATCGGGTCGGCGTGCATCTGCCAGGTGACGGATTGGGGCCCGAAGAGCCCCGGGTCGGCGTCCACCATGTCCCTCGGGCCTCCCGCCATCTGCACGACGACCGTCAACCGGCTCGGGCCGGGCCGGGGTTCATCGCCGAGCATATCGCCGGTGCCCGAAGCAGCCCCCGCCTCGGATGGAACTCATTTCGCTGCCTGGCGGTGGGGTGCCGGCCGGGCTGTCTCCACGTATCAGTCATGGGGGACGACGGCGACGGGGCACCGCGCGTGATGGATGGCGGCCTGGGCCACGGGGCCCAGGTGTGACGCCAGGGCCGGACGATGCATGCGCCGGCCGACGACCAGCAGCCCGGCGCCCTCCGCGGCACGCACGACGGCCTTGGCGGGGCTTTCGAGAACGACGTTCTCGGCCACCTCCACGAGGGGGAACTTGTCGCGCCAGGGGCGCAGGGCCTGGCTGAGCTGTTTCTGCGCGTCCTGCGTGACTTCTTCCGCCACGTCGTGATCCACGCCCCAGGGCACGTAGGCATCGAGCGGCAGGCTCCGGCCATGGACGGCCAGAAGCGGCAGGCCCCGCGCCGTCGCGGTGGTGAAGGCGAATGCGAGCGGGTCGTCGCAGGAGCCGTGCAGCTTCAGTGCCACCACCACGCCGCCTTCGGGAGCCGGAGCGGACCGTGGGCCCTCTCCGCCCGTTTCGGCACGCACCAGAACCACCGGCCCTTCCGCCTCGGCCACGACCGGCAGGCTGATGTCTCCCAGGAAGTAACTCTGGAGGGGCACCAGCCCCCGCGATCCGAGCACAATCATCTCGGACTCCGAGGCCGCGCGCAGCAGTGCGTGCTCGGCGTCGTCGGCAACCAGGTTGCCGAGGACCGCGAGGCCCGGGTGGCGCGCCTGGAGCTCTGTGCGGACCTTGTGCACGATCCGCTTCGCCCAGTAGTTCTGATCCATCTCCGCGGGGGCGCGGGACGGTTCCGGCACCAGCAGGGGCCACGCGTGCAACAGGCGCAGTGTGAGCTTGCGCCGCTCGGCTTCGTCGGCAGCCCAACGGGCGGCGGCAAGGCTCTCGGGTGAGCCGTCCAGGCCCACGGTGACGACTGGCTCCATGACGACTGTCTCCGTCTCCTGACCGGCTGGAATGACGTGAACGCCTCCGCTTCCCGGACTGCTGCCGGCGCGCCGGGCACGGCCTCTTCTCATTCGAGGAGTACCCCAGATCTCCTGGCGGCGCATGCGGGGCCTGACGGGGGGCAGCGCAGGATCCGGCACGCGGCCATTGCGCCGCCCGCGGTCCCGGACGTCTCACGTGCCGGTGGGGGAACTCCGGGTGTCATCGGTCCGGTAGGTGATGTGCTCGGCGACGGAGACGACGCCGTCGACGCTCCGGCACAGCCGGTCGACGATGGGAATCAGGCTCTTGAACTCGACGGAGCCGCTGAGGACGACCTGCCCCTCGCTCACCTCGGCCGTCACCGCCGAAGGGGCGAAGCCCATCGTCCGCTGCAGCACATCCCGGTCGATCTCTTCGTGGATGGCGTCGTCACGGCGCAGGAAGACCCGCAGCAGGTCGCTGCGGCTGACGATGCCCAGCAACTTGTCGGTCTCGTCCACGACGGGCAGACGTTTGACGTTCTGCACCTCCATGAGGCGGGCCGCCTCCACCACGGTCCACTCCGGACGCGCACACACCGCGGGAGCCGACATCAGCTCCTCGGCCCTGGCTCCCTCCGCCTTGGCCCGTTCCCACGCCTCCAGATGCGGGATCGGTGTGCGGCCGGACGGATCGGCCTGGTCGGCCGACTTGCGCAACAGGTCGGCCTCGGACACCAGCCCCATGGGACGGTCCAGCTCGTCCACCACGGGTACCGCGGTGACATCGTTCTCCGCCAACAGTTTGACGATCTCCTTGAAGGGCAGGTCACGGCGCGCCCGGACGACCCCCCTGGTCATGAGCTCCGCGACCGTTCGGTGGCGCATACAGCTTCTCCCTTCGGGATGTGACAACCGGTACGGGCCCGTTCCCGGGACCGGTGGGCCCTGGGCCGGCCCCCTCGGCCCCTCGGAATCGGGGCCGTTCATCCCATGCGGCGACACGCCGCGCGTGGGACGTTGGGTACAGAGACATCATGAGGAAACGGCGGCGATCATGCGAGCTCACCTCGGCGATCAACTTGTTGTCGAAAGCCCGGCCACCGGCGCGAGCGGACGCGACGGCGAGATTGTCGGACTCCACCACGACGATGGAACTCCGCCCTACGATGTGCACTGGTCGGACACCGGCCAGGTGACACTCGTTTTCCCCGGGCCCGACGCCCACATCCGTCACCTTGAGCACCAAACCGGGGCGGCCCAGGGGCTCGACCGGCCGGGCGACGGGACACCCAACCCCGGCGACATCGGTCGGCGTGTGGCCGATGAACGCAGACGGCAGGGGCTGAGCCGCACGGAGACGGCCCGCCGCGCCAGAATGGCGCCGAACTACCTCGCGTACCTCGAAGAACAGCCGGCCGACCCGAGTCTGGCCACTCTCATCAACCTGGCCGCCGCGCTGGGCACCAGCGTCGCGGCCCTGCGCGGAGGCGGCATCGATCTGCCGCCCGGCAGGGGCCAGGCACTCGTGCACCCCCGGCTGCAGGACCTCGGCCCCGACGAATGCCGCGCCCGGCTCTCCACGCACGGCGTAGGACGTATCGCGCTGTCGACGCCCGACGGTCCGGCGGTCCTTCCGGTGAACTACGAGGTCATCGATGACGCGATCGCCTTCCGGACGGCGCCCGACTCCGTGCCTGCGTCGGCCGCGGGCAAGGAGGTCGCCTTCGAGGTCGACCACCTGGACGAGGCAATGAGCCAGGGCTGGAGCGTGCTCGCTGTGGGCCCCGCCCGGCTCGTCACGGAGCCCGACGCGGTGCGGCGGCTCGCCGATCACGCCCACACCTCACCCTGGGCGGGAGGCGATCGCGAGACGTGGGTGTCCATCCGGCCCATACGCCTCACGGGGCGGCGCATCAGCGCGGGTGACCGGTGAGCGGCAACGGACCACGGTCCGCCATGCGCACAGGTACGGCGGATCGACACGCAGAAACCGCAAGGAAGGAAACGGCCATGAACACCGCACGGGAGATCATGCACGCCGGCACCACCTGCGTCCAGGAGAACGAGACACTGGCGGACGCGGCACGCCGGATGAGTGAACTGGACGTCGGAGCCCTCCCGATCTGTGGGCCGGACGACCGGCTCCACGGGATCATCACCGACCGTGACATCGTGGTGAAGTGTCTCGCCAAGGGCAAGGACCCCGCGATCATGACCGCGGGCCAGCTCGCACAGGGAAAGCCGATCACGATCGATGCCGAGGCCGATACGGACCAGGTCCTGCAGGCCATGGAGGAGCACCGGATCCGGCGGCTGCCGGTCATCGACAACCATCGCCTGGTCGGCATGATCAGCGAGGCCGACCTCGCCCGCCGCCTGCCGGAGGAGCAGGTGGGCCACTTCGTCGAGGTCGTCTGCGCGACCGCCTGAGCGTTCACCCGCGGGCCGGGGCCCCCATTCGGCGCCGAATGCTTGACTTCGGACACGGTTTCGTCCGTAACGTCGTCCCATGGCAGAGGAGAAAGAGGCGGGCAGACCCGAAAAGCTGCCCCGCCCGCTGTACGAACGCGAGCTGTACCGGCTCCAGACCGAACTGGTGAAACTCCAGGAGTGGGTACGGACCGAAGGCGCACGGCTCGTCGTGGTGTTCGAGGGACGTGACGCGGCGGGCAAGGGCAGCACGATCAAGCGTGTCACCGAACACCTCAACCCCCGAGTGGCACGCATCGTCGCACTCCCCCGGCCGACCGAGCGCGAGCGCAGCCAGTGGTATTTCCAGCGCTATACCGAGTACCTTCCGGCCGCGGGGGAAGTGGTTCTGCTCGACCGGAGCTGGTACAACCGCGCGGGCGTGGAACGCGTCATGGGTTTTTGCACCATGGAGGAACACCAGCGGTTCCTCCGCCAGTGCCCGATCTTCGAACGGATGCTGGTGGAGGACGGCATTCTGCTGCGCAAATACTGGTTCTCCGTGAGCGACGAGGTGCAGGAGGAGCGGTTCCGGCGCAGGCTGAAGGATCCCACCCGCCGGTGGAAGCTCTCGCCGATGGATCTGGAATCGATCACCCGCTGGGAGGCGTACTCGCGGGCGAAGGACGAGATGTTCGTCCATACGGACATCACGGAGGCACCCTGGTATGTCGTCGAGAGCGACGACAAGCGCCGGGCCCGGCTGAACATGATCGCCCATCTGCTGTCGACCGTGCCGTACGAGACGGTGACCGCCCCGGTGATCGAGCTGCCCCCGCGACCTGAGGCCACCGGCTACGAACGGCCGCCGCGGACGCTTCAGACATACGTCCCCGACCACGCGTCAGAACTCAGGGGGTGAGACGTCGGCGGGGCAGTCGTAGGCTGCAAAAACAGCAAGCGTCCTGGCCCCTGGGCCGGACGGAACCTCCACAGGGGCCGGTCGGCCCCTGTCCGTGAACCGGCTGTCCGGCAAAGCTGGAGGCGGAGTCCACAGAGGAGATCACCGATGAGCGCTTCCCCGACTCGCATCACCTCAGCCCTGCCCGCCCAGTACCGAGCCCGCCTCATGCCGCTCGCACGGGAGGTCAACTTCGCCCAGGGAACCCGGCTCTTCCATGAGGGAGACCACGCGGACCGGTTCTGGATCCTGCGCTCGGGCACTGTCACGCTGGATTTCCGCGTACCGGGCAGTTCCCCGGCAGTGATCGAGAATCTCGGTCCCGGTGAACTGGTGGGCTGGGCCTGGCTGTTCGAACCCCACGTCTGGCACCTCGGCGCCGAGGCCATGACACCTGTGCGTACCCATGAGTTCGATGCGGCGGCCGTGCGCATGATGATGGACGCCGATCCCGCCTTCGGTTCGGCCGTCGGCCATTGGGTCGGGCAGGTTCTCGCCCACCGGCTGCAGGCCGCTCGGATCCGCCTGCTCGACCTGTACGCCCCGCACGGCAGCGGCAGCGTCCTGTGACGAACGCCGCCGGGCCGCCGCGACATCCCCACCCGAGGAGCACCTCATGGCCGCATCCCGGTACACCGTCAGCGACGTCATGACCCACACGGCTGTGGCCATAGGCCGCGAGGCCTCGTACAAGGAGATCGTCGAGCTGATGCATCAGTGGAGGGTCAGTGCCGTGCCGGTCCTCGAAGGGGAGGGCCGCGTCGTCGGGGTCGTCTCCGAGGCGGACCTGCTGCCGAAGGAGGAATTCCGGCAGGACGACCCGAAGCTGCCCGACCAGATCGAGGAGGCGTCCAAGGCCGACGCCGTGCTGGCCGAGGAGCTCATGTCGAGTCCGGCTGTCACCGTCCACGCCGACTCCACGCTCGCCGAGGCTGCCCGCATCATGGCGCGCAAGCGGGTGAAACGTCTGCCCGTCGTGAACAGCCTCGGCATGCTGGAGGGCGTTGTGAGCCGTAGCGACCTGCTGAAGGTGTTCCTGCGCCCGGACGAGGAGATCGACGAGGAGATCCGGAGCGCGGTTCTCGCGGAACTCGCCCCTGTGGACCGGCTGGAGTTCTCGGTGCTGGACGGTGTCGTCACCCTGCGGGGCCCGGTCCGCAACCGTTCCCTGGTGCCGCTTCTGGCTCGGGCCGTTCGCGCGGTCGAAGGCGTCGTGGACGTGCGCATGGAACTGGCCTGACGTACGCGGCCCTGACGTACACGGCAGGGATCGGGAGATTGGATTCAGCGGATTCACGCGGGCGGAACCGTGATCACCGGGCAGTGTGCCCGGTGCAGCAGTCCATGGACGACGGAACCGAGCCACATGCCCGAGTAGCCGCCCCTGCCACGACGGCCCACGACGACGGCCAGGGCGTGCTCGGACGCCGCGGCCAGCTCCTCCACCGGATGTCCGATCGCCACCTCGTGGGTCAGGTGCACCTGCGGGTACTTCACCGACCAGCCCGCCGTGGTCTCGCAGAGCATGCGCCGCTGATCCTGCACGGCGGCCTGCTCGTCGTGGGCCATGAAAACGGGCGGCTGCCACACGGAGACGGCGCGGAGCGCGGCTCCACGGAAGTCGGCTGCTTCGAAGGCCAGTGCCAGCGCCGCTTTCGAGGACTCGCTGCCGTCGATTCCCACGACGAAGTGGGGCGGCTGCTGGGTGACGTGTTCCGGATCGCCCACGACCACCACGGGGCAGCGTGCCTGCGCCGTGACCGGAACGACGACGGAACCGGCGCTGACGTGCTCCGCCATACGGCTCAGGTGCCGGGACCCGAGGACGACCATCCGCGCCCGTCCGGACAGCCGGCCGATCACCGCGACCGGGGAACCGTCGATCAGGTCGATGGCCGGGCGCAGTTGCGGATGGCGCGCCAGGGCCCATTCGGCCGCCTCCTGGAGCGCGGTCGACCCGGTTCGGAGCATGGTCCTTTCCCGCAGGCCGGCACCGCCGTGACGCGTGTCCTGCGCCGGAGGTACCGCGACGACGAGCCGGAGCTCCAGCCCGCGTCGTTGTGCCTCGTCCGCCGCCCAGGCCAACGGCAGGTGCCAGTTCCTGCCCGGGTCGATACCGACGACGAGCTCACGTCGTTCACCGGCGCCGTTCATGACTCGCTCCCGTGTCCGGGCCCGTGCCGCGGCATGAGCAGCACGGGACAGTGCGCGTGGTGCAGCAGGCTGTGTGTCGCCCGCCCGAGGGTGGGGCCGATGTAACCGGGCGACCGCCGCCCGCCCATCACCAGAAGATCCGCGTGGTGCGACGCCTCCACCAGGACACCGGCCACGGACAGGCTCTTCTCGGCATCCGCCTGCACGGTCAGGGCCGGGAATTCGTCACGGATCCGGTCCGCCACGGCGATCAGGTGATGGACGCGTTCGCCGACGATCGCCTCGACGTCGTCGAGCATGGTCACGGCGAGTCCGGCGGAGTCGAGAATGTTCCATACGTGCAGCAGCCGCAGCGAGGCCTTACGGATCTCCGCTTCGCGCGCCGCGTACCGGGCGCATTCGGCGTCGTGCTCGTCACGGACCGCGACGAGCACGACTCCGGTCTCGTCGCCGTCGTCGATGCCCCGGACCACGACGACGGGCGTCGTGGCGGTTGCGGCGGCCTGCAGACCGACCGATCCGAGCATGAGGTATTTGAACCCACCGAGACCGCGGTTGCCCACCACGACCGTGCCATGGAGGCCGGCGATCCGCTGCAGGCTGGGGACAGGCGCGCTGCGGCTGAATTCCGTGGTGACCTGCAGGCCCGGGTGCAGGTCCCCGACAGCGGCGGCAGTCTCCTGCAACAGTTCTCGGCCCGCGCTGCGGATGCTCTCGAAGCTCTCCTGCGAAAGCTGCAGTGCCCGGCTGTCCGTGTCGGTCGCGTGGACGATACGCAGCGGGCTTTCCCGGCGTGCGGCCTCGGCCGCTGCCCAGAGTGCTGCCCTGCGGGCCTGCTCGGAGCCGTCGACGCCGACGACGACGGAACCCGGTTCCGGGCTGCCGGTGGTGCCTTCCATGGTTCCTCCTCGACGAGGGCCATCAGAGGGTCAGCTCTCACACTGGCACCAAGAGACCCGCGTGGAGAGGGCCGCTCAGGACCGTCCGGGGGCCCATCCGGCCCTCCTCGTCCCGGTACGGCCCGGCGGATCATGGATTTCGAACGGCCTTTGGCATCGCGTCCGTGTGGATCTCCGTGAGACGGCAGGGGGTGCCTCCATGAAGCACATCAAAGTGGGAGACCTGATGACCGACGAGGTCGTCTCCGTCCTCCCGGTCACCTCCTTCAAGGAAGTCGCGAAGCTGCTCGCGGAGCACGATGTCAGCGGGCTGCCCGTGCTCGACGAGGAGGACCGGGTGGTCGGGGTCGTCTCCGAGAGCGACCTGGTCGCCCGGCAGGCGACGGGGCATCCGGTGACGGGCGACGCTCGCGGCACCGCCGCCGGTACCGCGGTCCCGTCCATGGCGGAATTCACCGCCGCCGAGGTCATGTCGACACCGGCGGTGACCGTCCACGCGGAGGAGACCGCACCGGACGCCGCCCGGCTGATGACCCGCCGCGGCGTGGAGCGGCTGCCGGTCGTGGACGACGAGGACCGGCTCGTCGGCATCGTCACGCGCCGGGATCTGCTGCGGCTCTTCCTGCGGCCCGACGCGGAGATACGACGCCGCATCGTCGACGAGGTGCTGGAGGGCGCCATGGAACTCGCAGCCGACTCGGTCGCCGTCCATGTGGTGGATGGCGTCGTCACCCTGGAGGGCCGGCTGGAGGACCCGAGCCACATCGCGATCCTGACCCGCCTCGTGGAACAGCTCGACGGGGTGGTCGCGGTCGTGGACCATGTGACCGCGCACGTGGATGCCCCCGTCTCCCCTTCCCCGCAGCGTGCCGCGCACGGGCGGTCCGCGAAGTCGTGAGACCTTCGGGAATCCAGTCGCCGCGTCCGCACGGTGGGGCCGCCCGGCCCCACATGGGGCCACATGGCCCCTCCTGCGCCTCTGCTCGCACGGCGAGGCTGGGTACAGAGAGCAGGCCTGCGGCACACAGGAGGTTCCCGCTGTGAAAGACCTTGTGACCGTCGGTGTCGATGGCTCCCCCGCGAGCCGGGCCGCCGCCGTTTGGGGTGCCCGGGAGGCGGCCTTGCGGAAGGTGCCGCTCAGGCTCGTCCATGTCATCGACTGGCCCATCAGCCCCGCCGTTCCACGGCTGGGCCGCGAGACGGCCGACCGATGGGCCGACGAGGCGCTCAACGAGGCCCTGGAGGAAGTACGCCGCCGGCACCCTGATCTGGAGACCAGCACCCGGTCCCTCTCCGGCAGGCCGGCCGCCTCCCTGGCCGTCGAAGCCGCCGACGCCGGCCTGCTCGTCCTCGGCTCCCGCGGACTGGGCAGTCTGGTGGGCTTCCTCGTCGGCTCGGTGGGCACGGCGACACTCGTGGCCACCGATACACCCGTGGTCCTCGTGCGGGTGGCCGATGAACCGGAGGACGCCGAGCCCACCCCGTACGGCGAGATCGTCGTGGGTGTCGATGACAACGACGCCCCCGACCGGGTTCTCGCCTTCGCCTTCGAGGAGGCCGCCCGTCGCGGCTGCGCCCTGCGGGCGATCCACGGCTGGAAGCTGCCACCCGCCTACAGGTCTTTCCCGTACGTCGACTCCGACGAAGAACGGGCGGCGGGCCGGAGTGCCGCGCAGCTGCTGGACGAAGTGCTGCTGCCCTGGCGCCGCAAGTTCCCGTCGGTGAGCGTGGACCAAAAGGCGTTCATGGGATCCGCGGGCAGCCAGCTCGTCCAGGCAGCGGCGGGCGCGGACCTCGTCGTCGTCGGCCGGCACCTGCGCCGCTCCCCACTCGGCGCGCACCTCGGACCGGTGACCCACGCCGTCCTGCATCACGCCACCGCCCCCGTGGCCGTCGTCGCCCACGACTGACGGCCCCGCACGAAAGGGAATTCGGACCATGCTCCATCGCACTGTCTCCGAAGTCATGACCCGGGACGTGGCAACGGCCAGCCCCGAGGCGTCGCTCAAAACGGTCGCCTGGAGTCTCGACTACAACCATGTCTCGGCCCTGCCCGTCGTGGACACCCGCCACCACCCCATCGGCGTCATCTCCGAAGCCGATCTCCTGCGCAGGCAGGCCGGTCTGCCCGACACGGAGGGCCGTGACCAGATGCGCCGGACGCCGGACATGGACCGCCACACCATGGAGGCCCGCACCGCGGGCGATCTGATGTCCACCCCCGTGCTGACGGCCCGGCCCGACTGGGGCATCGTCGAGACTGCCCGCTTCCTGCACGAGCGGGACGTCAAACGCCTTCCGGTGGTCGATGACACCGGAACGCTCGTGGGCATCGTCAGCCGCTCCGACCTGTTGCGCCCCATGCTCCGCCGCGACGATGCCATACACGACGAGATCGTCGACGAGGTGCTGGGCCGGACCCTGCGGATGACCCCGAGCGGCGTCACTGCAACCGTACGAGAAGGTGTCGTCGCCTTGAGCGGCACGGTTGAGGAGCGCTCGAGCATCCCGGTCATCGAGAGCCTGTGCCTGTCCGTCGACGGTGTCGTCAGCGTCGACCAGTCGCTCGGATACGTCGTGGACGATCTGTCGCCGGATCCTGGACCGGCGCGTGAGACCGGCGACCGGTGAGCGCCCACGTCATGGGGCGGAAGGAGCCGACCTCCATGAAGCATCTGCGTACGGTCGACGACGTCATGACGCACGCCGTCGTCTCGGTGAACCGCAAGGCGACGTTCAAGGAAATCGTGGAGACCATGCGGCAATGGCGGATCAGCGCCCTGCCCGTCCTGTCGGACGATGGACGGGTCGTCGGCGTGGTCTCCGAAGCCGACCTCCTGCCCAAGGCGCAGGGCGGGGACGAATCCCATGCCGTCTTGGCCGGTCAGGTGATGACCGTACCCGCCGTGACGGTGACCCGGGACGCGGGCATCTCGGGTGCCGCCCGGCTGATGGCCCGCGGCCGCTTCAAGCGGCTGCCGGTCGTCGACGACGACGGCCGTCCGGTCGGGGTGGTCAGCCGGGGTGATCTGCTGAAGATCTACCTCCGCCCGGACGAGGACATCGCCGAGGAGCTGCGCGAGCTGATCATGGCTCAGCTCGTCCCGGCCGGCTCGGCGGCCGTGCACGTCCATGTGTCCGACGGCATGGTCCGTCTGCACGGCACGATCCCCGACCCGTCACTCGGTGACGTGCTGGTGCGCCTCACACGCACGGTGCCGGGAGTCGTGGACGTGACGGCCCGGTTCGACGCCGATGTTTTGGCGTGAAGGAGAGCGACGATGAGGCATCGCAGCGTCCTCGACCTCATGACACCGACGGCCGTCAGCGTCCAGCGCGGCACCACGTTCAAGGAGATCGCCCGGCTCCTCGACGAGTACGGCGTCACGGCCGTGCCCGTCGTGGACGAGAAGGATCGTCCCGTGGGAGTCGTCTCCGAGGCTGACCTGCTCCACAGGCGCGACTCCGGCGCCGGCGCGAACACCGCCGTCGGTCTCATGAGCCATCCGGCGATCACCGCGGAGCCCGAGTGGAGCGCCGTCCGCGCGGCCCGCGTCATGGAGAAGCACAAGGTCAAGCGCCTCCCGGTCGTCGACGGCGAGGGCCGGCTCATCGGAGTCCTCAGCCGCAGCGACCTCCTGCAGCTCTTCCTGCGCAGGGACCGTGCGATCCAGGAGGAGATCCTCGAAGACGTCCTGACCCACACGCTCGGGCTCAATCCCTCGTCACTGACCGTCGAAGTGGCCGATGGCCTCGTGACCCTCAGCGGCACCGTGGGACGGCGCAGCCTCGTCCCCGTCGTCCTGTGTCTGTGCCGGAGCGTCGACGGAGTCGTGGACGTGATCGACCGGCTCGGATACGAGCAGGACGACATGCCGGTGGATACCGGAACGGGCGCCTAGCGGCGGAAGAGGGCAATGATTCATCGACAAGTCCGGCCCTGTCCGAGAGAGGTCATCATGGACCAACGCATTGTCGTCGGCCTCGACGGATCCCCAGAGAGCGTCGCTGCGACCCATTGGGCCGCACGGGAGGCACTCCTGCGCGGCCTGCCGCTGCACCTCGTACATGCCGAGGAGTGGTCATCGCCCCCCGGCGTTCCTGCCGCCAGGTCCGATGTGCCCCGGCAGTGGGCGGACAACCTCCTGCGCCAAGCCTCCGACGGGCTCCGGGAGAAGCACCCCCGACTGGACATCAGCATCCGGTCGTTCGACGGCCGGCCGGCCGATTCCCTGGCCGATGTCGCGGCCACCTCGGGGATGCTGGTTCTCGGCTCCCGAGGGCTCGGCACGCTCAGGGGCTTCGTTCTCGGTTCCGTCGGCATGGCCGTCATCCACGCCGTGGAAAAGCCCGTCGTCCTGGTGCGGGCGACAAAGGACGCACTGCCGCACGCCCAGGGAGACCACTTGGACCGTGACATGGTCGTGGGCATCGACATCAGCCGGCCGTGCGACGCCCTCCTCGCCTTCGCATTCGACGAGGCATCACGGCGGGCCTGCACACTCCATGCACTGCACTGCTGGATGCTGCCCCCTCTGGTGGGGTCGGGAGCCGCGTACGATCCGGAAACCAACGCGCAGATCGCCGAGAGCCTGAACACCGGCCTGAACGACATGCTGAAGCCCTGGCGGGACAGATACCCGGCCGTCGACGTCGACGCGCAGGTGACGGTCGGACACGCTTCCCAGCAACTGCTGGAGAAGAGCGCCGAAGCGGGTCTCGTGATCGTCGGCCGTCGCATCCGTCAGTCCTCGCTCGGCGCGCACATCGGCCCGATCACTCACGCGATGCTCCATCACTCCACCGCGCCCGTCGCCGTCATCGCCCACGAATGAGGTCCCGCGGCACCGTGCCCGCTACGTGATGCGGCGCGTGCGTCGCGACCAGCGCCACAGTTCGTCGGTGCCCCAGACGAGAACGGGGAAGGTCGCGATCAGAGCGACGACATCGAGGGGCAGGGCTGCCGTACCGAAGAGGTCCTGGAGGAACGGCACATAGACGAGTGCCGCGGTGAAGGCCAGCTCGAAGACGATCCCGGCCAGGAGCAGGGGGTTGGTGAACAGGCCGATGTCCCGCAGTGCGGCATGGTCGGTGCGGGCGGCGATCGCAGTGCCGACCTGGCAGGTGACGATCCCGGCGAACGTGGCGGTGGTCGCGGTGATGTACGCGTGGTGCAGCGGAGTTCCGGCGCCGGTCGCGCTGCCGGGGTGCCAGCCCGCCCGCCACAGCACGTAGAAGAAGGCGATCATTACCAGGGCGGCGGAGACCGTGCCGAGCCTGCCCCAGCTGCGCAGCAGCATGGAGCGGGAGATCACACCCTGGGAACTCGGCCGCGGCGGGCGGCTCATGACACCGGGCTCGGCTCGTTCGCGGCCGAGCGCGAGCGCCGGGAGAGTCTCGGTGCCGAGGTCGATGGCAAGGATCTGAAGCACGGTCAGTGGCAGTGGTACGGCACCGGCGGAGAGCGCGAAGACCAGGAAGGGGACGACCTCGGGGGTGAGGTGGGCAAAGATGTAGACGATGAACTTGCGCACGTTGTCGTAGACCCGGCGCCCCGACTCGATGGCGGTGACGATGGTGGCGAAGTTGTCGTCGGTGAGCACCATGGTGGACGCCTCACGGGCGACGTCCGTGCCGGAGCGGCCCATGGCGACACCGATGTGCGCTCGGTGGAGGGCGGGGGCATCGTTGACGCCGTCGCCGGTCATGGCGACGATCTGCCCGTGGGCGCGCAGGGTGTCGGCCACCTTCAGTTTGGTCTCGGGCGAGGAGCGGGCGAAGACGACCTCCGCTTCCTCGTGGACGAGGATCCGATCGAGTTCGTGGTCGCCGATCGCCTCGGACTGCGCGACCACGTGCAGGCTCGGTTTCCCGATGCCGACCTCGCGGGCCACTGCCGCCGCGGTGGCTCCGTTGTCGCCGGTGACGATGTGGACGCGCAGACCGGCCTCGTGGCACCGGCGGACCGCTGCCTCGACCTCGGGCCGTGGCGGGTCGTACAGCCCGACGAGGCCCAGGAGCCGCAGGCCGGTCTCCGCTTCCTGCCGTCGGGCCGGCGGTTCGGACCCCGTGGGCAGCTCACGGACGGCGACGGCGAGTACGCGCATCCCGTCGTGCGCGAGTGCGTCAGCCGCGGCCGATACCGCGGCTGCGCTGCCGTCGGACAGGGAGCGGGACACCGATTCCGGTGCGCCCTTGACGATGACGCGCAGTCCCTGTGCCTCGTCGTCCTGGACCACCGACATCAGGCGCAGCCGTGGATCGAAGCGGAAGAGGGCCCTGCGTTGGGTGTCCCGGCGGTCGAGGTCGACGGGAGCAGCGTGGGCTGCGGCGCCCTCGACCAGGGCGATCTCCGTCGGATCTCCGTGCGTTTCGCCCTCGGCGTCGCGGGTGACGGTGGTGCACAGTGCGCTGGTTCGTACCAGCTCTCCCGCCCAGGGGCCCTCGTCCGTCCCGTGCTCCGGCGTCCACACGGCCTGCAGCCGCATCCGGTTCCGGGTGAGGGTGCCGGTCTTGTCGGTGCAGATGACGTTCGTGGATCCGAGGGTTTCCACGGCGCTCAGACGTTTGATCACCGCCCCTTGGCGGGCGAGCACCCGTACTCCGACGGCGAGCGCGAGGGTGATCGTCGGCAGCAGGCCCTCGGGCACGTTGGCGACGAGCAGGCCGATCGCGAACATGAGGGAGTCGGTCAGCGGCAGCCCCACGGCGACACCGGCCATCAGGAACACCACACCCATGGCGACCGCCACGGCGGCGATGAGCCAGGCCACCTTCTTGACCTGTTTCTCCAGGGGGCTGGGCTCGCGGCGGGTGCGCTGGCTCAGCGCGGCGATGCGTCCGAGTTCCGTGTGGTCACCCGTGGCGAACACGATCGCCCGGGCCTGGCCCTCCGTGCATGTGGTGCCGCTGAAGACGAGGTTGGGTTCCTGCAGCAGCGGTGCTCCGGCTAGTCCGGGACCTGCGAGGCGTTCGGCGGGGGTGGACTCGCCGGTCAGCATCGACAGGTCGACCTCGATGCCTCCGTCGGCCAGACGTGCGTCGGCGGGGACTCTGGCGCCCTCTTCGAGAACGACCAGGTCGCCCGGCACCAGTTCCCTCGCCTCCACTGGCGAAGGGCGGCCGTCCCGGATCACCAGGGCCTGCTGGGGCAGGTACTTCGCCAGGGTCTCCACCGCCTGTTCGGCCTGCCGTTCCTGAAGGAGCGCGAACCCGGCGTTGAGAAGGACGACGGCTACGATGGCCCAGCCGAGCACCGGGATGCCCGCGACGAACGCCAGCGCCGCGGCCGCCCAGAGCAGCAGGGCGAGCGGATGGACCAGCTGCCGGACGAGTTCACGCCCCAGGGACGTCCTCGCCCTGCGGCGGACCTCGTTGGGGCCGTACACGGCGAGGCGGCGGGCCGCCTCGCGTGCCGAGAGGCCACGCGCCCCGGTGCCGAGTTCGCGCCGCAGCAACGGCAGGGGCTCCAGCGGGTCCGGGCTCAGCAGCGGTCCTCGGTCGGTGGTACGGGGGGAAGGGCCGTCCTCGGTCATCATCGGCTCCCGTCCCGGCGCGGTCGGCCGGTCGTCACGGCTCGCCGTGACCGTCGGTGAGGATGCCGTCCCCGTACCCTGCCCCGGCTCCCTCGGCGGTGATGGGGATGTCCTTCACCGGGTCAGTCCCAGGAGGCTCGGCGCGCAGTGTGTACTGCGCCTGTACTTCATCCGGATCCCGGACATGGTGTCCTCCGTTTCCGGCGCCCAGGCGGCGCCTTTCTGCTCCGCGGTCCTTCTCAGGTTCGGTCGATCGGCGTCGGACCCTCCTGGGGCTGCCGGGTTCCGGACGGGGCCGTTCGGTCCTCCTCCTCCAGGTTGAGTTCGGCGATCGCCACGTGCTGCTTGACCGCGGCGAAGCTGTCCGGTGCCACCGAGATCGAGTCGATGCCGGTCTTCACCAGGAATTCCGTGAAGGCGGGGTCGTCGCTGGGGCGCTGGCCGCAGAGGCCGACCGTGCGGCCGGCAAACTGGGCGCGCGGGACGAGGCTCCGGATGCTGCGCGTGATCGCCGGGTCGGTCTCGTCGAAGACATCGGCAAGGGCTTCGGAGTCACGGTCGACGCCCAGCGTGAGCTGGGTCAGGTCATTGCTCCCGATGGAGAACCCGTCGAAGCGCTCGGCGAAGTCCTCGGCCAGGATGACGTTGGAGGGGATCTCCGCCATGACGTACACCTTGAGGCCTCGCTCGCCCCGGCGCAGTCCCTGCTCGGCCATGACGTCCAGTACCCGGTCGGCCTCTTCGAGGGTGCGGCAGAAGGGAATCATGACGATGACGTTCGTCAGGCCCATCTCGTCGCGAACCCGGCGCAGTGCCCGGCATTCCAGGGCGAATCCCTCGCGGTAGCCGTCGCTGTAGTAGCGGCTCGCGCCGCGCCAGCCGATCATGGGATTTGCCTCGACCGGTTCGAAGGGGCTGCCTCCGAGCAGTCGCGCGTACTCGTTGGTCTTGAAGTCGCTGGTCCGTACGACGACGGGGTCGGGCCAGCGGGATGCGGCGATGCGGGCCACGCCGTAGGCCAGTCGGTCGACGAAGTACTGGCTGCGGTCGAGGTGGCCCTCGGTGAGCTGGTCGATGACGCAGCGGTCGTGCCGGCTCAGCCGCTCGGGGTGCAGCAGCGCCATGGGGTGGGCCTTCACCTGGTGGGCGACGATAAACTCCAGTCGCACAAGCCCTACGCCGTCGGCGGGCAGGCGCCACCAGCGGAAGGCGGCGGACGGGTCGGCGAGATTGAGCATCACCCGGGTCCGGGTGGCGGGGAGCCCGGCGAGATCCGTCTCGTGCTCCTCGTAGTCCAGCAGCCCCGCGTAGACCTGGCCGCGGGCGCCCTCGGCGCAGGAGACGGTCGTGTCCTGTCCGCTGTGCAGCACCTCGGTGGCCCGGCCGGTGCCGACGACGGCGGGGACGCCGAGTTCGCGGCTGACGATGGCGGCGTGCGAGGTCCGGCCGCCGTGGTCGGTGACGATCGCGGATGCGCGCTTCATGACCGGTTCCCAGTCCGGGTCGGTGATGCCGGTGACGAGCACCCCTCCGGTCGGGAAGCGGTCGAGGTCCACCGGCGAGTCGAGGACGACGACCGGGCCCGAGCCGATGGCCTCGCCCACCGCGATGCCCTCGACGATGCTCTGCCCCGGAGTGCCGGTCAGGCGGCAGCGGCGCAGCGTCGTCGTACGGCGGCGGGACTGCACGGTTTCGGGGCGGGCCTGGACCACCGCCAGCTCTCCTGTCAGGCCGTCCTTGGCCCATTCCAGGTCCATGGGGCATCCGTAATGCTCCTCGACGGTCATCGCCCATTCGGCCAGCAGCCGGACTTCCGCGTCTGTCAGGACACGTCGTGAGCGCTCCTCGCCGGTAGTGTCGACGGTCCGGGTGAGTCCGTGCTCCGCATAGACGGCTTTCTTCCGCTTGGCTCCGATCCGTACGTCGATCACGGGATCCGGTGCCCGGTCCTTCAGGCTCGGCTTGAAGACCGTGTGCTCGTCGGGGTCGACCCGGCCGCTGACGACGGTCTCGCCCAGTCCCCAGGCCGCGCTGACCACTATGACCTCGGGGAAGCCGCTCTCCGGGTCGAGGGTGAAGATCACGCCGGCGCCCGCGAGGTCCGAGCGGACCATGATCTGGACGCCGACGGAGAGAGCGACCGAGAGGTGGTCGAAGCCCATCCGCTCCCGGTAGTCGATCGCGCGGTCGGTGAACAGCGAGGCATAGCAGCGGTGGCAGGACAGCAACAGCTGGGCAGGCCCGCGGACGTTGAGGTAGGTCTCCTGCTGGCCGGCGAAACTCGCCTCGGGCAGGTCCTCGGCGGTGGCGCTGCTTCGCACGGCGACCTCGGGATCGTCACGGCCCTGGTCGCGCGCGAGCTGCTCGTACGCGGCGACGAGCTCGCTGCGCAGCCCGGCCGGCAGCGGCTCGGCCAGGATCATCGACCGGATCGCCGCCCCCGCCTCGTCCAGTGCGGCCCCGTCGTGCAGGTGTCCGATCTGTGCTTCGATCCGCGCGCGCAGTCCGTGGCCGTCGAGCAGCTCCCCGTACGCGTCCGCCGTCGTCGCGAATCCGGGAGGCACCCGCACGCCCGCGGTTGCCAGATGTGCGGTCATCTCCCCCAGGGAGGCGTTCTTGCCACCCACCCGTCCGACATCCTGTCGGCCGAGCTCTGCGAACGGTACGACGTGTCGAGTGGTTGCCATGATGTCCTCCGCCGTATGTGCGGTGTCCGCGGGCTTCAGTAGGGCATCGGCCGGCCGGAGGGGGTACGCAGATCCAGCTGCGGGGCCTTGCGCGGCCGGCTCGGCCGGATCCGGATCCGAATGCGCTGCATCGTTGTCACCCTTTCGGAGGCGGAGCCCCTTACGGGAGGCAGAGCCTTTTTACGGGGAGCGGAGCCTTCTTTCGCGAGGCGGAGCCCGGAAAAGCACGTCCATCGGTCACGTTCACGGCTGAGCCGGGACGGTGATCTCGTTGTGCTGCGGTCCCCCCAGCACCACCTTGAGCGCACCGGTTTCCCCGGCGCGGGAGAAGACGTCATAGGCCTCCTCCATCTGCCCCAGTTCGAAGCGGTGGGTGATCAGACGGGACGAAGGAAGCCGCCCGGCGGCCAGCATGCGCAGCAGCATGGGCGTGGAGCAGGTGTCGACCAGCCCCGTGGTGATGGTGATGTCCTTGGCCCACAGGTCTTCGAGGTGCAGCGTCACCGGCTTGCCATGGACACCGATGTTCGCGACGTGGCCCCCGGGCCGGACCATGCGCGTACACATCTCGAAGGTCTCGGGCACACCGACGGCCTCCATGACGACATCGGCGCCGAGCCCCTCGGTGAGGTCCTCGACGAGCCGTTCGGGTTCCTCGGCCGCGTTCACCGTCGCATCCGCGCCCAGGGAGCGCGCGGCGGCCAGCCGGGACTCGGCGAGGTCGACGGCGATGACACGTCCCGGGCTGTAGAGGGCCGTGCCGAGGACGGCGGCGAGCCCGATGGGGCCTGCGCCCACCACGACGACCGTGTCGCCGGGCCGTACGCCGCCGTTCAGGACGCCGACCTCGTAGGAGGTCGGGAAGATGTCGGCGAGCAGTACGCCGTCGTGGCTCTGGACGGAGGCCGGCAGGGAGTGCACGGACAGGTCGGCGAAGGGGACCCGTACGTATTCCGCCTGGGTGCCGTCGATGGTGTGGCCGAGCACCCAGCCGCCACCGCCACGGCACTGGCCGTAGCGGCCCTCACGGCAGAAGCGGCACCGGCCGCACGCGGAAATGCACGAGATCAGGACACGGTCGCCGGGGCGGACCGTACGGACGTCGGCCCCGGTCTCGACCACGGTGCCGACGGCTTCGTGCCCCAGCACCCGGCCGGGAGTCACCTCGGGCACGTCGCCCTTGACGATGTGCAGGTCGGTACCGCAGATGGTGACGACGTCGACGCGCACGACGGCATCGGCGGCGTCCTTCACCTCGGGGTCCGCAACGTCCTGCCAAGCGGTCTGCCCCGGGCCCTGGAAAACGAGTGCCTTCACGATGTCGCCCCTCTTCGTGCTGTCCGCTCCGGTGAGGTTCCCCCCAGGCTGCCCCGGCGCAGGCCCGTCGCGCATGGGCCGGTCGGTCCCCGCCCGGACCTGTCGGGCCCATCCCGCCCGGGCTCCGGGGGTGTGACCGTGAAGACGGTTGCCCGCACCGAAGGAAGGCCCGGGGAAGCTGTGCTGGTCCGCTGACGGGGGCAGTCGGCCGCTCGCCCACACCCACCGAGGAACCTGCCATGACCTCCGCCCGGTACACCGTCGACGACGTCATGACGAAGACCGTCGTCACCGTCACCCCCGACACGGAATTCAAGGAGATCGCTGCCGCCATGGAGCGGTGCAAGGTCAGCGCCGTGCCCGTCGTCGAAGGCGGGGGCCGCGTCGTCGGCGTCGTCTCCGAGGCCGACCTGCTGCCGAAGGAGGAGTTCCACGAGCGCGGGCCCGGCATGATCGAGGACATGCGCCGCCTGGACGACACCGCGAAGGCGGGCTCGGTCCGGGCCGAGGAGCTGATGACGAGTCCCGCCGTCACGGTGCGGCCCGACACGCTCCTGCCGCAGGCCGCCCGGCTCATGGCCGCTCTGCGCGTCAAACGCCTCCCGGTCGTCGACGCCGACGGCGGCCTCAAGGGCATCGTCAGCCGCGCCGATCTCCTCAAGGTCTTCCTGCGCTCCGACGACGAGCTCGCCGCCGAGATACGCCGCGAGGTCGTCAACCGGCTGTTCCCCGCCTCGCACCGGGACGTGAATGTCAGCGTCACCCGGGGAGTGGCCACCCTCACCGGCCGCGTACGCGACCCCGCTCTCGTTCCCGTCGCCGCCCGGCTGGCTCAGTCCGTGGAGGGTGTGGTCGGCGTGGACTGCCGGATCGAAGGCCCGGCACCCGCCTGAGCCCGGAAACGGACGCACCGCCGGCGAGGACAGCCCGTCAGCGCCGCCGAGGAGCCCATCCGGTCCGGATGAGGGACGAACGGCCCCTGCGTACGTGACAGCGGTCCGCGCCATGCTGAATTCACCGGCCATTCCATTGCCGTATGCACCGAGGCAGGGGGCCGACCGAGCAGGAAAGGCGGTGGGAGCGATGCAGTTCCCGGTGGTCGTCGGAGTGGACGGATCAATGGGCAGTCTGCGCGCCCTGGACTGGGCGGCGCAGGAGGCGGCGCGCTCACGGCTTCCTCTGCGCGTCGTCCACGCCTCGTTGTGGGAACGCTACGAGGGCATGCGTCCCACCTTCGACACCGAGCGTCCCGCCGAGCAGATCCTCGCCGAACATCTCGTCGCGTCCGCTCAGGAGCGCGCGCACCGCCTGCATGCGGAGGTGAGCGTGGTCGCCGACATACAGCCCGAGGACCCGGTCAACGCACTGGTGCACGAGAGCCAGGAGGCGGCCCTCGTCGTCGTCGGATCCCGTGGCCGCGGCCGGATCGCTGGGATGCTCCTCGGGTCCGTCGGCCTCGCTCTCGCGGGCCGGTCCCGCTGCCCGGTGGTGGTGGTCCCGGCGACCGTGCCGGACGTTCAGCCGAAGCCGGGCCGCGTCGTCGTCGGGATCGGCGACGCCCCGGGACCGTCGGCGGCCGCCCGATTCGCATTCGACCGGGCGGCATCGCGCCACGGCGAACTGGTCGCCGTACGGGCCTGGCGCTGCCCCGTCCACGAAACCGCGGATCATCCGCTTCTCGCGGACTCCCCGGCCTCCGCACACCGTCAACGGGCCGAGGAGCACCTCGAAAACGTCCTGGCGGTACTGGAGCGGACCGGCGCCGAAGCCGCTGTCCAACGCTCGGTGGTGCAGGGACCTGTGCACCAGATACTGATCGAGGCCGCCGTCGGCGCGGAACTCCTGGTCGTCGGCGCACACCGCGCGGGGGGACCCCGCGGGCTGCTCATAGGCCCGGTGAACCACGCGGTGCTGCACTACGCCCCCTGTCCCGTGGCCGTGGTCCCGGACACCCGCTGAGCGGGACTCAGGCGTGAGGAACGAGGACGACCGGGCAGTGCGCATGGTGCAGGACGGCATGGGTCACACTGCCGAGCGGAGAGCCGACGGGGTGGGTACGCCGACGGGATCCGATGACGATCATGTCCACCTCGGCGGTCGCCGCCACCAGCACCTCGGAGACGGATCCGGCACGGACGACGCGCTCGGTCACCGTGAGGTCCGGGAACTCCTTGCGCACGGGCTCGACGAGCCGGGCGGTCGCCGCCGTCTGATCTGCGGCAAGCCGGTCCGCATCCTCGAACATCGTCGCCATGCTGCCGACGTTCGCCAGGAAGACCCAGGCACTGAGCACCCGCAGTGCGCCGCCGTTGTGCTCGGCCAGCTGGGCGGCAAGGCGGAGTGTCTCCTGGTCACGCTCGTCCCGTGCGGCGGCCAGGACGACACCTGCCGGTTCGCGGTCGGCGCCGCCGGGGACGACGACAACGGGAACCGGGGAGCGCGCTGCCACCCCGAGCGAGACCGAACCGACCAGCAGGGACACGAATCCGCCGCGCCCACGGGAGCCCACGACGATCGTGGCATCGGGGTCGGCTTCGCCGAGCAGGCATTCAGTCGCCCCGTTCTCGCACAGGGTCGTCGTCACCCGGACGGCGGGAGCGAGCCGGCGTGCGAGTGCGGCAGCCTCTTCCAGCACGTCTTCCGCCAGGCCGTCGACCTCCTGGATGTCCTCCTGGGAAAGGTACGGACTTCCGTGGCTCGTCTCGGTGGCGTACACGATCCGCAGCGGCCGGCCGCTGGCGGCGGCCTCACCCGCCGCCCACCGCAGGGCCCGCGTCGCGTGATCGGAACCATCGGTGCCGACCACGACCGGTCCCGTCGTGGTCACGCTCGATCCAGTGCCGCTCATGGTCCCTCCTTGAAGGCTGTGGTGCGTCGCAGGGGTTCGGGAAGGGGCGCGTGCCACCATCCTGTACGCCCGCCCGGCCCGCGGCTTGGGCTGACCGGGCCGGGAGACCGGGCCGGTCGGCCCGGACCGGGGCCCCTGCGGCCTGACCGGTCCGGGGCCGGGGGCCGTCCGGCCCTGGGCGCCGCTTCTGCATGGACCCACGATGATGAGGGGATGGGGCCGCGCGACCCCTCGACGGCGAGGAGGGCACCATGAGCGAGGAGACGGGGTTCTCGGAGAGGAACCCGATCCGCGTGTTCCTGCTCGACGACCACGAGGTGGTCAGGCGGGGGGTGCAGGATCTGCTCGACGCGGAACCCGACATCCAGGTCGTCGGCGACGCCGGCACGGCCGATCACGCGCTGGCCCGTGGCCCGGCCCTCCGCCCCGACGTCGCGATTCTCGATGTGCGGCTGCCGGACGGCGACGGAATCACCGTCTGCCGTGAACTGCGCTCACGGATGCCGGACCTGGCCTGTCTGATGCTCACGTCCTTCGACGACGACGAAGCGCTGCTCGACGCCATCATGGCCGGTGCGGCAGGCTACGTACTCAAGGAGATCAAGGGTTCGGACCTCGTCGCCGCCGTCCGCGTACTGGCTGCCGGGCGCTCGACCCTCGACCCGGCGACCACGGCACGGCTGATGAACAGCTTGCGCGAGGAAGGATCCGGCACCGAACCCGAGGCTGACGACGCCCTGTCGGCGCTGTCCTCGCGGGAGAAGGACGTCCTCGCCCTGATCGGTGAAGGACTCACCAACAGCCAGATCGGCAAGCGCCTGTATCTGTCGGAGAAGACGGTCAAGAACCATATTTCGCGTCTGCTGGCCAAACTGGGGGTCGAGCGCCGCATCCAGGCGGCCGTGATCGCCGCGCACGCCACGGAGTCCTCCCCGCCCTGTGCCGGACGGCGCCAGATGTGACCGTACGGTCCTCGAAGCCCGCTGCGGCAATCAGGAAAGCCGCAGCGGAACACGCCAGCTCAGCCGGGTGCCACCGTGCGCCGACGCACCCACGGCCATCTCGCCGCCGAGCTTCTCCGCGCGCCGTGCGAGGTTGTCGAGCCCGCTCCGGGATCCGCCGTGCACGGGCATGCCCACACCGTTGTCGGACACCACGAGTTCCAGCGCCCCCTCACCCACCACCAGGGAGATGTCCACCGCCGTCGCCCGTGCATGGCGGGTGACGTTGCTCAGCGACTCTCCGAGGACCGTGATCACCTGATCGGCGATCTCGGCCGGCACATCCGTGTCGATCAGCCCTCCCATCCGCAGGGACGGCTGAAAGCCCAGGGACCGGGCGGCCTGCTCGACCGTGGTCACCGTGCGGGCTCGCAGCCCCTGGCCGGCCCGGCCCGACTCACGGGCGCGGAGGCCGAAGATGGTGGACCGGATGATCTTGATGGTCTCGTCCAGATCGTCCACCGCGCGGAGCAGCCGCTCGCTGGCCTGTGGCAGTTCAACCAGCCGCACCACGCTCTGGAGCGTCATTCCGGTGGCGAACAGCCGTTGAATGGCGAGGTCGTGCAGATCCCGGGCGATGCGGTCCCGGTCCTCCAGCAGGGCGAGCTGCTTGGCCGACTCGCGCCGTTCGGTGAGCTCCATCGCCAGGGCCGCCTGCCCGGCGAACGCCAGCAGGGGCGCGGTCTCCGAATCGGTGAAAGCGGGGCACTCCCGCACCCGGGCCAGCAGCAGCACCCCGCGGGGGTTCTTCCCCGTCGCCATCGGAACCGCTACGGCCGGGCCGAGGCCCGTCCACCCCGAGGTCCCTTCGGTGAATCTCGGATCGTGTGCGGCATCGAAGCTGGTGATCGGCTCACCCGCGTCGAGAGCCGCGCCGGCGAACGATCCCGCTCGTGACAGAACCAGACCGCGATGCGTCTCGGCGTCCACGCCCGACGCCAGTGCCACCCGGAGGGACTTCGCCCCGGCCGGAAGTACCAGAACGCCGAGATCCGCGGCGAGAATGCGCAAGGAGTGATCGACGATCATCTGCAGGACGTGCGCCTCGTCCGCACCGCTCAGCAGGGCCGCGACGATCTCGCTGTTCGCTGCCTGCCAGCGCTGACGGTCGCGCGTCTCCGCGTACAGACGGGCGTTCTCGATGGCCACTCCGGCGGCCACCGCGAGCGTCGACAGCACGGTCTCGTCCTCGGAGTCGAATGCGCGGCCTCCCCGTTTCTCGGTGAGATACAGATTGCCGAACACTTCGTCGCGGACCCGGATGGGAACCCCGAGGAACGAGTGCATCGGAGGGTGATTCGGCGGAAACCCGTAGGACGACGGATGTTCGCAGAGCTCCGCGAGGCGCAACGGTTCGGGGTGGCGGATCAGCTCACCGAGGATGCCGTGCCCTTCGGGCAGCGGGCCGATGGCCTCGCGCTTCTCCTTCGTGATTCCCACCGGCAGGAACTGCGTGAGCCGGGTTCCCTCGCCGACCACTCCCAGGGCCCCGTACTCGGCATCGACCACGACGACCGCGGCCTCGACGATCCGGCGCAGCACCTGGGGCAGGTCGAGCCCCCGGCCCACCGACATGACGGCGTCCAGCAGCAGGGCCGTCTCAGGGCCGCGCTTCACCACATCGAGGCGCCCCTGGAGGTCCTGCGGCAACGTGCTGAGCCGCCGACGCTCCTCGCCGCACGGGCCGGTTCCCTTGTCGCCCACGGTGCCTCCGACGTGACCCGCGCGCGGGGCGGCAGGACCACATCTCCACGGTAATGGCCGTACGCCGATCGGCACCCGGTACGCGGCGGCGATCCCCGGTCAGCCGGGGAAGCCGTGCTCGTGCTGACCGGCCCGGAGCCTCGCGCGGGCCGATGGCGGAGGTCGGTGCGAGGCTGGGAGGTGGGGCCGGCAGGGCTTGAGGCGTTCTGTGAACCGTGAACCGTGGGAGGACAGCCCATGAGATGCACGACGCGAAACGGCGTGACCAAGGCCTCGTCCGTGTTGCTCGTGGTGGCTGCTCTGACCGGCAGCCTGCTGGCGGGCGCCGGTTCCGGGGCAGCGGCACAGGGGGCAGCCTCGCGGCGGGTCCCGGTCGCTCCGTGCACGAACGACCGGCTCGTCGCGGACGGCGCGCAGCGGGTGGGGTCGAGCCAGGTACGGATCACCGTCAGCAACGAGGGGCCGACGCCGTGTGTGCTGATGGGCTTTCCCACTGTGGCTCTCGCGGGTCAGGGTCCGCCCGACAGGAACAAACCCCTCGATGCCGTGCGCCAGGGCACGGCGGAGCCGGTGCGGCTGGCAGTCGGCGGCCGAGCCTCGACGCAGCTCTCCTTCACGCCGGTGCTCGGTGAGGCAGACGGGTACTGCGCCTCCGGTGCCACGCCGTCCATCGCGCCCTCGATCGTGCTGGGTGTCGGGGGCGCAGGACAGCAGCTGGCGCCGGATGACGGCGGCGGCTTCGCGCTCTGCGGCAACAGCGTCCGTGTCACCGCCTTCCGCGCCGCCGGCTCCTGACGCCGTGGCGCGCCGTTGCCGGGCCCGGCCGATCCCGGCCCGTTCCGGAGGTCGGCCTCGGGAACGGGCACAGGACTCAAATGCGTCCGGGGTCGGGTGTCAGCTCCCCGTCGGCTCGAACTCCGAGGTGAACGTCCACGCCCCCGACCCGACTTCGTAGACCGCCGCCCCGTTCTCGACGCCCACCAGCCGCGCGCCGCCGTCGGCCCGGACCCTGCCGGAGGTGGACGGGACGCGGATCTCGGCGGTCGTACCGGCCGGGACCGTGACGTCGAGACGGTACGCCGAGCCGTCGCGCCGCCAGCTCGAACGGGCCGTGCCGTACGGGGTGCGGTAGGAGGCGGCGGCCGAGGTCAGGTCGCCGACGACGGCCGGGGCGATGCGCAGCGCGCGGTAGCCGACCGATCCGGGCTTCTGCTCGATGCCGGCGAGCCGGCTGGTGAACCAGGAGTCGATGGCGCCGAGCATGAAGTGGTTCTGCGACTGGCCCGGGCCGCCGTCCCAGCTCTCGCCGAGACTCGTGTTGCCCGCCAGGACCTGGTAGCCGTAGCTGGGGCTGGTCGTCTGCGTGGCGATCCTGTAGACGATGTCGTCGCGGCCCGCCTCGGACAGGACGCGGATGGCTGCGGGGAGCGAGATCTCGCCGAGGACGAGATGGTGGTCCGCGGCCTGCACCGAGCCGGTGAAGTGGTTCAGCAGCCGGTCCCGTTCGCCCTCGGGGACGGCTCCCATGTCGAGGGCGAGTGCCTCCGCTCCCTGGCCTCCGCCGCCGAAGGTGCCGGTGGCCAAGTCGTAGAACCTGTCCGACAGGGCCTTTGCCGCGGTATCCGCCTTCTCGCGGTAGAGCGCTGCGTCCGCGTCGTCGCCCAGGACCTGGGCGATCCGGCTGAGGCCGTCGACCACACGCCAGTAGCCGTACGTACCGGCGACCGCACGCGGGAACGTGCGGTCCGGGGTGAACCAGTCGCCCAGGCCGTAGTCGAGGATGCCGCCGGACACCTTCTGCTCCAGGAAGGTCAGGTACTGCTTCATCCTGGGGTAGTAGGTGCGCAGCGTCTCCTCGTCGCCGTACGTGGTGTAGAGCTGCCAGGGCACCAGGACGAACGCCCCGCCCCAGTTGGCGTCGTTGCGGTAGGCGCCTGCGAGGTTGACGTAGTCGGGGACGGTGCTCGGGATCAGGCCGTCGGGGGTCTGGGCGTCGGCCATGTCGCGCACGATCTTGCGGAGGTAGGACCGCATGTCGTAGTTCGCGGCCAGGGTGGGGAAGGCGAGCTGGTCCTGCTCCAGCCAGCCGAGCTTCTCGCGGCTGGGGCAGTCGGTGAGCACGCTCATCATGTTGCCCTCGATGGAGCGGCGGATGAGCGAGTGGACGCCGTTGATCAAGTCGTTCGAGCTGGTGAACCCGCCTGCGGAGGTGTTGTCCGCGCGCAGGACCTTGCCGCGCACCGACACGGTCGCGCCGGCCGACAGGCCCTTCAGTTCCAGGTAGCGGAAGCCGTGGTAGCCGAAGCGCGGGTGCCAGGTCTCGGAGGCGCCGCCGCCGCGCGTGGTGTAGCTGTCCCACAGGGGCGCGCCGACGTTGCTGATGGACTGGAAGGCGTGCCCGTCCTTCAGGCTCTCGGCCGGGTGGATGCGCACGGTCGTGCCTGCGGGTGCGGTGACGGTGATCTCGGGCCAGCCGGCGATGTTGCGGCCCAGGTCGAAGACGCGGCTGCCTTCGGCGCCCGCCACCTCGGTGCCCTTCAGCGTCTCGGTCACACGCACCGGCTCGGTCTCGCGGGCGCTGAGCGCCGCGGGTTCCCCGGCGCTGCCGGGGCGGCCGAGCGCGACGGCCGCGGGCCAGGTGGACCGGTCACGGCCGGGCTCGTCCCAGCCGGGGATCTCCCGGCGCGCGTCGTAGTCCTCGCCGCCGTACCAGTTGGACGAGGTCGTAGGGCCGAGCGTGGTGCGCCAGTCGGTGCCGCTGGCGATGCGCCGGACGCTGCCGTCGTCCAGGGTGATCTCCAGTTGGGCGACGAGCTTGGGGTCGCTGATGTTGCCGTACAGCTTGCGGTAGCGGTCGGCGGTGCTCACCACGTTGGACATGCCGTTGCCGAGCGCGACGGCGATGGTGTTCGAGCCGCGCCGCAGCCGGTCGGTGAGGTCGTACGTGGCGTACTGCACCCGGTCGGTGAAGTCGGTGTTGGCGGGCTCCAGCACGGCGCTGGAGACCGGCTCGCCGTTGACGCTCGCGTCGTAGATGCCGAGGCCGGCCATGTAGAGGCGGGCGCTGCGGGTGCCCTTGGGGAGGGTGAAGTCCTTGCTGAACAACGGAAGTCCGGACGGCAGATAGGGCTCGGGCGGCTTCTGGCCGGTCACCTCTGCGGCCTTCGTCCATGGTCCGGCGGCCGCGTCGCCCGTCGAGACGCTGTAGTCGACGGGCAAGTTCGGCACATGGCCGTCGTCGGTGAGGACGTCGGCGCGCGGGTAGAGGAGGACCTGGTCGAAGGACTTGGCCGCCTTGAGGTCCAGGGTGAGCGTGATCGGGGACTGGGACACGTCGGGGCCGGTGTGCGGCGTGCTCGCGTAACCGGCGGCCTGGGCCAGTGCGCTGTTGGTGAGTCCGTCGACGGCGAGGCCGGGTTCCCAGATCTTGCGTACGGTGTTGCTCTCGGAGGCCGTGACGGTTGCGCCCCGGGCGTGGTCGGTGCCCGGGTCCGCCGAGTCGCGGACCTCTATCTCGCCGAGCTGGAGGCGCCAGGCGCGCCCGTCGGGGAAGTACTCGTCGAGCGGCAGTCCCAGCCGGGTGACGTCGAGGCGGACGTAACGGGACGTCGTCTTCGGCAGGTTGACGACGACGGGTTCGACCGTGTGCTCGCTGAGCCGCCAGGCGTCGTTGGTGATCCACTGGGCGGACCAGTCCTCGGGGCGGGTGAGCCCGGTCTCGAAGACGGCGGTGTCGCTCCAGCCGGAGACGCTGCCCGTCCTGCCGGACCAGAGCTGGACGCGCCAGTACACCCGGTCGCGGGAGGCGAGCTCGCGGCCCGCGTAGGTGGCCTGCGGGGTGGTGGAGCGGACCTTGCCGGAGTCCCACAGGTCGGGGCGTCCGTGCTCCAGCTTCTCGCGGCTGGTGGCGGCCTGGATGCGGTAGGCGCTCTGGACGATGTTCCTGCCGTGCCCGGACAGCTGCCAGGTCAGGTCGGGGGTGGTGTCGTCGATGCCGAGGGCGGTGCGCAGGTGCTGGGTCTGCAGTGCGGTGGCCCCGGCGCCGCCGGCCGACGGCGCGGCTCCGGCGGGCACGGCGGAGGGCACCACGGTGACCAGGGCGGTCAGCCCCGTGGCGAGGACGAGAGCGGATCTGGTGGCAAGGCGCTTGGGGGCCTCGGGGTTCATGCGGGTCTCCATACAGGGTGTCAGGCGCGGTGCAGATCGACCGTGAGGGGAAGCCGGGGACGCAGGGCCACGGGGCCCAGCAGGCCGGAGGGCAGCGGCTTCTTGCGCTCGTTGGAGAGGGTGTTGGACACCCGCACGGCGATGTGGTTGGTCCCCGGACGCAGCGCGTCGGTGACGTCCACGACGTACGGGCTCCACAGGGCGGGCGGCAGGACGTTGCCGTTGACCGTCACCTGGGCGACCTCGCGGACCGTGCCGAGGTCCAGGTACAGCCGCCGCCCGTCGAGGACGGCCCGGTCGAGGGTGATGTCCTTGGTGTAGGTGGCGCTGCCGGAGAAGAGCGGGGCGATGTCGCTCCAGCTGCCCAGGGGGCGCACGACGGGCTCCGCGCCGTCCTGGGCGAGTGTCAGGGTCCAGTCGCCGTCGAGGGGAACCGCGGTGAGGGGGTCGCTCACGCGGGCGGTGCCGCGCCATGTGCGGTGTCCGTCGGTGCCGGTCAGGGGCCAGTTGCCGGGTGCCTCCGCGAGGGCCGTCACACGCAGTGCGTCGCGGCGGGAGGTGACGGAGGCGACCGGAAGCGTACCGGCGTCGGTGAGGTGCGGGACCGGCGCGGCCGAGCGGCAGAAGACGATGCCCAGGGTCTCGTAGGGGCCGAGCCGCAGCGGCACCCGCACCCCGTCGCCGGGCCGTTCGGGTGCACGGTGCACCGGTGCGGTCCTGACGGTGCCGGTGGCGGGTTCCCAGAGCTGCGGTGTGCCGCGGGCCGGGAGGGTGGCCCAGGTGTCGACGGGGGTGGCGCTCTCGTTGTTGAAGAGGAAGGCGATGTCCTCGGCGCGTGTGCTGCGCAGCACGCGTACGGCGGGCGCGGCGGGTTCGAGGACCGCGGCGCAGACGCCCGCCTGCCGGGCGGTGGCACCGAGTCCGTCGGCCGCGCTCACCCGCACGGCGTGGCCGTCGCCGGTCCGGCGTGTTCCGGGCGCGCCGGCGAAGAGGTCGTCCAGGGCGCGGCGCAGCGTGGCGTCCCGGCCGTTCGCCTCCAGCTGCGGCAGGTCGCCGACGGCCACGACGGTGCCTCCGGCGCGGGCGAAGCGGGCCAGCGCGCGGACGGTTTCGGCCTCCAGGATCGGCGTCTCGGGGAGCACCACGAGGTCGTAGCGGGCCCGGCCGACGGCGAGCCGGCCGTTCTTGACCGTTCCCGGGCACAGCAGTTCCGGGTCACCGGCGAGCGCGCCCTCGTGGACGAGGTCGAAGTCGACCTGTGCGCTCTCCAGCGCGAAGGCCGCTGTGGCGAAGGCATCGTCCACCTCGCCCTGCCGGTCGGTGCCGGTCAGCTGCTCGGCGGCGCGCTGCGGCTGGATGAGGCCGGTGCGGGCGGCGGAGGTGCCGCGGGCCAGTTCCATCACACGGCCGATCCAGGCGGAGACGGGGCCCATCGCCCACCACCAGGGGGCGCGGGGGCCGAAGGGCGGCGGGAAGAAGACCTTGGTCTCGTCGGTCCACAGTGCGTGGAGCACGGTGAGGTTGATGCCGCGTGTCGCGTACGCGCCGAGCAGCGCGCGCATGAAGTCGGGGGCCACCTGCCAGCCCATGTTGCCGAACGCCTCCATCAGCGCCCGTTCGCGGCCGGTCTGGTGGGCCACCGAGGCGGGGTTGCGCGGGTCCATGGTGGGTTCGCCGGCCACGTACTCGGCGGTGATGCAGTCGCCGCCGGGCACCTGCGCCCACTGGTTGACCTTGTGCAGGTCGCCGGTGGAGGCGATGCGCTTCGAGGGGGCCGTCTCGTCGTAGAGCGGGTTGGTGATGAGCCGGACGCGCCGGTCGCCGTACCAGTGGGCCTGCTTCTCGAAGTACTTGGCGAAGCGGTTGGACACGGCCTGCCAGTAACGGCCGCGCAGGATGCGGCCCGTCTCGCCGAGGTCGTCGTGCAGGCTCGCGTACGCCTTGCCGGGCTCGGCTCCGACCTCGCCCAGCGCGGCGGCGAGCGTGGGCGACCAGGGGAAGCGCTTGAAGGGGTGCGGTCCGGCGGAGGCGATGAACGGCTCGTCGTCCCAGAAGCCGGGTATGACGGTGCCGAAGTAGCGGCCGAAGCGGCGGTGGTACTCGCCGGGGACCATGTCGAGCATCAGCTCGACGGGCTCGTCGTCGAGCAGGTCGAGATAGGCGCGGGTGTATCCGGAGGAGTCGTCGGCAAGGACGTTGCCGCCGAAGAGGTCGATCAGCCAGCGCCCCTCGGGCACCTGCCAGGTGCCGCCGGACTCCAGGTCCGCGGTCAGCTCCACCAGCGCGGAGGCGTCGGTGGCTTCCGCGGGGCGGGCGGCCGCGGCGATGGGCAGGGCGGCGCCCCCGGGTATGGGCCGGGAGTGGAAGTCCCCCGCCGAGGCGGGGTCGTCGAAGGCCGACGCGTAGAGGGACTCGCCGTCCTCGGCGGTGACGCCGAGGTCCTCCCACAGCGCGCGCCGGTCGCCGGTGGCGCGCACTCCGACGCCGCCGCGCGGGTGGGCTCCGTCGGTGACGGTGCCCTTGTCCTTGCCGTCGAGGGTGGCCGACAGTGTGGTGCCGCGTACGGTGACTGCGAGGGTGTGGAACTTGGTGCGGTTGAACCCGTCGGTGCGGGTGCTCTTCGCGAGCTCCTGCACCGTGCCGTCCGTCAGACGGGAGATGGTGACGACGCCGGTCTGGTCGAACTCCACCGCGTACCCGTCGGCGCCGGTTGCGGAGGCACGCACGAGGAGTGCGCCGGTCCCGGTCTCGACCTTGGCGTTGCCCTTCACGACGTAGTCCGTCCAGTCGTCGGAGCCGCGCAGCACGGTGGAGCCGGCGAGGACAGCCGCGTCGGCGACGAGTCGGCCGTCGAGGACGGCGACGCCGGTGGTGTCCAGCAGCTCGACCCCGGCAGGCCCTTCGACGACGGTGGTGGACCGCCACAGGCCCTTCAGCCGCAGTTCGGGGCGCGGGGCGTAGGTGCGGGAGCCGACCGTGCCGCCCAGTGCGACGAGGTTCGCGGCCCGTCCGCTCGGGAAGTGGTTGTCGTTGAACACCCACACCCGCATGCCGGTGCGCTCGGCTTCCTGGAGCACATGTTCCACGACGTCGAACCAGCCCTCGGTGAAGAACGCGGGCTGCATCTCGGCGTTGTCGTACGGGAAGATGACGACCTCGTACATCCCCTTGTCGCGCAGTTCCGCGAGCTGGGTGTCGATCAGGTCGTGGGTGACGGGGCCGTTCCAGTACCAGTAGACGGTGGGGCGGCTGTCGCGGCGGGGGTCGGCGAAGGCGGCGGGGCTGAAGCCCGCGGCGCCCGGTGCGGCGACGGCGGTGCCGAGGGTGGCTCCGCTGCCGAGGGCGGCCGCCGTCATCGCGGCGACGGCGACGAAGTGGCGTCTGGACAGGTCGAATTCAGGCATGGGAGAGATCGCTCCTGACGGGGGAAGGGTGGCTTCAGGCGCCTGCGCGCGCCAGCGCGGCGACATCGGCGGCGGACAGCACACGGTTGACGAGCCGGAAGTCGTCCACGGCTCCGTGCAGGTACGGGTGTGTGACGTTCTGCGAACGCCCCAGGTAGTTGCGGGTGGTCGCGCCGAGCAGCAGGGGGCTCGACACCAGCGCGCTGTTGCGTCCGGCCTCGGCCCCGTCGACGTAGAGCACGCCGGTGCCTCCGCCGGTGCGCCCTTCGGCGCCGCCGGTGAGTGTGACGGCGACATGGGTCCAGATGCCCTGGGGCAGCGCGGCGGAGCCGTCGATGACGTCCTCGCCCTCCATGCCGGCGATCTTCAGGGCGGCGCGGGCGCGGCCGGAGCCGGTGCGCGGGGTGAGGTAGAAATAGGTGCTCTTGTGGTAGCCGAGGTCGAAGACCCGGGCGGAGTTGGCGAGGGTGTCCACCCGGACCCAGGCACTGACCGTCAGTTCGGACAGTCCGGTGATCAGGCCCGGGGGCAGGACTATGTGGCCGTCCACGCCGTCGAGGTCGACCGCGCCTCGTCCGGTGGCCCAGTGCGCGCCTTTGGCCAGGGAGGCGGCCGGGAAGGTGCCCGTGCTGTCGGCCGTGTCTGTCCCGCTGCCCTCGTCGAGGAGGTAGCGGGCGACCTCGCGGGCGGTGCGGGGCCGCGGCGGTGCGGCGAAGTAGACGTTGTAGTGCTGGTGGTGCACACGGTGGAAGGGCAGCAGCGACACCTGGACTCCCTCGGCGCGGGCGGTGAACTCCCCTCGGACCGAGGCGCTTTTCCGTACGGAGGCGGGCTCGATGGCCGGGATCGTGGCCGACTGTGCGGTGCCGTGGGCCCCTGCGAGGACGACCGGCCCGTATGACAGGGCCTTGACGTGCGGGTTGTCCGGGGCGGGCCGCCAGGTCAGGTCCATGGGCAGGGTGATGTCGACGGTGTCGCCGGTGCGCCAGTGCCGGTCCAGGGTGAGGTAGCTGCCGGGGCGTGCTTCGGCCCGCGCCTCCTGGCCTGCGACGGTCACGACGGCCCGGCGGCCGTGACCGCCCTCGCCGAGCCAGCCGGGAATGCGCACCTTCAGTACGAAGCGGCCGCCGCCGTGTACGACGGTGAGGCGGACGCGCTCCGCGTCGGGGTAGCGGGTGTCCTGGCGGAGCGTCACCCCACGCTGCGTCCAGGTGACCTGGGACGGGATGAAGAGGTTGACGTACAGCGTGTCTTCGCGGTGGGCGTAGATGGTGTCCGCGAATTTCGTCTGTGTCTCCAGCGCCGTGCCGTGGTCGCAGGAGAAGTTGTCGTAGTCACTGCTGTAACTGCCGGGCGCGGCGCCGAGCCCGCCCTTCGGCTGCCGCTGCGAGCCCGCCCACAGGCCGGTGTAGTACGTGACGTAGCCGTGCGCGGAGTCGGGGTCCTGTTCGGCGAGCATCTGGTTGAGCAGGGTCCACTCGTAGTGGTCCATGTATGCGGCCGTGCCCGGGTCGTGCAGGAACAGCTGCCGGCCGAGCTTGAGCATGTTGTAGCTGTTGCAGTTCTCGCAGGTGTCCTCGGAGAGCCGGCTGACGATCTCGCCGGGCGGGCCGAAGAGTTCCTGGTTGGAGTTGCCGCCGATGGCGTAGGAGTGGTCTCGGACCACGGTGTGCCAGAAGTGGGAGGCGATGCGCAGATAGCGCTCGTCCCCGGTGGCCTCGTACGTGTGGACCGTGCCCACGATTTTCGCGATCTCGGTGTTCGCGTGCCGGCCGGCGAGTTCGTCCCGGCCCTCGGAAAGGGGTCCGTACAGCTCCTCGTGATCGAAGCGGCGCGCGGCGCGCAGCGCGGTGGGGTCGCCGGTGGCCAGGTGCAGACGGGCGAGCACGTCGTTCATGCCGCCGAACTCGACCTTCAGCACCGACTGCATCGTGTCGTACGGCAGAGCGGCGGTGCGCCGGTCCGCCCAGGCGGCCATGGCGCGGAGCACGTCCAGCGCCTGTGCGTCGCCGGTCAGTTCGTGGCAGTCCAGCAGTCCGGCCATGATCTTGTGGATGGTGTAGTACGGCGCCCAGGGCCTGCCTCCCGACTCCAGCTGGTCGAAGACCTGCTCGGGGAAGGCCGAGAGGTATCCGGGCGAGAAGCCCGCGGCCGGGGACGCCGCCTGGCACTCGGCGAGCACGGCGACGATCCGGCGGGCCTTCGCCGCGTACGCCTCGTCGCCCGTGTTGGCGTGGGCGAGGGCGAGGCCGGACAGCAGATGTCCGGTGGTGTGACCCCTGAGCTGCACGGTCGGTGCCTCCCAGCCGCCGCACGGATCGGCGGTGGAGGGCAGGCCGACGTTGAGGCGGAAGGTGTGCAGCAGCCGGTCGGCGTCGACGTCCAGCAGATAGGCGCAGGTGCGGCGCATATTGGCGCGAAAGGGGCTGTCGAGGAGCGTGACCGACCGCAGCGGGAAGCTTTTCAGTACCGGTCGGCGGGGCTCGTTCGCGGCGGTCGTGGGGACGTTGTGCGGTGTGGCGGTGTCGCCGGTGGTGACGGCGTTCGCGGTGCCGCCGGATCCCATGGTCAAGGCGGCGGTGGCCGCGCCTGTCCCCACCATGAAATGACGACGGGTCAGCGGATGTCCGGGCATCGAGGTGCAGCTCCTTCGAACCTACGGGCAACGTGATTGAAACGTTTCGCAGAGCTGACGGCCACTCTGGGGCCACCATGGCGTCTCGTCAAGACGCCTGCAGTAAGGGAAAATCGACGTACCCCTTGCCTTGGCCCGGCCACGCCCGTATGTTTCCGCCAGTTTTCTTGAATCGTTCAAACCGAGGGAGCACCGAGTGCACGGCGAGAAGACGGCCATGGGCCTGCGGCGAAGAGCACTGCTGAAGATGGGGGCCGCGGCGGGCGCGGTCATGGCTCTGCCCTGGGGCACGGCTGCCGAGGCGGCCGCGGCAACAGGACGGCCCGCAGCGGGCCCGGGAGCGGCCCTTCCCCGCCGCTTCGCCGAGCCGAGCCCCGCGGTCCGCCCCAAGTTCCGCTGGTGGTGGCCCGATGCCCTGGTGGACACCGGCGAGATCGAGCGCGAGATCGACCAGATCGCGGCCGCGGGCTTCGGCGGTGTCGAGATCGCCGCCGTCACGCACAGCCTGAGCGAGCCGGTCGACCCGGCCCTCAACGGCTGGGGCACGCCCGCCTGGGTCCGCGCGGTGGAGGCCGCGCTGCGCCGGGCCGCCAAGCGTGACGTCACCGTCGACCTGACCATCGGGCCCGCGTGGCCCGCCGCCGTCCCGTCGATCACGCCCGACAGCCCGGGCGCCATCAAGGAACTCGCCCACGGCCGCGTCACGGTGACCGCTGGGCAGACCTACACCGGGCCCGTCCCCGAGCCCGGCACCGAGCCGGCCACCGGCGTCACCGCGCGGGAGCTGCTCCTCGTCCAGGCGGTCCGCGTCGCCGAAGGCTCCTCCCCCACCGCACAGCCCGTCCTGCTGGACCGGGGCACCGTCACCGACATCACGGCATCCGTCGAGGACGGCGGCCTCACCTGGGCGGCACCCGAGGACGGCGGCACCTGGCTCGTCATCGCGTACTGGGAACGCGGCTCCGGCCAGCGCCCCGAGGGGCCCGACCACACCGCCCCGGCCGCTTATGTCGTCGATCACTTCGCCGCCTCGGGCACCCGCGCGGTCACCGGCTTCTGGGAGCGGCACATCCTGACCCCGCAGGTGCGCAAGCTGCTGCGCGAGACGGGCGGCGCCCTGTTCGAGGACTCCCTCGAACTGGAGACCGACGAGACGCTGTGGACGCCGGAGTTCCCCGCCGAGTTCGAGAAGCGAACGGGCTACTCGGTGCTGCCGTATCTGGCGACGGTCGTCGAGCGGGACGAGGACCCCGTCTTCGGTTTCGGCCCGGACGTCGACAAGGCGGTCCGCCTCGACGTCCTGGAGGTGTTCACCGACCTGTACGTCGAGAACCACCTCACCCCGCTCCAGGAATGGGCGCACGGTCTCGGACTCCGGCTGCGGGTCCAGCCGTACGGCCCCGGGACGGACTCGATGTACGCGTCCGCGCTCCTCGACATCACCGAGGGCGAGTCGCTCGGGTTCAAGAACCCCGACGACTTCCGCTGCCTGGCCGGCGGACGGGACATGGGCGGCAAGCTCATCCTGTCCGACGAGGCGGGCGCGACGGCGGGCGGCGCCTACGCCACCGCCTGGGACGCGACGCTGAAGAAGCTCGTCATCCAGTACGCGGCGGGGGTCAACCAGGCCGTCTTCCACGGCTTCGGCTACGCCGAGGCGCCCGGCGCGGCCTGGCCCGGCTTCGCCGCGTTCTCGCCGTACCACGGCGGCTCGGGATACGGCGACGCGTGGGGTCCGCGCCAGCCCACCTGGGGCCATGTCCCCGCCATCGCGGGCTATCTGAGCCGTACGCAGCAGATCCTGCAGACCGGCGTCAACCGGGCCGACATAGGCATCCTGCGCCAGCAGGGGCCCGCAGGTACCGGCCTCGGCGCCCCGTGGTTCACCGCGGAAGGGGTTCCGGTCGGCTGGACCCACCTCTTCCTCAGCCCCCGGCTGCTGGAGCTGCCCGCCGCGAAGGTGCGCGGGGGACGGCTGGCTCCGGACGGGCCCGGCTTCAAGGCGCTGGTCTTCGAGGGCGATGTGCTGCGGGGCAAGGAACACACCCTCCAGATCGACGTCGCACAGAAGCTCATCGGTTATGCCAGGGCGGGACTCCCGGTGATCGTCATCGGGAACTGGTCCGACGCCCGGGTACCCGGCCTGCCCGGGCCCGGGGACAACAACCGGCTGCGCGCCCTGCTCGCCGAGCTGACGGCACTGCCGAAGGTGCGCGTCGTCGCGGACCGCCCCGATGTGCCGCAGGCCATCGCCGCGCTCGGCATCCGGCGCGATGTGGAGTACGCGCAGTCCTCGATGCTGGTGCACGCGCACCGGGCGGACGGGGACGCCGACTACTACTTCTTCGCCAACGACGCGGTGTCGAAGAAGGGTTCGAACGGTACGCCCATCAGCCACGACGTCACCCTGGCCGCGCCCCGGCCGGACGCCGTGCCCTACCGCCTCGACGCCTGGACCGGCTCGATCGAGCCGCTGCCCCTGTACTCGCGCACCGACGACGGCCGGATCCGGCTGCGTGTCTCCCTGGAGCCGGGCGCGACCACGGTCATCGCCCTGGTCCGGCCCGGCGCATGGGATGGCGCGGGGGTCGGCGCAGGGCTCGGCGTCTCCCACCGGTACGCGACGGACAGCGAGGCCGAGGCGGTGCGCCGGGGCGCGGGCGGCCGTCTGGAGATCCGCGACACGCGTGCGGGCACCTTCCGTACGACGCTCCAGGACCGCGGGACCACCCGCACGGTCACCACCACCCTCGGCGGGCTGCCCGAGCCGATGCCGCTCACCCACTGGGAACTCACGGTCGAGGACTGGCAGCCGGGCACGCGACCGTCGCAGACGGTGAAGGAGCGCCGCGAGCTGGTGCTGGACGGCCTGCGGGCCTGGCCGGAGATCCCCGAGCTGCTGGACTCCTCCGGGGTCGGCCGCTACCGCACGACCGTGCACCTCGACGCTCCCTGGACCGGCGGTTACGGCGCCCATCTCGAACTCGGCGAGGTCTTCGACACCTTCCGCGTCACGGTCAACGGCCATCGCCTCCCGCCTGCCGACCAGTTGACTCCGAAGATCGACCTCGCCCCGCACCTGCGGCGCGGCTCCAACACCATCGAGGTCGAGGTCGCCACCACGCTGCTCAACCGCCTGCGGGTGGCCAACGCCCCCGTATTCGGCGGAGCCAAGCGGCAGAACTACGGCCTGGTGGGCCCGGTACGGCTGGTTCCGTACGGGAGGGCGGCACTGGAGCGCTGACGGTAGGGCGCACCGAACGCCTGAGGCCGCTCGGTGCGCCGCATGCCCGAGGGGCCCGCGCGACCTACCGCGCGGGCCCCTCGGGCGTACGTATGTGGCTCCGGGAAACAGGTGTGGACCGGCCCCGCAGCGCATCCGCTGCGGGGCCGGTGTCCTGACGGAGCGTGTCATGGGCGCAGCCCACGCGCAGCGCAACGCGCATCGCCGGCTCACCCTCGTGGCCGGTGGGCCGCCGGGTGGGTGAGGGAGCGAGCCCGCACCCACCCGGCGTGGTCAGTTCCCCGCGATGCGCTGGGCAGCCGCGTCCCAGGCGGAACGGTCTCCGGACGGCTCGTGGCGCACCAGTGGCTGGGTGCGCACGAGCAGGTCGCGCATCGCCCAGCGGTCGCCGGCCAGGCCGTCGGCACGGGCCTGGACGAGGACGTTGCCCAGGGCCGCGGCCTCCGCCGGTCCCGCCACCACCGGGAGGCCGCAGGCGTCGGCGGTGAGCCGGCACAGCAGGGTGTTGCGGGCTCCGCCGCCGACGATGTGCACGACGTCGACCGGGTGGCCGGCGAGCCGTTGTGCGTCCTCGATGGCGCGACGGTGTGCCAGGGCGAGCGAGTCGAGGATGCAGCGGGTGGTCTCGGCCCTGGTCGTCGGGACCGGCTGGCCCGTCGCACGGCACGCCTCGGCAATGCGCTCGGGCATGCGGCCGGGTGCCAGGAAGCCGGGGTCCGAGGCGTCGACGACCGACCGCAGGGTCGGCACCTGTGCCGCGCCGTGCAGCAGGGGTTCGACGTCGTGTTCGTTCCAGGCGCGCATGCACTCCTGGAGCAGCCACAGTCCCATGATGTTGCGGAGGTGACGGACCGTGCCGTCGATGCCGAGTTCGTTGGTGAAGTTGGCCCGGCGGCTCTCTTCGGTCAGCACGGGTGCGTCGAGTTCGAGTCCGGCCAGGGACCAGGTCCCGGTGCAGATGTAGGCGAAGCGTTCACCGGCCGCGGCGGGTACGGCGGCGACCGCGGATGCGGTGTCGTGGGAGGCCACCGCTGTCACCGGTACGGGGCTGTTCAGCCCTGTCTGCTCCTGTACCGGGGCCAGCAGACGGCCGGCCGGGGTGCCTGGCCGGCGCAGTGGTGCGAACAGGGTGGTGTCGATGCCCAGGGGCTCGGCGACGCCGCGCGCCCAGTCGCCGGTACGCGGGTCCAGCAGCTGAGTCGTCGATGCGTTGGTCACCTCCGTGCCGCGTTCGCCGGTGAGCCAGTACGCGATGAGGTCGGGGATCAGCAGCAGCTGCCGCGCCGCCGCCAGCTGGGCCGAGCCCTGGGCGGCGACGAGCTGGTAGAGCGTGTTGAAGGGGGCGTACTGGATGCCCGTCGCCGCGTAGAGCCGGTCGGCCGGGAGGGTCGCCCACACCTTGTCGGCGATGCCGTCGGTGCGGGCGTCGCGGTAGTGCGCGGGGTTGCCCAGGAGCGCGCCGTCCGCGTCGAGCAGGCCGTAGTCCACGGCCCAGCTGTCGATGCCGATCGAGGCGAGGTGCCCGTCGGTCGCCGCCCCAGCCGCACGCAGGCCGTCCAGGACGCCCGCGTAGAGGCCGGCGATGTTCCAGCGCAGGCCCTCGGGCAGGCGCACCGGCCGGTTGGGGAAGCGGTGCGCCTCGGTGAGGTCCAGGGTGTCGGGCCCCACGCGGCCGACCATGACGCGTCCGCTGGACGCGCCGAGGTCGACCGCGGCGTAGGCCTTGTGGTGCTCGTTCATCGCAGGAACGCCGCCGCCACGCCCGCATCGACGGGGATGTGCAGTCCGGTGGTGTGGGTGAGGTCGCCGCCGGTGAGGGCGAAGACGGCGTTGGCCACGTGCTCGGGCAGCACCTCGCGCTTGAGGAACGTGCGCTGGGCGTAGAACTCGCCGAGCTTCTCCTCCTGCACGCCGTACACGGCCGCGCGCTGGGCGCCCCAGCCGCCCGCGAAGATGCCCGAGCCGCGTACCACGCCGTCCGGGTTGACGCCGTTGACGCGGATGCCGTGCTCGCCCAGCTCGGCGGCGAGGAGCCGCACCTGGTGGGCCTGGTCGGCCTTGGTCGCGGAGTAGGCGATGTTGTTCGGGCCGGCGAACACGGCGTTCTTGGAGGCGATGTAGACGATGTCGCCGCCCAGGCCCTGGGCCTGCATGGCGCGGGCGGCCTCGCGGGAGACCAGGAAGGAACCGCGGGCCATGATGTCGTGCTGGAGGTCCCAGTCCCGGGCCGTGGTCTCCAGCAGGGGCTTGGAGATGGAGATTCCCGCGTTGTTGACCACCAGGTCGACGCCGCCGAAGGCGAGCAGCGCGGCCCGGAAGGCCTCGGTGATCTGCTCCTCGGACGTCACGTCGACGGTGACGGCCACGGCCTTGTCGGCGCCGCCGATTTCGTCGGCGACCGCAGCGGCGTTGCCGGCGTCGAGGTCGGCGACCACCACGCAGGCGCCCTCGGCGGCCAGACGGTGCGCGATGGCCTTGCCGATGCCGCTGCCCGCGCCGGTGACGAGCGCGATACGGGTGGCGAGCGGCTTGGGCTTCGGCATCCGCTGGAGCTTGGCCTCCTCCAGGGCCCAGTACTCGATGCGGAACTTCTCCGACTCCTCGATGGGCGCATAGGTCGAGACTGCTTCGGCGCCGCGCATCACGTTGATCGCGTTGACGTAGAACTCGCCTGCGACACGGGCGGTCTGCTTGTCCTTGCCGAAGCTGAACATGCCCACGCCGGGGACGAGGACGATCGCCGGGTCGGCGCCCCGCATGGCCGGGGAGTCCGCGTCGGCGTGGCGGTCGTAGTAGGCCGCGTACTCGTCGCGGTAGGCCGCGTGCAGCTCCTTGAGGCGGCTGACGGCCTCGTCGAGCGGCGCGGTGGGCGGCAGGTCGAGAACCAGGGGCCTGACCTTCGTCCGCAGGAAGTGGTCGGGGCAGGAGGTGCCGAGGGCTGCCAGGCGCGGGTGTTCGGCGCGTGCGACGAAGTCCAGTACGGGCTCGGCGTCGTTGAAGTGCCCGACCTGCGGCTTGTCCTGCGAGGCGATGGCGCGGACATGGGGGGCGAGGGCGGCGGCACGCTCGCGGCGCTCCGCCTCGGGCAGCGGCTCGTAGCCCTCGATGACCGGGCCGAAGGGGGCGGGCCTGCCGTGTTCGGCGAGGAACGCCTCGGCGGTGCGGATGATGTGGAGGGAGTTGCGCTCGCACTCCTCACCGGTCGCGCCCCAGGCGGTGATGCCGTGGCCGCCGAGGATGCAGCCGATCGCCTGCGGGTTGGCCTGCTTGACGGCGGCGATGTCGAGACCGAGCTGGAAGCCGGGGCGGCGCCACGGCACCCACACGACGCTGTCGCCGAAGCACTCGGCGGTCAGCTTCTCCCCGTCGGCGGCGCAGGCCAGTGCGATGCCGGAGTCGGGGTGCAGGTGGTCGACGTGCGGGGCGTCGACCAGTCCGTGCATCGCGGTGTCGATGGACGGCGCCGCGCCGCCCTTGCCGTGCAGGCAGTAGTCGAACGCGGCGACCATCTCGTCCTCCCGGTCCACACCGGGGTAGACGTCCTTGAGGGCGTGCAGACGGTCCAGGCGCAGCGCGGCCAGGCCCTGCTCCGTGAGCGTGCCGAGGTCGCCGCCGGAGCCCTTGACCCACATCAGCTCGACGTCGCCGCCGGTGACGGGGTCGGTGCCGGTGCCCTTCGCGGACGTGTTGCCTCCCGCGTAGTTGGTGTTGCGGGGGTCGGCGCCCAGCCGGTGCGAACGGGCCAGCAGAGCGGCGGCTTCGGGATGGGGTGCCATGTGTTCTCAGTCCTTCATCAAGAGTGGGTACGACGAGCGCCCTCCAGGGGCGCGGAGCTGTGCAAGGGTGCGGCTCCGCCGCGTGGACGCGACGGGCCCGGCTCGACCGGCGGAGCTCCGTCCGCCGGTCCGGGCGGACGGGACTCGGCGCTCACGCACCCCAGCCGGCCTGTCGGCCGCCCACCCGCTCCTCCGCGATCCTGGCCGCCCACCCGGACCGGTGGTACGCGGCGACCGGATCGGCGTGGAGTCCCGTCTCCCCGCGCACCTCGGCGAGCAGCGGCCGCACGTCGGTGTTGTAGGCGTCCATGATCACGGCGTTCGCCGCCAGCACGTCACCGGAACGCTGCGCGGCGGACAGTGCGGCGCGGTCCACCAGGAGCGCCTTGGCCGTGGCCTCCTGGACGTTCATCACCGAGCGGATGATCGCCGGGATCTTGGCCTCGATGTTGTGGCACTGGTCGAGCATGAAGGCGACGTCCGAGGTGAGGCCGCCGCCGCGTACCACCTCGTACATGATGCGGAACAGCTGGAAGGGATCGGCGGCACCGACCATCAGGTCGTCGTCGGCGTAGAACCGGGAGTTGAAGTCGAAGCCGCCGAGCTTGCCCTCGCGCAGCAGGGTCGCGACGATGAACTCGATGTTGGTGCCGGGCGCGTGGTGGCCGGTGTCGACCACGACCTGGGCCTTTGCGCCGAGCTTGAGGCAGTGCGCGTAGGCGGTTCCCCAGTCCGGGACGTCCGTGGCGTAGAAGGCGGGCTCGAAGAACTTGTACTCCAGGAGCATCCGCTGGTCTTCGCCCAGGCGCTCGTAGACGGCCTGCAGAGCCTCGGCCAGGCGGTCCTGGCGCTCGTGGATGTCGTCCTGGCCGGGGTAGTTCGTACCGTCCGCGAACCACAGCTTGAGGTCCTTGGAGCCGGTCGCGTCCATGATGTCGACGCATTCGAGCAGGTGGTCCAGGGCCTTGCGGCGCACCTTCGCGTCCGGGTGGCAGATGCTGCCGAGCCGGTAGTCGTCGTCCTGGAAGGTATTGGAGTTGATCGCGCCCAGCTTCAGGCCGCGCTCCTCGGCGTACGTGGCCAGGGCCGCGTAGTCCTCGACCGCGTCCCAGGGAATGTGCAACGCCACGCTCGGCGCCGCACCGGTGAACTCGTGCACTTTCGCGGCGTCGTCCAGCTTCTCCCGCGGTGTGCGCGGGACTCCTGGCTGGGTGAACACCTTGAACCGCGTACCCGAGTTCCCGTACGCCCACGACGGTGTCTCGACGGCCTGGGTCTTGAGGGCTGCCTTCACGGCGGCGAGCTCGGTCACGGGGGGCTCCTACGGCATCGGGCGGCCGGTGCGGACACCGGCCGGATTGAACGGCTGCCTGAAACGCAGATGAAACGATTCAGAAAGGAAGCTAGGAGGGGCGGGCAACGCTGTCAACCCCCCCTGGGGCGACTCATCGATGAGCGCGTAGGTACGGCACTCGGCGGGGAGAGGCCGCAGGGAAGTTTTCCACCCTGAACCATTGACGCGACCCCACCGACATGCCTAACGTCCCGGCAACCTAGTTGAAACCTTTCACGACGTCGTGGGTAGTCCTCTCGCGTCGTTGAGGAGCCCCCATGACCCACCGGTCCGATACGGGTCCGGCCCCCGTACTCGCCCTCACGGGCGTATCGAAGTCCTTCGGCGCCGTACGTGCCCTGCGGGACGTATCCCTGGAGCTGTTCCCGGGTGAGGTGCACGCCCTCGCAGGCGAGAACGGCGCGGGCAAGTCGACCCTCATCAAGACGCTCGCCGGAGTGCACCGGCCCGACGTCGGCCAGGTGCGGCTCGACGGCGAGCCCGTCACCTTCCACGGTCCGGCCGATGCCCGGGACGCGGGCATCGCCGTGATCTACCAGGAGCCCACGCTCTTCCCCGACCTGTCGATCGCCGAGAACATCTTCATGGGCCGCCAGCCACGGCGCTCCCTCGGCCGCATCGACCACAGGGCCACGCACGCCGCCACCGCCGCCCTGATGCAGCGGCTCGGCGTCGAGCTCGACCCCGAGCGCCCGGCGCGCGGTCTGTCCATCGCGGACCAGCAGATCGTCGAGATCGCCAAGGCGCTGTCCTTCGACGCCCGCGTCCTGATCATGGACGAGCCGACGGCCGCCCTCACGGGCAGCGAGGTGGCCCGCCTCTTCGGGGTGGTGCGCACGCTGCGCGAGCAGGGCGCGGCCGTGCTGTTCATCTCGCACCGGCTGGAGGAGATCTTCGAGATCTCCCGGCGGGTGACGACCCTGCGCGACGGCGCCCGGATCGCCAGCGAGCTGCTGGACGGGATGACCGAGGACGACCTGGTACGCCGCATGGTCGGCCGCGATCTCGACGAGCTCTACCCCAAGCAGGAGGTCCAGCCCGGCGAAGTCGCCCTGAGCGTGAGGCGGCTGACCCGCGAGGGCGTCTTCACCGATGTCTCCTTCGAGGTGCGCAGCGGCGAGATCGTCGGCCTCGCCGGGCTGGTCGGCGCCGGGCGCACCGAGGTCGCGCGCGCCGTCTTCGGCATCGACCGCTGGGATGCCGGCGAGGTCGAGATCGAGGGCAGGGCGCTGACCAACGGCGCACCGTCCACGGCCATGGCCGCCGGGCTCGCCCTCGTCCCCGAGGACCGGCGCGCCCAGGGCCTGGTGATGGACATGTCCATCGAGCGCAACATCGGGCTCACCGGGCTGCGTACGACCGTGAAGGCAGGACTGATGGACCGGGGCGCCGAGCGCAGCCGCTCCCTGGACTGGGCGGTCAGGCTCCAGGTCAAGTACGCCCGGATCGCCGACGCCGTCTCCACGCTGTCCGGCGGCAACCAGCAGAAGGTCGTGCTGGCCAAGTGGCTGGCCACCGGCCCCAGGGTGCTCATCGTCGACGAGCCGACCCGTGGCATCGACGTCGGCACCAAGGCCGAGGTGCACCGGCTGCTGTCCCAGCTCGCCGCCGACGGCGTCGCCGTCCTGATGATCTCCTCCGACCTGCCCGAGATCCTCGGCATGGCCGACCGCGTGCTCGTCATGCACGAGGGCCGCCTGACCGCCGAGATCCCGCGCTCCGAAGCCACCGAGGAAACCGTGATGGCCGCCGCAACCGGGAGGGTCGCATGACGACGACCGCCCCCAGCCCCTCCCCCGCCACCGACGTGCCCGCCTCCAGCAGCACCCGGCTCGTCGACCGTGTCTTCAAGATGCGCGAACTCGCCATCCTGGCCGTCTTCCTGGTGATGATCGCCGTCACCCAGATGGGCAACAGCGAGTTCCTCTCCGAGCAGGGCATCAAGGACCTCCTGCTCAACGCCACCATCCTGGTGCTCGTCGCCACCGGCCAGTCGCTGGTCGTGATCACCCGTAACGTCGACCTGTCGGTCGGCTCGACACTCGGCATCAGCGCGTTCGCCGCCGGCACCTGGCTGCAGGGCGGCGGGGACCCGGTCGTGGCGCTGGTGCTGGCGATGCTGCTCGGCATGGTCTGCGGCCTGGTCAACGGCCTGCTCGTCAGCCTCGGCCAGGTTCCCGCGCTCGTCGTCACCCTCGGCACGCTGTACATCATCCGGGGCATCGACTCGATCTGGGTCGGCTCCCGGCAGATCACCGCGGCCGACCTGCCCGGCGGCTTCGTCGACTTCGGCTCCGGCGGCGTCGTAGCGGTGCCGTGGCTCGCGCTGATCGCGCTGGCCGTGCTGGTCGCCACCGCTTACTACCTCAAGCACTTCGGCAGCGGCCGCGAGCTGTACGCGCTCGGCTCCAGCCCCGAGGCCGCGCGGCTGGCCGGTATCCCCGTGCGCAAGCGGATCCTCGCCGCGTACACGGTGTGCGGCGCCCTGGCGGGCCTCGCCGGAGCGATGTACCTGGCCCGGTTCGGCAACGTCGACTCCGCCACCGGCACCGGCTACGAACTCACGGTCGTCAGCGCGGTCGTCGTCGGCGGTGTCGTCTTCACCGGCGGCTCCGGCAGCGTCTACGGCGCGGCGCTCGGCGCGCTGCTGCTGACCTCGGTCAACAGCGTGCTGCCCGCGCTGGGCGTCAGCTCCGTGTGGGTGCTCGCCATCAACGGCATCCTGCTCATCCTCGCCATCGCCGTGGACCGCGTCGTCGCGCTGCGCATGGCCAACGCCCTGAAGAAGAGGAACGCCCGCCATGGCTGACTCCGTCCTCTCCCGTGCCGTCCGCTGGGACACGGTGGTCGGCACCCTCCTGATCGTCGTCCTGCTGCTTTCCTTCGGGTTCGTCGACGGCTTCGGCAACGCGCTCAACCTGTCCTTCCTGATCGGCAACACCCTGCCGATCGCGCTGATCGCGCTGCCCATGACGATGCTCGTGGTCTCCGGCGAGATCGATCTGTCGGTCGCCTCCACGGCGGGCCTGTCCGGCGCCGTCATGGGGGCCCTGTGGAACCAGGGCATGACGATCGAGACGATCATCCCGTTGTGCATGCTGCTCGGCGTGGTCTGCGGCCTGGTCAACGGCCTGCTCGTGACCCGGCTCGGCCTGCCCTCGCTCGCCGTCACCATCGGCACACTGGCCGCCTACCGCGGCATCGCACAGATCGTGCTCGGCTCCGACGCGGTCACCGACTTCCCCTCGCAGTACCTGGACTTCGCGGCCGGGCGCATCGACGGCACGTTCATCCCGTACGCCCTGCTGCCCTTCCTGGTACTGCTCGCCATCGCCGTGGTCACCCTGCACGCCACCCCGTTCGGGCGCTCGCTGTTCGCGGTCGGCGCCAACGAGGAAGCCGCCCGGTTCGCCGGCATCCGGGTCAGGCGGCACAAGCTGATCCTGTTCACGCTCACCGGTCTGATGGCCTCTCTCACCGGCGTCTTCTGGGCCCTGCACTACGCCAGCGCCCGCTACGACAACGCCACCGGGCTCGAACTGTCCGTCGTCGCGGCCGTCCTCCTCGGCGGCATCGACTTCGACGGCGGCAAGGGCACCCTCGGCGGCGCCGTCGCCGGTGTGTTCCTGCTCGGTGCGCTGCAGAACGTGATGAGTCTGCTCAACGTCTCCGCCCAGTCGCAGATCGTCGTCACCGGCGTCCTGCTCGTCGTCTCCGTCCTCGGGCCGCGCATGGCCCGGCAGCTCCATACGGCACGGGCGGGGCGCAGGGCCGGGCCGCCGGCCCCGGGTCCCGCGGACACCAAGTCCCCCGGCCCGGCAGAGGCCCCGTCCCCCTCCCCCTCTTCGTAGACACGCAGTCGCGTAGTTCCCGTACTCACTCATCCCGCACTCTCCCGAAAGGCACCCTCATGTCCTCCACCGCACTCCGCCGTGCCTGCGCCGCTCTGGCCGCTGTCACCTCGCTCACCCTGGCCGCCACAGCGTGCGGCGGCACCTCCAAGAACGACGTCAAGGACGAGAGCGGCTCGCACACCTCGAAGGGCAAGGCCGACCCGAACGCGGCCACCAAGAAGGGCCTGACGGTCGCCTTCCTGCCCAAGCAGGTCAACAACCCGTACTTCACCAGCGCCGACAAGGGCGGACAGAAGGCCGTCGAGGAACTCGGCTCCACGTACAAGGAGACCGGCCCGAGCAGCGCGACCGACACCAGCGGCCAGGTCAGTTACGTCAACACGCTCACCCAGCAGCAGGTCGACGCCATGGCCGTCTCGGCCCAGGACCCCGGCGCCCTGTGCACCGCGCTCAAGCAGGCGATGAGCAACGGCATCAAGGTCGTCACCTACGACTCCGACACCAAGCCCGACTGCCGCGACGCCTTCGTCTCGCAGGCGAGCGCCGAGTCCCTCGGCCGTTCCGAGGTGAAGCTGCTCGCCGAACAGATCGGCTTCAAGGGCGAGATCGCGATCCTGTCCGCCGCTCAGACGGCGACGAACCAGAACACCTGGATCGAGTTCATGAAGGACGAGCTCAAGAAGCCCGAGTACAAGGACATGAAGCTGGTGAAGGTCGCGTACGGCAACGACGACGCCCAGCAGTCCTTCCAGCAGACCCAGGGCCTGCTCCAGGAGCACCCCGACCTGGCCGGGATCATCTCGCCCACCACCGTCGGCATCAAGGCGGCCGCTCAGTACCTGTCCGGCTCCAAGTACAAGGGCAAGGTCAAGCTGACCGGGCTCGGCACCCCCAACGACATGCGCAAGTACGTCAAGAACGGCACCGTCGAGGGCTTCGAGCTGTGGGACCCGGCCAAGCTGGGCGAGCTTGCCGCGCACACCGCCGTGGCGCTGTCCTCCGGCCAGATCACCGGCAAGGAGGGCGAGACCTTCAAGGCCGGGGCCATGGGGAGCTTCACCATCGGCAAGGACGGTGTCATCGACCTCGGTGAGCCGACCGTCTTCGACCAGAAGAACATCGACAACTACAACTTCTAGCCCGTCGGCGGTCACTGATGCAGCGTGTCTGTTTTCTGCTCAAGGTCCGCGAGGACCGCATCGACGAGTACCGCGCCCGGCACGACGCCGTGTGGCCCGAGATGCGCGACGCGCTCTCGGCCACCGGCTGGCACAACTACTCGCTCTTCCTCCGCGATGACGGCCTGCTCGTCGGCTACGTGGAGACGGAGGACTTCGCGGCGGCCCGGGCCGCCATGGAGAGCACCGAGGTCAACGCCCGCTGGCAGGCCGAGATGGCGCCGTTCTTCGAGTCCCTGGACGGGGCACGGCCCGACGAGGTCATGAGTCCGATCCCCGAGGTCTTCCATCTCGCCTGACCGCACACGACAGACGCCTCCCGGTGTCGCAACGCCGACAGCCCCGACTGCCGGCACCGCGACACCGGGAGGCGCGTACCGATCTGTGGACGCAGCGTCGCCACAGGTAGCCTGGACCACTTCGTCACCCTGCCTACCCTGGAGGTTTCCGTCCGATGAACCGGTCGGTGGGTATCAAGGACATCGCGCGCGCCGCAAACGTGTCTGTGGGCACGGTCTCGAACGTGATCAACCGCCCGGACAGCGTCTCGCCCCGGACCCGGGCCCGTGTGCAGGCCGAGATAGACCGTCTCGGTTACGTACGCAGCGAGTCCGCCCGCCAGCTGCGCGCCGGGCGCAGCCGCATGATGGGCCTGCTCGTCCTGGACATGGGCAACCCCTTCTTCGTCGAGATCGCCCGGGGCGCCCAGCGCGCGGCCCGTACCGCCGGGCTCGGCGTCATGGTCTGCAACAGCGCCCAGGACCCTGCCGAGGAGGCCGAATACCTCTCCCTCTTCGCCGAACAGCGCGTACGCGGTGTCCTGTTGACCCCGGCCGACGCCACCGGGCGCACCATTGCGGGCTTCCGTCGGCAGAACATCCCGTTCGTCCTCGTGGACCGCGTGGCCGAGGGACACACCGAGTGTTCGGTCTCCGTCGACGACGTGGCCGGTGGCGCCCTCGCCGTCCGCCATCTCGTCGAGACAGGGCATCGCTCCATCGCCTACGTCAGCGGCCCGCCCGGACTCAACCAGGTGCATGACCGCCGAACCGGTGCGCTGAACGCGCTCACCGAGGCCGGTCTGCCGCCCGAGGCACTGCGCGAACTGCCCACTGAGCGCCTCGACGTCGCCGCGGGACGCGACGCGGGCGCCCGCCTGCTCGGCCTGTCCGACCGCCCCACCGCCGTCTTCTGCGCCAACGACCTGCTGGCCCTGGGTGTTCTCCAGGCCCTCTTCGCCGCCGGTGTGCGGGTCCCTGAGGACATGGCGATCGTCGGCTACGACGACATCGAGTTCGCCGCCGCTGCCGCCGTCCCCCTGACCTCCGTACGCCAGCCCGCGTACACCATGGGCACGATGGCCGCCGAACTCCTCCTGGAGGAGACCGAGTCGCCGCAGGACGCCGACCACCGACACCGCCGGGTCATCCTCCAGCCGGAACTGGTGGTGCGGCACTCCAGCCTGGGAACGCGCTGAGCCCGGGAGCGCGGCGACCCGCTGCTGCGGGCGCGCGTCAGCCGATGCAGACGACGCCCAGGACACACAGCTGCGGCGGCCCGGCAGGCTGCGCGGCGGGGGGCGCCGGTTCCTGAGCCGCAGGCGGTGTGCCCGCGTCGGATGGTTCGGCGGAGGGCGGTGCGCTGGTTTCGGGCGCGGGCGCGGTGTCGGTGACAGTGCCCCCGGTGTGTGCCGTCGTGCCCTGCGCGGGCGCGGTGTGCGGTGCGCTGCCGGGGCTCGTGCGGGCTCGGGATGCGGCGGCGGGTTCGGGCTGCCGGTGCGTCGGGGCTGTGGGGGCGGTGATGTGTTGCTGTCCGCCGGCCGCGATGGGCGCGCGGGTGTCCGTGGGGTGTGTGTCCGCGCTCTCGGGCTGCTGTGATCCCGCGTCGGTGGCCGCGAGCCGGGTCGGGGCATGGCGCTGCGAGTCGGGCGCCGCGGCCGCCTGCGTCTGGCTCGCTGAGGGTCTGTCGGGCATCAGGGCGACGGTGAGGGCGCCGCCCGCGATGGCGAAGGCCGCTCCGGCCGCGGCGCGGCGCTTGTGCTTCTTCCAGCGCGCCAACTGCCGACGCCGGGCCGCCCGGCCCTCCCCGGTGGGCGAAGCGCCTTCGTATCCGCCGGCCGGTCCGGCGCCCGCGGCTTGCGTCGTCGTGCCGCGGGCTGCGCCACCGTCCCCGGCCGGCGGGACGTCTGCGTCGTCAGCGGCGTGGCGGCCCTCAGTGGGTGCGAACGCGTCCCACGTCGTCGTACTGAAGGTGCCTTCGCCGGGCCGTGCCTCCCCCATCGCCGCGGCATTGCCCCACGGAGTGCGGTGGCGCGCGGGCGGGGCTATGTCGGGGGCGCACTCTCCGCATCCCGGGCAGACCAGGGCCCCGTTGAGGGTCCGACGGCACGACGAGCAGTAGTCCATCTGCGATCTCTCTGTCCTGGCCTTGTTCGGCTTCGCACGCGGAATCGGAGCACCCGGCAACGCTAACGCCACCTGCCGAACGTGGCGCGCAGAGCTTGTGATGCTTGCGTGCACATTCCCTGCGCCTGGCCTGCACCGGCCCGACATGTCATCACGAATCCGGGACGCGGCGCCTGTACGCGGACCGAACGGCACAGATCCGGGCCGGTCAGCAGGAGAGGGCGTGGTGGCCCGTGTCCGATCCGAAAGGAACCCTGCCCGGACCCGCCAAACCCTCACCGGTCGCTGAAGGTCACCTCCTTCGCGTCCTCGGCGTACTCGAAGTTGCCGGTGAAGCCCCAGTTCTTCCAGCCGCCGTCACCCTTGTTGGTGATGGTTCCCCCGTCAATGGCGAACACATCGACACCGTCCACCACCGCAAGGTGCTCAAGGCCGGACACTCCGGAGAAGGAGAGGTCGTCGAACGATTTCACCGCGATGATGTTCTTGCCGGGAAAGCTGCGGCTGTACTCGTCGATCAGTGAATGGGTCAGCTCGGCATCGTCGCCCGGCACGTTGCCGGAGAAGTCGGTACCGGGGTACGGCCCGCCGTCCGTGTACTTCGGCGACTCGTCATCGAAGTTGACCGTGCCCGATCCGGTGGGGGTGGAATCGGCCTCCAGGTCGACGGGGTCGGGCTGCTCAAAGGTCACCTCCAAGCCGTCGCGGGTGAAGTCGCCGTACAGGGCCCAGTTGATGTAGCCACCGTCGCCGTCGTTGCTGAACTTGCCCCTGTCGAAGACATGGATGTCGAACACGCCCCGGCCCGAGGCGATGTCATCCCCGTTTTCTTCGTCATGGTATTCGTTGGAGTTCAGCCGGTACCTGCCCTCATGAACGAACGAATCCGGCTCCTCGACCCAGTGCGACGCCTGCTCCGAGTGCATCGCGACCACGTTGTAGTCGGGGTAGCAGCGGCGCATGTCGTTCACGAGCATCCGCACCGCCTGGGTCGATCCCTCGTCGTCCAGCGGGGAATACGTGTCGTAGTACCGGCTCCGGTCAGGCGGTTCCTGACCCTCGACCTGGCAACCCTCGTCGCCGGGCTTCCAGCCCTCCTTCCGCTCGGGACGGGGCGGCTCCTCGAACGTGACAGTGCGGTGGTCCTCGCTGACGTCGAACACGCCGTGGAACGCGCGGTTCTTCCATCCGAGGTCGGCGTCATCCGCCCAGGTGAACTTGCCTGTCTTGAACGCGTAGACGCGATACGTGGTGCCGCTGATCTCCACGGTCTCGATCAGCGCCGTACCGTCCATCTGCTGCAGATTGCCCTCGTGCGGCTGCGCGATGACGATGTTGTAGTCAGGGAGGCAGTAGGCGAGGTCCGCAAGCGCCGACTTGACCCGCTTCTCCTTGTTCTTCTCGTTGTCGATCTTGTCGACGACAAAGTTGACCAGCCAGGAGTACCCCCAGGCGGCCGCCTTCCCGAGAACGCCGTTGCCCGGAACGGATATCGACGACTGCGACTCCCGCGGCTCGAAGCACAGATCGGGAAGTGCGTTCACCGTCTTGCCGGGGGACTTGACGACGGACTTGCTGACGGACTCGCCGGCTCCGTCACGGCGGAGGGTGCCGGGCTTGACGGGATCGCCGGGACCGGCCTGCCGGTCGTCGTCGATGACATCGTTGTCGTCGGGGCAGCCACTGCCGCCGCCCATCATCACACCGATGCGGCAGACCTGATGGTGTGCGGACCGGGAGATGCCACCCCCGATGGCGGCGGCGGCGATCGCGCCGACCACGGCGGCGACGATACCCAGCAGGGCCAGGTACTCGATTGCTGTCTGCCCCGTGCTCGCGCGTAAGCCCAGGCGTATCCGGTCGCTGCGTTTCACGCGTCACCTCGTCGTGGATCACTCACGTCACCGGGGCCGTCTGCCTGCCGGGGGTCGAACTGTAACGACGGCACCTGGGCCCACGGACAGGGTCCAAGGGCCTGTCACCAGGACCCAAATCGGCAGGTGGGGGGACCCAGCATTCGCGGTGGGACTGTCAGAGGCCGGCGACTTCCCGTGTGTGATCGCCGAGTTCCCGCCGACCTCGTCTCCGCCCACCAGGTGCACATGTCATCGCAGTGACATCGGGCGGCGGCAGCGGCACGGCGTCCTGCCGTAGGAGCGATCGGTCGCGGGAGACGCGCCGCTCACGTCAGGCGCTCCGCCCTCCCAGCGCTCACCGCCGTACGCGCGGCATCCCCAGTCCGATCCACGAGATGATCTCCCGTTGGATCTCGTTGTTGCCGCCGCCGAAGGTGAAGATGACCGCGGACCGGTATCCGCGTTCGAGTTCGCCGTGGAGTACGGCGCCCGCGGACCCCTCCTTCAGCGGTCCCGCCGAGCCGACGACCTCCATCAGCCAGGCGTAGGCGTCGCGACGTGCCTCGGAGCCGTAGACCTTGACGGCTGAGGCGTCCTGCGGGGTGAGGGTTGCGTTCTGGACCGCGGACACCATCTGCCAGTTGAGGAGCTTCATGGCGTCGAGCCTGGTGTGGGTACGGGCCAGGAGGGCGCGTACCCAGCCGAGGTCGATGACGCGGCGGCCATCGGTGAGCCGGGTGTCCGCGGCCCAGCGCTGGACGTCGTGGAGCGCGCGGATCGCCATGGTGCCGTGGGCGGCGAGGGTGACGCGTTCGTGGTTGAGCTGGTTGGTGATGAGCCGCCAGCCCTTGTTCTCCTCGCCGACGCGGCGGGAGACCGGGACGCGGATGTTCTCGTAGTAGCTGGCGGTGGTGTCGTGCGAGGCGAGGGTGTTGATCAGCGTGCAGGAGTAGCCGGGGTCCGCCGTCGGGACGAGGAGCATGGTGATGCCCTTGTGGGGCGGGGCTTGCGGGTCGGTGCGGACGGCGAGCCAGACCCAGTCGGCGGTGTCGCCGTTGGTCGTCCAGATCTTCTGCCCGTTGACGATGTAGGAGTCGCCCTCGCGTACCGCCCGGGTCTTCAGGGCGGCGAGGTCGGTGCCCGCGTCGGGTTCGCTGTAGCCGATCGCGAAGTCGATCTCACCGGCGAGGACCTTCGGCAGGAAGTAGGCCTTCTGTTCGTCGGTGCCGTACTGCATGATCGTCGGGCCGACGGTGTTGAGGGCCATCAGCGGCAGCGGTACGCCCGCCTGGGCGGCCTCGTCGAAGAAGATGAACTGTTCCATCGGGGACAGGCCACGTCCGCCGTACTGGGTCGGCCAGCCGACGCCGAGCCAGCCGTCGCTGCCCAGGCGCCGGATCGTCTCACGGTAGAAGCGTTTCTGTACGGAGGAGTCGGCATGGCGTGCGTAGGCGTTGTCGGGGACCAGGCCGGCGAAGTACGCACGCAGTTCGGCGCGCAACTGCTGCTGTTCAGGCGTGTATTCGAGGTGCACGGCCCCTCCAGGAGTCTCGCGGTCGCGTCGCCCGTGTGCGGCGGCGCACACAGTAGAACGTGTTGCAAGAATCCGGAAGGGCCGGGACGTCTCCGGCGGGCGTCAGCGCTTGACGGCGCACAGGACGACGAACTTCGGGTCGCCGGCGACCGTGGTGCAGTTGCCGAAGATCCGGCGCAGCTGGGTGTGGTAGCCGAGGTGCCGGTTGCCGACGACCCACAGCTCGCCGCCCTGCCGCAGCACGGTGCGCGCCCCGTGGAACATGGTGCGGGCCGTGGCGTCGGTGGTGGCCTGGTGGGAGTGGAACGGCGGGTTGTTGAGCACCAGGTCCACGCTGGCGGGCGGCAGCTGGGCCGGCCCGTCGCCGACCACGAACTCGGCCTTGGCGTCCGGGCCGGTGTTGGCCCGGAAGGTCTCCTCGGCGGAGGCGACCGCCTGGTACGACTCGTCGATGAAGGTGACCGTCGCTTCGGGATTGGCGAGCGCGGCGGAGAGTCCGACGACGCCGTTTCCGCAGCCGAGATCGAGGACCCGGTCGGGCCCGCTGCGCGCGGGGAGGTGGCCGAGGAAGAAGCGGGTGCCGATGTCGAGGCGTTCGGCGCAGAAGATCCCGGCGTGGTTGGTGACCGTCCGGCCGGAGACCGGGCCGACGCTCTCGGGCAGCTCGTAGCGGTAGGGCCAGGGGCTGGGTGTACGGGGCAGGGCCGGGTCCGGGGTGCAGAAGATGAGCCGGGCCTTCTTGACCGCGAGGGAGGTGCGGGTCGGACCGATGATCCGCTCGAAGAGCTTGAGGGTGGAGGTGTGGATCTCCTTGACCATGCCCGTGCCGATGACGACGGTGCCCGCGTGGACGGCCGGTGCCAGCCGGTGCAGCTGGTCCTCCAGGAGCGCGAGACTCTTCGGGACGCGTACCAGCAGGACGTCGATGCGGTCCGGCGGCGCGTCCCTGGCCGACAGCAGGTGCACGGCGTCGGCGGCCACGCCGTTGCGGTCCAGATTCGCCAGGGTCGCGCGCTGCGCCAGGTAGGAGTCGGTGATCTGTACGAGGCGGTGCCCGGCCAGCACGGTGCTCAGGGCTCCCCAGCGGTCGCCCACCACGACCACGGTGCCCGACAGGTCGACCGGTTCCGGTTCGTCGGTACCCTCCAGCCGCCGCAGCAGATACTCATCGGCAGCGTCCCAGGCGCGGAACGGGTCGCGCGGGTCCTCGGGAAAGCGGGCGAGGTCGTACCCGGCCCCTGACGTCGTCAAACGGTTCATTGTGGACCCAGGCTAGCCGAGCCGCGGGGAGTGACCGCACACTCCCCGCGCCGGCCGCCGGGCCCGCCGGCTAGGGCAGCGCCTTGTCGATCGCCGACCGGCCCTCCCGGGCGAGCCTGCGCTCCGCCCACTGAAGATTCTTCGGAGTCAGGTCCCGCCCGGAGGCGAGCACCAGGTCCTCTGCCGACGGATGGTCGCTCCCGCCGGTGTGCAAGAGGCTGTCGGGAGTCACTCCCCGAGCTGCGGATACGGATTCGGGCTCGTCGCTCATGCCGCCTCCTCGTCCTTTCGGTCATTCTCGCCCCGCGCCCGGCCCGCCGCATCCGATGCCTCCGCGATCCGCTCCCCGCGCCACAGTCAAGCCCTCACTTGACCTGCACATGATAGGTACACAGCGTTCACACCATGGTCACGGTGCGTGTGGAAGGCTCCCGCTGACCCCGTACCACACCACCGCCGCGGCGCCGTTCCCCACCTTGTGACGGCCTCGCGGTGCCCGCGTTCCCGGGCAATTCCGGAGAGGACACCCCACATGTCCCGTCGTCACCTTCATTACCGGCGCCCCCTGCTGGCGACCCTCGCCGCGTTCGCGGTGCTCGCCGGCACCGCGGCCGCCGCACCGGCTGCCACATCCCAGGCCGCACCCCCGGCCGCGCCGGTTGCCGCTACCCCGCTCGGCGCCCTCGACGACACGTACTACCAGAACGCGCTCGGCAAGTCCGGAACCGCGCTGAAGAGCGCGCTCCACACGATCATCAGCAGCCAGACCAAGATCTCCTACAGCCAGGTCTGGGACGCCCTGAAGAGCACGGACCAGGACCCCGCCAACTCCTCCAACGTGATCCTCGTCTACTCCGGCCGTTCGATATCCAAGAACAGCAACGGCGGCTCGGTCGGCCAGTGGAACCGCGAGCACGTCTGGGCGAAGTCCCACGGCGACTTCGGCACCTCCACCGGCCCCGGCACGGACATCCACCACCTGCGCCCGGAGGACGTCCAGGTCAACTCGATCCGCGGCAACAAGGACTTCGACAACGGCGGCAGCGCGGTCAGCGGCGCACCGGGCAGCTACACCGACAGCGACTCCTTCGAACCGCGTGACGCGGTCAAGGGCGATGTGGCGCGCATGATCCTCTACATGGCGGTGCGCTACGAGGGCGATGACGCCTTCCCCGACCTCGAACCCAACGACAGGGTGTCCAACGGCTCGGCGCCGTACATCGGCCGCCTCCCGGTGCTGAAGGCGTGGAGCCAGGAGGACCCGCCGGACAGCTTCGAGAAGCGGCGCAACGACGTCATATTCGACCAGTACCAGCACAACCGGAACCCGTTCATCGACCACCCGGAGTGGGTCGAGTCCATCTGGTAGATCAGCCCATCCGGTAGTCGAGCGGGCTCCCGCCCCGGTTCAGCCGTCCAGGCCGCTCGCGCACCAGGCCACGGCGTCCTCGCGGGAGACGAAGGGCCGAAGGGCCGTATGTCCCTGCTCCCCGGTGCCGGGGGGCAGGGACAGACGGCCGGCCGGGTCGGCCACGGCGGTGCGCAGACCGCCGTCCACGAGCCGGCTCAGCCCCCTGCGCAGCACCGCCCGGGCCACCGAGTCGATGTCGGTCACCTGCCGCAGGTCCAGCACCACGGACCCCGTCCCGCTCGGTCGTGACTCGTCCAGGGCGTACAGCACCCGCTCGGCGGCGGTGAAGTCGAGGGCGCCCTGGGCGGCGACGACCGCGACCCGTTCACGCAGGGCGCGCTCCCGTGGCCCCGCCCGGGCGGACGGCAGATCGTCGGCCGTGGTGACCAGGGTGACGGTGGACGCGGCCAGTGCCGGATTGTGCATCAGATGCAGGCCGAGCCGCTCGGAGAGCGCCCCGAGCGCGGCACGCCCGCGTACGGAGGTGCCGGTCGGGTCCAGCAGTGGGCTATAGGTCGCCAGACCGAACCGGGCGGGGCCCGAGGCGATCAGTCCGCCCGACACACCGCTCTTCGCAGGCAGCCCCACCCGTAGCAGCCAGTCCCCCGAGGCGTCGTACATCCCGCAGGTCGCCATCACGGCCAGCACCTGGGCCGCGACAGGCTCCGAGACCACTTCGTCGCCGGTGAGCGGGTTGACGCCGCCGTGCGCGAGGGTCGCGGCCATCGCGGCGAGGTCCAGTGTGGTGACCCGTACCGCGCACTGCCTGAAGTACGTCTCCACCGCCGCCACCGGGTCGACGGGCAGCCGGCCCGCGCTGCGGATCAGGTAGGCGAGGGCGCGGTTGCGGTCGCCGGTGACCGCCTCGGAGGCGTACACCTGCTCGTCGACGTCCAGCCGCCGTCCGGCGAACCGGCTGAGGCAGTCGAGGATGCGGCCGAATCCCGGGGCGTCGGGAGTGTCCGGGATCAGCGCGGTGGTGACGATGGCACCCGCGTTGACCATGGCGTTGTCGGGCCGCCCCGTGACCGGTTCCAGGCTGATGGCGTTGTATGCCTCGCCGCTGGGCTCGGCGTTCACCCAGCGGCCGACCTCGTCGAGCCCGAGGACGGACAGGGCCAGGGCGTAGACGAACGGCTTCGACACGGACTGCAGGTGAACGTGGCGTCGGCGTCACCCGTGCTGTAGCGGTGGCCGTCCATGCTGATCAGCGCCAGGCCGAACGCATCCGGGTCGGCCAGCGCCAGTTGTGGGATGTAGTCGGCGAGTTGGCCGTCCCGCAGCCCGGCGAACCGCGTGTGCAGTTCGCGCAGGGCGTCGGTGACGGCTTCGGCTGCGGCGCTCACCCGGCCCGGCCGTCAGCCGCGCTCGGCCTGGGCGATCCGGGGGAACGTCTTGACGCCCGCCGCCTTGCTGCTGTTGGCGTGCTGGCTTACGGTCCGCCCCGGCGGGGCGTCCGCGAAGCCGACCACCACGGAGTCGAGCACCTTCCCCGACGCGTCGACGAACTCCACCTTGACGGCATAGAAGGCGGCTTTGTCCGTGGGGTTGGTGACCCGGACGAGGGCGCTGCGGAACTGCTCGGACGTCACGACCGGCAGCCCCGACACCGAGACGTCCCCGGCCCCGTTGCCCCGCCCCTGGACGCCGGCCAGCAGCTTGACGGCCTGCTGGCGGTTGCGCTCGGTGGCGGCGGAGACCGAGGCCGCGAATTCCTGCTGGGTGCGCGAACTGGGGCTCGCGGACGGGGTCATGGCCGGTTCCGGCGACACCGTGCGGATGCTCCTGGCCGTGCCCTGCGAGGAGGTGTCGGAATCGCCGCAGGCGGCGGTACCGGCGATGATCACCCCGGCCAGCACGGCTGGGGCGAGGTTTCGGGCTGCGCGGCCGCCGAGGGCGTACCGCAAGGGGCTGGTCGGGTTCACGGACGCTCCGTCTGCTCTGAAGGGCGTATCGAAAGGGCCTATCGAAAGGGCGTTAGTAAGAAGTGAGGCAGGGAGAGAGGCAGAGGGGAGGGTGAGGCACAGCCGGTGCGGGCGCCCCGGACCGGCTGTGCTCCCCCGGCCGGTCAGGCCGCGTCCTCGCCGAAGATCTCGCGCAGCCGCGCCTCGCTCTGCGCGTCCAGATTGCTGTGCAGCAGCTCGGCACCGCCCTCGGGCAGCGCTTCGCTGATCCGGTCGGGCACCTCGTTCATCGTCAGCAGGAACAGCGCCGAAGTCCCGGGCGTCACCTTCTCCTTGACCTCGGCGATGAAGTCGTCGTCGATGCCGACATCGGCCAGCTTGCCGCCCAGCGCCCCGGCCGCCGCGCCGATCGCGGCGCCCAGCAGCGGCATCAGGAAGATCAGTCCGAAGAGCATCCCCCAGAACGTGCCGCTCAGTGCGCCGGCGCCGACCAGGTTGATCAACTGCTTGGTCCTGGGCTTCGCCCGGTCCACGGGCCAGCTGACCACGGCCGCGTCGAGGATCTTGATCAGCCCTTCCTTCTGGAGGGACTTGAGCGTGGCCTCCACGGTCTCCGCACCCTCCGCGGACTGGAACTTCCACACGGTGAGCGTGGACATCGCACATACCTCCTGAGACCGATGACGAATAACTCGCCCATATTAGGATGAAAAGGTATGAATTGACTCATCGAGATCACCCGCTTCACTCGGGAGCGGATGCCGGACGAAGCCCCTGGGAGGCAACGATGGATACGGACGCCCTCACCGCCCGCCTGTTGCAGGAACTGCGGGCGGCCAAGCCCTATCCGGCCCTGTCCCTGACCATGCCGACGCACCGCCGCGCCAGGGACAGTGCCCAGGACGCCGTACGGCTGCGCAATCTGGCGGCCGAGGCCATCAGCCGACTGGAGGCGGATCCCACGGTCTCCCGCGAGGCCCGCACCGCCCTCAAGGAACAGCTCGACCGGGCGGTCACCGAGGTCGACCCCCGCCAGGCGCTGGACGCCCTGGTCGTCCTCGTCACCGGCGACGAGCACCAGATCTGGCATCTTCCCCGTACGGCACCCGAGCGGGTGGTGCTCAGCGACACATACCTGACCCGCAACCTGGTCGCGGCGAAGGCCCAGGCCCAGCCGTTCTGGGCACTCACCGTGTCGGGCGGGCACGCCGCCCTGTGGAGCGGCACGGCGGACGTCCTGCACGAGGAGCGGACCGGCGGGTTCCCGCTGACGGCTCCGCGGGAGGCGCCCAACCCGCAGCGCGAGGAGCGGATCGGCGACACCCCGAGCACCTTCAGTGACGAGGAGACGCGCAACTTCCTGCGCACCGTCGACGAGAAGCTGCGTGCGGTGCTGGCCGCGGACCCGCGTCCGCTGTACCTGGTCGGCCTCGCCCCCGCGCTCGCCATGCTGGACGAGGTGGGGGAGTGCGCCAGGTCGGCCGTCGGCCGGGTCACCAAGGGCGTACCGGCCGACATGACGCCGAGCGAGTTGCTCAAGGAGCTGCGGCCCGCGCTGGACGAACGGCAGCGGCGGTTCTCGGCGGAGATCGACGGCAAGCTGGACGAAGCGCGCGGCCGCCGTGCCTTCGCCGGTGGTCTCGACGAGGTATGGGCCGCGGTACGCGAGGGCCGCGCCGGGCTGGTCGCGGTGGAGGAGCACTTCCAGCAGACGGTACGGGAGACGGCCGAGCACCTCGAACCGGTGAGCGACGCGGCCGCGGACCCCGCGGACCGCTCGGTCCGTGAGGACATCGTCGACGAGCTCGTCGAGGCGGCATTGGACAGCGGCACCGACGTGGTCTTCCTCGCGGACGACTCGCTCGCGGAGCACGGACGGATCGCGGCAGCTCTGCGCTACTAGAGCGGCCCCGCGCCACTGAGCGGGCCGGCAGCACGCCGTACACCCACGCCCCGGTACGCGACCGCGTCCCGGGGCGGCCCCAGGGAAAGGAGTGACCCCACCATGCCACGCGGATCCGACGCCAGACGGGAACGGCAGTACGAGCACATCAAGGAGAGCGCGCAGGAGCGCGGGGTCAGCGAGGAGCGGGCCGAGGAGATCGCGGCCCGTACGGTCAACAAGGCGCGCGCCCGCGCCGGTGAGTCGCGGACCGCGAGCCGTACCTCCATCGAGGACATGTCGTCCGCCCGCCGTGCCGCTCTGCGTTCGCGCAGCGGCGCCGAGGGGCCGACGCGCGACCAGCTCTACGAAGAGGCTCGGAAGAAGAACGTCCACGGGCGTTCACACATGACGAAGGCCCAGCTGGCACGTGCGGTCGGCCGCTGAGCCCACGTCACGGTAACCGGACCCGGGGCGGTGTCAGCCGCTCCAGGTCCAGTCGGCCACCTCGGGCAGGTCGGTGCCGTATTCACGGATCCAGGCGTGGTGGCGGGTGCGGACGTCCGCCATCGCCTGGCGCACCGCCACGGCGCGAACGCCCAGGCCCGGCACCCGGTCGATGACGTCCATGACCAGCCGGTAGCGGTCCAGGTCGTTGCGGACCACCATGTCGAAGGGCGTGGTGGTGGTGCCCCTCTCCTTGTAGCCCCGCACATGCAGGTGGGCATGGCCGGCCCGCCGGTAGGCCAGCCGGTGGATCAGCCACGGGTAGCCGTGGTAGGCGAAGATCACCGGGGCGTTCCTGGTGAACACCGCGTCGTACTCGGAGTCCGGCATTCCGTGCGGGTGCTCCCCCTGGGGCAGCAGCCGCGCCATGTCGACCACATTGACCACGCGTACGGCCAGTTCCGGCAGATGCCTGCGCAGCAGATCGGCTGCCGCCAGGATCTCCAGCGTGGGTACGTCACCGGCGCAGGCGAGCACCACATCGGGTTCGCGGCTGCCGTCCTCCGTGCCCGCCCACTCCCAGACACCGGCTCCGCGGGCGCAGTGCGCGCGGGCCTCGTCCATGGTGAGCCAGTCGAAGCTCGGCTGTTTGCCGGCCACGATGACATTGACGTAGTCGCGGCTGCGCAGTGCGTGGTCGGCGACGGAGAGCAGGGTGTTGGTGTCCGGCGGCAGATAGACCCGCACGACCTCGGGGCTCTTGTTGAGGATGTGGTCGACGAAGCCGGGGTCCTGGTGGGAGAAGCCGTTGTGGTCCTGGCGCCAGACGTGCGAGGTGAGCAGGTAGTTGAGCGAGGCGATGGGGCGGCGCCAGGGCAGCGCGCGGGAGGTCCTGAGCCATTTGATGTGCTGGTTGACCATCGAGTCGACGATGTGGGCGAAGGCCTCGTAGCAGGAGAAGAGGCCGTGCCGGCCGGTCAGGAGATAGCCCTCCAGCCAGCCCTGGCACAGATGCTCGGAGAGCACCTCCATGACGCGTCCGTCACGGGTGAGGTGCTCGTCGGTCGGCAGGATGCGTTCCTGCCATGTCTTGCCGGTGGCCTCATAGAGGGCGTCGAGCCGGTTCGACGCGGTTTCGTCGGGGCCCACGACCCGGAAGTCCCGGCGTTCGGCGGTGGCGGCCATGACGGCCTCCAGCAGTCCGCCGAGCACCCGGGTCGGCTCGTGCAGCACGGTGCCGGGGCTGTCGACCTGGACGGCATGCTCGTCCAGCGGCGGGATGGGCAGATCCCGCAGGAGCAGACCGCCGTTGGCGTACGGGGTCGCGCCGAGCCGGGCGGTGCCCTCGGGCACGCAGTCGAGCACCTGGGCGGTGGGGCGCCCCGAGCAGTCGAAGAGTTCCTCGGGACGGTAGGAGCGCATCCACGCCTCCAGCTGGCGCAGATGGTCGGGGTTGTCGCGGACGCCGGGCAGCGGTACCTGGTGGGCGCGCCAGGTACCTTCGACGGGCACCCCGTCGACCTCGGCGGGGCCGGTCCAGCCCTTGGGGGTGCGCAGCACGATCATCGGCCAGTGCGGGCGTTCGGTGTCGCCGCCGCTGCGGGCGGCGGTCTGGAGTTCCCGGATGCGGTCGACGGCCCGGTCCATCGCGGCGGCCATCGCCCGGTGCACGGTGAGGGGGTCGTCGCCGCCGACGTACAGGGGGTCGTGTCCGTAGCCGCGCAGCAGGGCGTCGAGTTCCGTCTCGGGGAGGCGGGCGAGCACCGTCGGGTTGGCGATCTTGTAGCCGTTGAGATGGAGGACGGGCAGGACGGCTCCGTCGTGCACCGGGTCGAGGAATTTGTTGGAGTGCCAGGACGCGGCGAGCGGTCCTGTCTCTGCCTCGCCGTCCCCGATGACGCAGGTGACGAGCAGCTGCGGGTGGTCGAGGGCGGCACCGTAGGCGTGGGTGAGGGCGTAGCCGAGTTCGCCGCCCTCGTGGATGGAACCGGGGGTCTCCGGTGCCACATGGCTGGGTACCCCGCCGGGGAAGGAGAACTGTTTGAACAGCAGCCCCATCCCCTGGGCGTCGCGGCTGACGTCGGGGTACGTCTCCGAGTAGCTGCCCTCCAGCCAGGAGTTGGCGAGGACGGCGGGTCCGCCGTGGCCGGGCCCCCAGACGCACAGGCCGTGGATTGCGCGGGACTTGATGATCCGGTTGAAGTGGGTGTGGACCAGGTTCAGTCCGGGTGAGGTGCCCCAGTGGCCGAGCAGGCGGGGCTTGATGTGCTCCGGGGCGAGCGGCTGGGTCAGGAGCGGGTTGGCCATCAGATAGATCTGGCCGACGGCGAGATAGTTGGCGGCCCGCCAGTGCGCGTCGAGTGCCTCGATCTCCTCGTCGGTGGGGCCGGGTGTCGCTGCCGGGTGGGCGGCATGACTCATCTGTGTCTCCTAGGACGTGGCGCCGACGGGCTCGGGGCCGTACCAGACCGTGGTCGCGTTGCAGAATTCGCGGATGCCGTGCCCGGCGAGTTCGCGTCCGTAGCCGGAGCGCTTCACGCCGCCGAAGGGCAGCGCGGGATGGGACGCCGTCATGCCGTTGAAGAAGACACCGCCCGCCTCCAGATCGCGCACACAGCGACGGGCCTCGTCGGCGTCGCGGGTCCATACGTTGGAGCTCAGGCCGAAGGGGCTGTCGTTGGCGAGCGCCACGGCTTCGTCCAGTCCCTCGACGCGGTAGAGCGTGGCGACGGGGCCGAAGGTCTCCTCGCGGTGGATGCGCATGGCGGGCGTGATCCCGGTGAGGACTGTGGGGGCGTAGAACCAGCCCCGTTCCAGCACCGGGCCCAGCCCTTCGGGCCGGCCGCCGCCGCACAGCGCGGTCGCGCCGCGCCGTACCGCGTCGCCCACCAGTTCTTCCAGGTCGGCGCGGCCCTGTTCGCTCGAGAGCGGTCCGACGTCGGTGGATTCCTCCAGCGGGTCGCCGACCGTCAGATCGCGCATGCCCACGGTGAACCGCTCGGCGAATTCCTCGTACACCTCCGTGTGCACGATAAACCGTTTGGCGGCGATGCAGGACTGGCCGTTGTTCTGCACCCGGGCGGTCACCGCGGTGCGGGCGGCCCTGGCGACGTCCGCCGACGGCATGACGAGATACGGGTCGCTGCCGCCGAGTTCCAGGACGGTGTGCTTCACCTCGTCGCCCGCGATCGCCGCGACCGAGCGCCCGGCCGGTTCGCTGCCGGTGAGGGTGGCGGCGGCGACCCTGCTGTCGCGCAGGATCGATTCGACCGCTCCGGATCCCACGAGCAGTGTCTGGAAGCATCCCTCCGGGAATCCGGCGCGGCGGAACAGGAGTTCCAGATACATCGCCGTCTGCGGGACGTTGGACGCGTGCTTGAGCAGGCCGACGTTTCCGGCCATCAGCGCGGGGGCCGCGAAGCGTACGACCTGCCAGAGCGGGAAGTTCCACGGCATCACGGCGAGGACAACGCCCAGCGGCCGGTAGTGGACATAGGCCCTGGAGGCTCCAGCGTCCCGCACATCGGCGGCCGGCGGATGCTCGTCCGCGAGGAGTTCCTCGGCGTGGGCCGCGTACCAGCGCATCGCCTTCACACACTTGGCGGCCTCCGCGCGAGCCGCCTTGAGGGGTTTGCCCATCTCGATGGTCATGGTGCGCGCGATGTCCTGCTGGTCCTCTTCGAGCATACCGGCGGCCTCGTTCAGCAGCCCGGCCCGCTCGTCGAATCCGGTGGTGCGGTACTGCCGGAACGCGGTGACGGCGGCGTCGAGCTTCTGCTCGATCTCCGCCGCTCCCAGTGGGTCGAACGTTCTGAGGGTCTCGCCGTTCGCGGGGTTGACCGTCGCGATGGGCATGACTGTGGACTCCTTGCCTCGGTACTTCGACGGTGCAGCACCGCGCGCCGTGCCGCAACGCGGGCCCTGCCGGGCAGATACCCGACCGGCGCGGACCGTGCGTGCGGTGTGCACGCCGTCCGCGCCGGGAGGGTGAAGCGTTCAGCGGGTACGGAAGCCGGCAGTACCGGCCCTGGCCGCCCTCCTCAGACGAGAGCGGGGGCGCAGTCGGATGCCGTCGCCGGTTCGGATACGGGCTCCGGGACGACCACGGGCGGGCGGAGGGACTCGCAAACACCGGGCAGCGGCGCCGACGGCAACAGCTCGACGGTGCGGGGCTCCTTCGCGTACCGGGTGAACCAGACGACTTTGCCCTCGGCCGTGCGGCAGGTGCCCCAGCTGTCACTCAGGGCCATGACGCGGCTGAGACCGCCACCGCCGGTGCTGAGCAGCCGCGGCATCTCGGAGCCGTTGTCGGCGACGGAGACCGTGAGATGCCGCCCGGACCAGCGGAGTTCGACGACGCAGTTGTTGTCGTCACCGACATGCCGCTGGACGTTGGTCAGCAGCTCCTCCACACCCCGGCACACCGGCCGGATATGAAGTTCTAGGCTCCAGTGGCGAAGGTGCGCGGCGATGATCCGCCGCAACTGCGAAACACGCTCTGCCGAAACCTGGAGTTCGACCAGATAGTGCCGGTCGAGTTGAACGGTCATCGTCGAGGCTCCTCACATCGAGGCCCACTTTGACTTCGCCTCATTGAACCAACGACCCCCGAATCACGAAGAGTGAGCAGATGTCACTTCTGGGTCACTCAACAGGGTGACCCCGCAGAGCCGGATGCGCAACACAAGGGCCTGCGGCCCGGCCGCGCAGGGGGCATCCGCCCAGGTCAGAGCAGATACGGCAACAGTGTGTCAGGGGTGAGGGGAAGGCTGCGCAGCCTTACGCCGGTGGCGTGCCGGACGGCGTTGCCGACAGCCGCCGCAGCACCGACGATGCCGATCTCGCCGATACCCTTGCTGCCCATCGGGTTGAGATGCGGGTCGTCCTCGTCGATCCAGTGCGCCTCGATCTCCGGTACGTCGGCGTTGACCGGCACATGATAGGAGGCGAGATCACGCTCGGTGAAGTCGCCGAATACCGGGTCGATGGTGCTGCCCTCGGTCAGGGCCATGCCGATTCCCATGGTCATTGCGCCGATGAACTGGGAGCGCGCGGTACGGGAGTTGAGGATGTGTCCGGCGGCGAAGACGCCCAGCATCCGGCGCACCCGCACTTCTCCGGTGCGGGAGTCGACGGCGACCTCGGCGAACTGCGCGCCGAACGCATGCCGTGCGTACGGGAAGGGCCCCGAGGTCTCCCGTGCGGTGTCCGCGAAGACCGTCAGTCCCTCGGCGGGGAGGGGCCCTGTGTGCTCGCCCAGCCGGGCCAGGAGGGCGGTGGACGCCTTGTGCACGGACCAGCCCCAGGAGCCCGTGCCCGAGGAGCCGCCTGCCATCGGCGCGTCGGGCAGGTCGCTGCTGCCGATCTCGATCCGGACGTTCTCCACCGGGGTGTCCAGCGCAAGGGCCGCGATCTGCGTGAGCACGGTGCGGGCGCCGGTGCCGATGTCGGTGGCGTTGACCTGAATGCGGTACGAGCCGTCGGGTGCCGCGTGCGCCGAGGCGTTGGAGGCGGCGAGGTACACGGGGTACGTGGAGGAGGCGACGCCCGTGCCGATCAGCAGCGGCCCCTCCTCGCGGATCGCGGGGCGCGGGTCGCGGTCGTACCAGCCGAAGCGTGCGGCACCCGCCTCCAGACACGCGGCGAGGCCGCGGCTGCTGAACTCACGGCCGGAGTCCGGCTCGTCGGCCGGGTCGTTGCGCAGACGCAGTTCGACGGGGTCCATGCCGAGGGCCGTGGCGAGTTCGTCCATGGCGGACTCCAGCGCGTACATGCCCGGGGCTTCGCCCGGTGCGCGCATCCAGGAGGGGGTCGGCACATCCAGGGCGGTCACCCGGTGGGTGGTACGGCTGTGCGCGGACCCGTACATGACGCGGGTCACCACGGCCGCCTGCTCCACGAACTCATTGACGGTGGAGGTCTGGGTGATGACGTCGTGGGCGACCGTGGTGAGGGTGCCGTCGAGTTCGGCGCCGAGCCGGATGTGGTGCACGGTGGGGGGCCGGTGGCCGACCACGGCGGCCAACTGACGGCGTGGCAGGACGACCTTGACGGGGTGTCCGGTGTGCCGGGCGGCCATGGCGGCCAGGATGACGTGCGGGCGCGCGGTGCCCTTGCTGCCGAAGCCGCCGCCGACGTGTTCGCAGACCACGGTGACCTGCTGCGGCCGGAGTCCGAAGGCGGCGGCGAGGCTGTCGCGTACCGCGGTGGAGCCCTGACTCGTGTCGTGAACGGTCAGCCGCCCGTCCTGCGTCCACTGTGCCACGGCGGCGTGCGGCTCCATGGGGTGGTTGTGCAGGGCGCCGACGGTGTAGGTGGCGTCCAGCTGTACGGGTGCCACGTCGAAGGCCCGGTCGGCGTCGCCGCGTTCGCGGACCGCCGGGTAGCCGCCGTTGACGGCCTGCGGGACGTACAGCCCGGGATCGTCCTCGGACAGGACGACATCGTGCCCGGTGGCCTCGTACACGATCTCCAGCGCCCGGGCCCCGGCGCGGGCCTGCTCGAGCGTGTCGGCCACCACGAGCGCGATGTGCCAGCCCCAGTGCGGGATCCGGTCGTTCTGGAGGACGGCGAGGATCGGGTCGTCCGGCCCCTTCAGCGACGGGGCGTTGTCGTGGGTGAGGACGGCGTGCACGCCCGGCAGGGCCAGTGCCTCGTCGGCGCGGACGGCGCTGACACGGCCGCGGGCGATCGTGGCGGGGACGGGCCAGCCGTGCAGACAGCCCGGCGGGGTGTGCTCGGCGGCGTATCGGGCGATGCCCGTGACCTTGTCCCGGCCCTCGAGGCGTACGACGGGGCTGCCCAGTGATGGAGGGGCCTGGCTCATGACGGGGTCCTCACGTCTGCGGATCGGCTGCGGGTCGGCTGCGGGTCGGCGTATCTGCGGATGCTCAGCTGTCGGCGGCCAGTTCGGCCAGCGCGTCGACGGCCAGGCTGCGGGCGAGGCCCACCTTGAACGCGTTGTCGCGCAGCGGCCGGGCCGCGGCGAGTTCGGCGTCCACGGCCCGGGCGAAGGTCGCCTCGGTGGCCGGTGCGCCCCGGAGCGCGTCCTCTGCGGTGTGCGCGCGCCAGGGCTGGTGGGCGAGCCCGCCGAAGGCGAGCGCCGCATGCTCGATCCGGCCGTCGCGGACGCTCAGTACCGCGGCGACGGACGCGAGGGCGAACGCGAACGAGGCGCGGTCGCGGGCCTTGCGGTAGAGGGAGCCGGCGCCGTCCGGGCGCGGCGGCAGGACCACTTCGGTGATGAGCTCGCCCGCCCCGATCTCGGTGTCCCGGTGCGGGGTGTCGCCCGGCAGCCGGTGGAATTCGGTGGCGGACACGGTCCGTTCGCCGTCCGGCCCGTGCAGCTTGACGGTGGCGTCGAGGGCGGCCAGGGCGACGGCCATGTCGGACGGGTGAGTGGCTACGCAGTGCTCGGAGTGGCCGAGCACCGCGAGATCGCGGTGGGCGCCTTCGACGGCGGGGCAGCCGGTGCCCGGCTCCCGCTTGTTGCACGGCTTGGAGGTGTCCTGGAAGTAGGAGCAGCGGGTGCGCTGGAGCAGGTTGCCACCGGTCGTCGCGGTGTTGCGGAGCTGCCCGGACGCACCGGAAAGCAGTGCCTGCGACAGGGCGGGGTAGCGGGTGCGTACCGCGCGATGGGCGGCCAGGTCGCTGTTGCGCACGGTCGCACCGATGCGCAGTCCGCCGTCGTCGGTGTCGGCCACCTGGTCCAGGGGCAGTCGGCTGATGTCGATGAGCAGGCCGGGGGTTTCCACTCCGAGCTTCATCAGGTCGACGAGGTTCGTGCCGCCGCCGAGGAATCCGGCGCCGGGGTGGGCGGAGCTCTCACGGACCGCTTCGGCGGTGGTTCGGGCGCGGAGGTAGGCGAAGGGTTTCACGGCGCCACGTCCTCGATCGCCTCGACGATACGGGGGTAGGCGCCGCAGCGGCACAGGTTGCCGCTCATCCGCTCGCGGATCTCGGGGGCGTCGAGCGGCGCGGGGGTGGATACGGGTGCGGTGCGCGCGGTGGCGTGGGACGGAAAGCCGTCCGCCGCCTCGCCGAGCATGCCGACGGCCGAGCAGATCTGGCCGGGCGTGCAGTAGCCGCACTGCAGGGCGTCACGGTCCAGGAAGGCTTCCTGGAGGGGGTGGAGCCGGTCGCCGTCGGCGAGGCCCTCGACGGTGGTGATGCGGGCGCCGTCGTGGGCGACGGCGAGCAGCAGACAGCTGTTGGCGCGCCGCCCGTCGACGATGACGGTGCACGCCCCGCACTGTCCGTGGTCGCAGCCCTTCTTCGCGCCGATCAGGTCGACGTGTTCGCGCAGGGCGTCCAGGACCGTGGTGCGGTGATCGAGCGTCAGGGTCCGCTCGGTGCCGTTGATGTGCAGTGTCAGGGTGGAACGGTGGCCGCTTGCTCCCGGCTGTCGCGCACCGTCGTCCCGCCCGTGAGAGGGGTCCACTCACTCACGCCTTTCAGGGGTGGCCTTTTGCCCGCTTTCTACCAGATTTTCGACGCCTTCCGCTTCATTGCTCCGTCGCCGGGCCGTGGCTCTCCGGCCGGCTCCGCAGGCGCAGGCGCACCTCTTCCTCCTGGTCTCCGGAGACCGTCCCGACGACCTGTACGTCGAAGGCGTGCGCCAGGCTCCGCCGGAGCCGTTCGACCGCCCAGTAGCCGCCCTGCACGTCGAGCGACACGGGCGCGCCGAGCGAGACCGGCCCCGAGACCACCCTCCCCTCTGTGACATCGACGGTCGCCACCCATGCGGTGGGACGCTTCTCGGCGAGTTTCTCGGGTACGTCGACCGACGCCCGGTCGGTCGTGAAGGCGGCGCGCAGCGCATCGAAGACCATGCGCGCGTCGCCGGTGTCGCACCCGCTGATGACGACCGAAACCTCCTGGCCGTGCAGGCTCTCCTCCGTCTGCCTCTCCTTGATGCTGTTCACCGCGGTTCCCTCCGCTCGGCGCTGTGCTCATGGGGCCCCGCGGTTCGCCCGCGCGGGACCGAAACACTTTTAGCTTCATATCCACTTAAAACATGAATTCATTGCCTTTGCCGAGTGATGCCCTCGCCTCGGGGTATTCGGGAGGCATGGACGTATCGAACGGAGACCTCAGTTCACTGGCCCTCACGCTTGCCGACGGGCGGGGCGCGACCGGGGTGGTGATGGGCGTCGTCGGCGTGGTGCTGGTGGCTGTGCTGATCGGTGCCGTCTGGCTGGGAAAGCGGCGCCGGGCCCAGGAGCTGCCTCCACCGCGGCCCGACGAGCAGCCGCCGCAGCCGGACCACCGCAGCCATATCGAGCAGCGCGATGTCCATGGCGACGACAGCTTCCCGCCCGACGGGCGGGGCCTGTCCCCCTATGAGCTCGGCGACCACGGGAGCGAGACCATCCGTCGCGACAGCGACGAGCAGCGTGGCTGAGCTGCCGGACGCCGGGGGAGGCAGCCGCCTCACCCGATCGCCGCGGCGGGGTGCGCGGCGGGCGCCGCGTGTTGCGGGAGCAGCTGCCCGCGGTGAGGCTGGTGAGGCTCCGGCGGCCGCCGGCACGCGCAGGCCGCAGAACCGATGAAGGCAGTAGGACCATGACCGGAAGCCATCCCGGGGCGGCGTCGATGCCGGCACCGCTGACCGGATCCGCAGCGCCCTGCTGGGTCAATCTGATGACCCGCGACCTGGAATCGGCGCAGGAGTTCTACGCCGCCGTGCTGGGCTGGTCCTTCCGGCCGGGCAAGCTCGGGCAGGAGTTCTCCGTCGCCCGCCGCGGGGACGTTCCGGTCGCCGGTATCGGTGCGGTGGCGACCGCCTATCGGGTGGCCGTGGCCTGGACCCCCTACTTCGCCGTGTCCGACGCCGACGCGGCGGCCTCGCGCATCCGTGAGCGCAGCGGCACGGTCGCGGTGGGGCCGATGGCGCTCGGCAAGGGGCGCGGGGCGCTGGCGGCGGACCTCGACGGTGCGGTGTTCGGCATCTGGGAGCGTACCGAGCCCGCGACCTCACCCCCCGCACCGGACGGCCACTCGCACGCCTGGCTGCGGCTGCACACCAGGAACGCCTTCGACGCGGCGATCTTCTACGGCGGGGTGTTCGGCTGGGCGAGCGGAAACCCCGGGTGCTGCGAGGTGTCGTACGAGGGGGACGAGGTCATCGTCGACTGCGAGGGGCGTCAGCTCGCCCGGATCGGCTCCGGTGCGGTGGAAGCGGCCCCTGATCCGCTGGTCCGCCCGCACTGGCAGGTCTACTTCCCCGTCACCGATGTGGCGGCCACGGTCGAGACCGCGCGGAAGCACGGCGGCAGCCTGGTCGAGCAGCGACCGCTGGGCCAGGGCAGCGAGGCGACCCTCCTGGACCCGGACGGCGGCCTCTTCACCGTCACGGACGTCCAAAACCCCACCGCGGGCGATCACGGCTGAACGGACCGAGGTCACCGTTCATCTCCCCCACGGCTCGCGCAGGCGCTCGACGGGCGGTGCGACCCCGCCTAGGATCTTGAGTACGGCATCGCGCGCCGGTCACCGGCCGGGTGAGGCGTGGAGGTGCCCGTGAGATGCCCGTTGGAGGCATTCCACAGTGTCAGTCGATTTGAATCACACCATCATTCACGCCCGGGACAACCGGGAATCCGCCGAGTTCCTGGCGAACATACTGGGTCTGGAAGTCGGTGCGGAATGGGGCCCGTTCATCGCGGTCGCCACCGCCAACGGGGTCACCCTGGACTTCGCGACCATCCCCGAGGAATCGATCGTCGGGCAGCACTACGCCTTCCTCGTCTCGGAGGCGGAGTTCGACACGGCGTACGCCCGCATCAAGGAGCTCGGGATCACGTACTACGCGGATCCGCACCGCAAGCGTCCGGGCGAGATCAACCACAACGACGGCGGACGGGGTGTGTACTTCCTCGATCCCGTCGGTCACGCCATGGAGATCATCACACGTCCTTACGGTGGCTACACCTCGTAACACCACGTAGGTACGGGATCGAGGGTCCGGCCGGACTTCCCCCGCGGGTTCCGGTCGGCCCCTTTCCCGGTGCTCAGGCGATCGGCAGCAGCAGTTCGGGCCGGTCCCACATCACGGCGGGCGGATTGGCGGCAAGGGTGCCGGTCGGACGGGCCCCCACACTGCGGTAGAAGCCCTCGGCGGGCGGGTGCGAGACGATACGGACGCCGGTCAGGCCGGCGCGCAGCGCCTCTTCGCGCAGGTGCCCGATGAGCAGGCGCCCGATGCCGAGACCCTGTGCGTCATCGGCGACGAACATGAGGTCGAGTTCGGGCGGGGCGAGGACCAGCGAGTAGAAGCCGACGATCCGGTCGGTGCCGGGTTCGACGGCCGTGAAGACCTGGTGGGTCTCGATGTAGTCGGGCCCGACCCGGTATCCGGCGACCATCGGGGCGTAGGGCCCCTCATAGGCGCGCGAGGTCCTGACCAGCCTGGTGAGCCGCTTCGCGTCCCGCGCGGTCGCCCGCCTGATCCGGATGGCCCCGCCATCTGCCCCGCCGCCGGGTCGCGTAACGCTCGGTCTCATAGAGGGAGTATCACGCATCCGGATGCGGGGCCCCTCCGCACGCAGTCGCGGACCGCCGGGGCTACGACGGGCCGCGTGCCGCGCGCCACTCCTCGACCACGGCATCGACGTCGAACGGCTTGACGTTCAGCAGGGGGCCCGGCGGGGGCCGCCTGATGGCCGCCCGGATCTTCTCGTTGATCTCGGTCAGCATGCGCCGCAGCTCGGCCTCCGTCCGCGTACCGGCCACGGCGTCGCGCACATCCTCCGCCTCTTTGCGCAGCGCAAGTGCCGGGGGAAGCATCGACACCCCCTCGCGCTGCATCTTCTGCTTGATCCACCAGGTCTCGTCATAGGGGGCGTCGAGGCTGTCGAGCGGCTTGCCGAATCCCGGCAACTGCGAGAAGTCGCCGCGCTGCTCGGACTCGCGGATCTGCTTGTCGACCCATGATTCGAAGCTGACGCCCGCAGGCTTGCGTTCGGTCAACGTACGCCCCTCTCGGAGGACTCGTAATCCGGTCCTTTCACGATACTCAGGGACCTTCGGAGCACTCACGGTGCCCACGTCGTCACTTCGCAAGGGGCCGCAGCGCGGCCCGGGTTCAGTGCGCGTGCCCGCCGGAGGTCGGGGCTTCGCCCTCCTGGCCGACGACGCCCTCCTGCGATGCCGCCGCCGGGACGGTGAACGCCGCCGTGCGGACCTTCCCCTCGTGCTTGAAGTCGAGGAAGAGCCTGTACGTGCCGGTGCTGGGCGCCGTCGCCGTGAAGGACACCCCAGGACCCGGGCCGCCCTCGTTCGGGTGGACGTGCAGATAGGCCAGGTCACCCGAGCGCAGGGCGACCAGATGTCCGTACGCGCCGAGATAGGGCTGCAGATCGATGACGGGACGGCCGTTCCTGGTGACGGTCAGTTTCAGCTCTCCGTCCCGGCCCGCGCGCAGTCCGCCGTCGAGTGCGACGCGGTAGCCGTCCACCTCCGCGATGGCGCGCGGGGACGGGAGGGCCGCGGGGCGGTAGGTGCCGGAGACGGCGAGGTCCGCGCCCAGCGTGAGGTTCTCCGCGCCCTCGGCCGCGGGCGTGAAGTCGGCGAACGCCCGGTAGCCACCGGCCTCGGGCAGGTCGACGGGGGTCGACCAGGTGCCGTCGGCCGCGCGGACGGGATGCAGGTGCCGGTATTCGGTCAGGTCGGCCGAGGCGAGGATGAAATGCAGTTCCTTGCCGTGCTCTCGCCGATAGGCGGTGACCTTGCGGCCCCTGTCGTCCTTGATGGCGAAACGTAGTTCGGTCCGGGCCCCGGCCCGTATCGCAGGCGTTTCGAGGGCCAGCGTGTAGCCGCCCTCGGATATCTGCAACCCGCCGGCCACCCGGTCCGCCGCTCCCTGAGCCCCGCCCTCCCCTCCCTCGGCGTGGCCGGCGTGCTGCTGTGCGGGGCGGTCCTCGGCGGCCACCAGGGGGCCGACGCCCCTGCCCACTCCGTACGCGGCCCCGAAGGTCGCGGCGAGCGCGGCGGTGAAGGCGGTGATCCTCAGCGCGTTGTTCATGACGGTGTCCTCCATCGGGTCCGTCGGGAGGCAGCGTTTCCCGACCTCCACAACATACCCCCTAGGGGTATCAAGTCAACCCGGGAGCACCCATGGATCCACGCCTCGCAAGGGACCGGCCGAGAAGGCCGACCGGGGGCCGGGCCCCGGCTTTCGCCTCAGGCGGGCACCACGAGCCCGCTGCGCAACCGCTCCACCACGGCCTGCGGGATTCGCAGCCCGTCGCGGACATACCCGTCGAGCCCACCCCACCGCTCATCCATGGCGTCCAGCGCCATCTGGAGATAGCGGGGGCGGACCTCGATGATCGCGGACGCGATCTCCGGGTCACCGCCCGCATCGAGGAAACGCTGCACATACGGGGCGTAGGCGACCCGCACGACCGGGTTCACCGCGAGGAATTCGGCGCGCACCACATCCCGTGACGCGCCGATCAGCATCAGGAGCACAGTCGTGGCCCAGCCGGTGCGGTCCTTGCCGGCCGTGCAGTGGAAGAGCACCGGGCGGGCACGGTCGTCGGCGGCCGTCTCGACAAAGGCACGGTAAGCGGCGGCGGCGCCCGGCGAGAGCACCATCTGCCGGTAGGTCTCGGCGAACATCTCCTCGGCCTTCCCGCTCCCCAGCACCTGCTCCGCCTCGATCGGGTCGGCGAGCAGCGCGCGCACCCGGGCGGGGGCCACGCCCGGGTTGTCACCGAGCACATCGGCGACGAAGAGCCGTGCGCCGGGGGGCAGCCGGTCGGGCGCCGCCGCACGCTCGTCGGCGGTCCGCAGATCGACGACGGTGCGGATGCCGAGCGCGGCAACCTCCCTGCACCCCGCCGCGTCGAGTCCGCTGAGCTGACCGGAGCGCAGCACGACGCCCGGGCGGACGCGATGGCCCGGACCCAGAGCGATGCCGCCCAGGTCGCGCAGATTGACGACGGTGGATGCCGCGACGGTCCTGGCGGTGTGCACGATGAACTTCCCCTTTTCCCGACGTATCCGCTTGATTCGACCTGACCGGATCAAACGTCGCACGCGGTCGGAAGATCGACAAAGGAAAACGCCGGAGGAGCACCGATCGACGGCACCGAACGCGATGAAGGAACCGTCGTCCCGCATTTCCGACGGCGCGTTTCGCTCACAGGGTGACGACGGTGACCTCGGTCGCCTTGACGCCGGTCCACACGGCCGTCCCCTCGCTCAGCCCCAGTTCGGCCGCCGCCTCGGGGGTGATCTCGGCGACGAGGTCCGGAGCCTCGTGGGAGACGATCACCACCCTGATCCGGCTGCCCACGGCGGTGAGTTCACGGACCGTGCCGGGCCAGACGTTACGGGGGCTTCCCCCGGGCCTGTCGTGGTGCACGGAGACCGCTTCCGGCGCGATGATCGCGAGCGCCGCCGTCCCCTCGGCGAGAGGGTCCGCGACGACCAGCCGGCCGCCGTCGGCGAGGGTGAGGGTGCCGTCGGGGGCGGCGGTCGCGGGCCAGGCGTTGCGGCCCAGCATCCGGGCCACCCACGGCGAGCGGGGGTGCCGGGTCACCTCGGCGGGTGCCGCGTACTGGAGGGTGCGGCCCTCTTCGAGTACGAGTACCCGGTCGGCCAGCGAAACCGCCTCCACGGGGTCGTGGGTGACGATCAGGCAGACGCCGCCGAACCCGGCGAGATGGGTGCGCAGGGTGTGCCGGACATGGGCGCGGGTGGTCTGGTCGAGGGCGGCGAGCGGCTCGTCGAGCAGCAGCAGCCAGGGGCGGGCGGCGAGCGCGCGGGCCAGGGCCACACGCTGGGCCTGGCCGCCGGAGAGCTGGGCGGGCCTGCGGTGGGCGAGATGGCCGACGCCGAGCCGGTCGAGCCACTGCTGTGCCTCGCGGCGGGCCTCGGCCCGGGGGACGCCATGGGCGCGGAGACCGTACGCCGTGTTCGTCAGCGCGCTCAGATGCGGGAAGAGCGCACCGTTCTGCGGCACCCAAGCGACCTGGCGGCGGTGCGGGGGCAGGGCTGTGACGTCGGTGTCGCCGAGCCGCAGTCGGGCCCGGGCGCGCGGGGTCAGGCCGAGGAGGGCGCGCAGGACGGTCGTCTTGCCCGCGCCGTTGGGTCCGACGACGGCGATCGTGGTGCCGGGCGCGGCGTCGAGGGTGAGCCGGGTGAAGCCGGTGACCTCGGCGTGCAGCGAGCGGCGTTCCTGCGGGGCCGGGGGCATCTCCCGGCCCGCGCGGGCCGCAGTGTCCGTATCGACCGCGTCGTCCACCGCCGGTTCGGGGCCGCGCGACCGGTCGCGTGGTGCCCCGGTCCAGCGCCCGCGCAGAGCGATGAGTACGGCCATGGCGATGGCGAGCAGCAGGAGCGACACGGAGGTGGCGGCCTCCGGGGAGTCCTGGAGCAGCAGATAGACCTGGAGGGGCAGGGTCTGGGTGGTGCCCGGCAGGTTGCCCGCGAAGGTGATGGTCGCGCCGAACTCGCCGAGCGCCCGTGCCCAGGTGAGCGCGGCACCGGCGGCGAGGCCGGGGGCGACCATCGGGAGGGTGACCGTGAAGAACACCCGGGCCGGTGAGGCTCCCAGGGAGGCGGCGGTCTCCTCGTAGGAGGGGCGCAGTCCGGCCAGTGCCCCTTCGAGGCTGATGACGAGGAAGGGCATCGCGACAAAGGTCGCCGCGACCACCGCGCCCGAGGTGTGGAACGGCAGCGTGATCCCGAAGGTGTTCTCCAGCCAGGGGCCGAGCAGCCCCCGGCGGCCGAAGCCGAGGAGGAGCGCCACGCCTCCGACGGTGGGCGGCAGCACCATCGGCAGAAGGACCAGCGAGCGGACGAGCGCCTTGCCGGGGAACTCGATCCGGGCCAGCAGCCAGGCCAGAGGAACCCCGAGCAGGAGCGAGAGGCCCAGGGCCCAGAACGAGACGAGCAGGGACAGCCTGAGCGCCTGTGTGACACCGGGGCTGGTCAGATGGGTGCCGAGGTCGGCCCAGGAGGTACGGGCCAGGATGCCGATCAGGGGCATCAGCAGGAACGCGACGGCGAGCAGCGCGGGCAGCGCCAGGACGGCGGGGGTGCGCGCGCCGGGCGTTCGGCTGCGAAGGGCTCTCATCGGAGGTTCCCGGGATCGGTCGGTACGTCGGTACGTGCGGAACTGGATCGGCCGTACGGGGGGGCCGCCCGTGGTTCTCCCCCGGCCCCGGCAGCCCCCTGTGCGGTGCGTACGGCGTGCCGGCTACGGCTGCTGGAAGCCCGCGTCCCGCAGGATCTTCTGCGCCTCGGGGCTGCTCAGCCACTTGACGAACGCCGTGGCGGCCGCCACGTTCCCTGACTGGCGCAGCGTGGCCGCCGGGTAGGAGGCGACGGCGTTCTGCGCATCGGGGATGTCGACGGCGTCGACCTTGTCGGTGGCCGTGGCGGCGTCCGTCTTGTAGACGATCCCCGCATCGGCCTCGCCCAGCTCGACCTTGCTGAGGACGGCGCGGACGTTGGGCTCCTGGGAGACCGGCTTGACGGTGAGCTTCTGCGCGTCGAGGACCTGCTCGCTGTATCGGCCCACCGGAACCTCGGGCGCGGCCAGGACCACCTTGAGCTTCGGGTCGGTCAGGTCCTTCAGGCTCGCGATCTTCTCCGGGTTGCCCTCCCCGGTGGCGATGACGAGACGGTTCCTGGCGATGACGGTGGGGGTGCCGGTGTCGGACTTCAGACCGTCCATCGTCTTCGTGTCCGCGGTGACCAGGGCGTCGGCGGGTGCGCCCTGCTTCACCTGGGCGGCCAGTTCCTGTGAGCCCGCGAAGGAGAACGTCACCTTCGTACCCGGGTGCTCCTTCTCGTACGCGGCGCCCGCGGTCTTGAACACATCGGTGAGCGAGGCCGCGGCCAGCACGGTCAGCCGGGCATCGGCGGCCCCGGACGAGGCCGCGGGCTTTCCGGCGGCGTCCTTCTTGTTGTCGTCGTTGCCGCCGCACGCGGCGAGCGGCACCAGCAGTGCTGCGGTCACGAGCGCGGCGGCGGCGCGGCGCCCGGTGAGGGTGGTCGTCATGGTGCCGGGCTCCTTGGAGTCGATGTGCGTCACGGGTGATGCGCGTTCAGACGCGGTCGATGTGCACGCTGGTGGACTTCACCCGAGCGGTGGCCTGCATGCCGACCTCCAGTCCGAGCTCCTCGACGGCCTCCCGGGTGAGCAGCGACACCAGCCGGTGCGGGCCTGCCTGGATCTCGACCTGGGCCGCCACGTCGCCGAGCTTCACTCCGGTGACGATGCCCGGGAAGGCGTTGCGGGCCGAGGTGTACGAGGGCTCGTCCTCGCCTCCCCCGCCCTGGCCGATCTCGATGGAGAACGCGGCCAGATCACGGCCGTCGATGAGCCTGCGGCCGCCTTCGTCGCGGTGGGTCGCGACCCGTCCGGCGTCCGCCCAGCGGCGGGCCGTGTCGGGGCTGACCCCCAGCAGGCGCGCGGCCTGTCCGATTGTGTAGGACTGCATGTGCGACAAGATATTCGGATTGATCTGGCAGCTGCAATCCATCCAGCTTATCTGTGGAGCAAATACCAGTCACGTTGGATGATGCACCAAGTCCGGAATCCGTCGTCCGGTTACGCGACCGTATGTGAAGGATCAAGTGCGTTCGGAGAGGGCAAGGTCACAGACGGAGCCTCTGCTGCTCGTCTGAGACCTGACCTAGCATCTGAGCATGACGGTCCTGCCTGCCGACGGGCTTTCGTTGGCCGCCGAATTCCCTCACCCCGCCCATGAGCAGTGGCAAAGCCTTGTCGAAGGCGTGCTGCGCAAGTCGGGCAAGGATGTTGCGGGTTCGGCCGCCGAGGAAGCTCTGTCCACCACGGTGGAGGACGGGCTCATCACCCGCCCCCTCTACACCTCGCGCGACAGCGCGCCCGATGCCGGATATCCGGGTTTCGCCCCCTTCACCCGCGGCGGCAAGGCCGAGGGCAACGCGACGGGTGGCTGGGACGTACGGCAGCGGCACACCCTGCCGGATCCCGCGCGCCTCAATGAGGCCGTGCTCGCCGATCTGGAGAACGGCGTCACCTCACTGTGGCTGACGGTGGGCGGCGGCGGCGTTGCGGTGTCCGCTCTGGCGGACGCGCTGGACGGCGTCTATCTCGACCTGGCTCCCGTGGTGCTCGACGCGGGCGGCGAACTCGACGCCGCGGCGGAGGAGTTGCTGCGGCTCTACTCCGCGCGGGGCGTCGACGCACGGGCCGCGCGCGGCAACCTCGGCGCGGACCCGCTCGGGCAGGCCGCCCGAAGTGGCGCCGAACCCGATCCGACGGCGGCGGTCCACTGGGCACAGCGGTGCGCGCGGGAGTTTCCCGGGCTGCGGGCCCTGACCGTCGACGCGCTGCCGTATCACGAGGCCGGCGGCTCGGCCGCCGAGGAGCTGGGCGCCTCGCTGGCGACCGGTGTCGCCTATCTGCGGGCGCTGACGGACGCCGGGCTTTCGGTGGAACAGGCTTGTGCGCAGCTGGAGTTCCGGTACGCGGCGACAGCCGATCAGTTCCTGACGATCGCCAAGCTGCGGGCCGCTCGGCGGCTGTGGTCCCGGGTGGCGCAGGTGTGCGGGGCAGCCGGTGCCGGGGCGCAGCGTCAGCACGCGGTGACGTCCTCGGTGATGATGACACGGCGCGACCCGTGGGTGAACATGCTGCGGACGACCCTGGCCTGTCTGGGTGCGGGTGTCGGCGGGGCCGACTCCGTGACCGTGCTGCCGTTCGATCACGCCCTGGGTCTGCCGGACGCGTTCGCCCGGCGCATCGCCCGTAACACGTCGACGATCCTCCTGGAGGAGTCGCATCTGGCCCGGGTGATCGACCCGGCGGGCGGTTCCTGGTACGTGGAGCGGCTCACCGCCGAACTGGCCGAGGCCTCGTGGGCGTTCTTCCAGGAGATCGAGCGGTCGGGCGGCCAGGCGGCCGCCCTGCGCTCGGGAATGATCGGCGAGCGTCTCGCGGCCACCTGGGCGGCGCGCAGCAAGGATCTGGCGCGGCGCAAGGAGCCGGTCACCGGCGTGAGCGAGTTCCCGCAGCTGGCGGAGCGTCCGGTGGAGCGCGAGGCGGGTCCCGACGCCGATGGCTCGTCGGGCGGTCTGCCCAGGGTGCGCCGTGACGAGGCGTTCGAGGCGCTGCGTGCCCGGTCGGACGCCCATCTCGCGGCGACCGGGCAACGGCCGCGGGTGTTCCTCGCCGCGCTCGGCCCGGCCGCGGCCCACACCGGGCGGGTGTCGTTCGCCTCGAACCTGTTCCAGGCGGGCGGTATCGAACCGGTCCATGAACCGGTGCAGGTCGACGCGGCAACGGCCGTGATTGCGTTCAAGTCCAGTGGGGCCGCCGTGGCGTGTCTCTGCTCCAGCGACGCGCTCTACGCCGAGCGGGCCGGGGCGGTCGCCGGGGCACTGCGCTCGGCCGGGGCGCAGCGGGTGTTCCTCGCGGGCCGGCCCGGTGAGTACCCCGGTGTCGACGAGTACGTCTTCGCGGGCTCCGATGTGGTGGCCGTGCTCTCTTCCCTTCTCGACCGTATGGGTGTGGCGTAATGCGTATCCCTGACTTCCGTGACATCGAGCTCGGACCGGGCGGCGCCCCCGAGGTGTCCGAGGACCAGTGGCGCGCCTCGGTGAAGGAGTCCTCCGGCAGTTCCGACGGCGATCTGCTGTGGGAGACCCCGGAGGGCATCGCGGTCAAGCCGCTGTACACCGGGCGCGATCTGGAGGGGCTCGACTTCCTCGGTACGTATCCGGGCATCGCCCCGTACCTGCGGGGCCCGTATCCGACGATGTACGTCAACCAGCCCTGGACGATCCGGCAGTACGCCGGTTTCTCCACCGCCGAGGAGTCCAACGCCTTCTACCGCCGCAACCTCGCGGCCGGGCAGAAGGGCCTCTCGGTCGCCTTCGACCTGCCGACCCACCGCGGCTACGACAGCGACCACCCGCGGGTGACCGGCGACGTCGGCATGGCGGGCGTGGCGATCGACTCGATCTACGACATGCGTCAGCTCTTCGACGGCATCCCGCTGGACAGGATGTCGGTGTCGATGACGATGAACGGCGCGGTGCTCCCCGTGCTCGCGCTGTACATCGTCGCCGCCGAGGAACAGGGCGTTGCGCCCGAGAAGCTGGCCGGAACCATTCAGAACGACATTCTGAAGGAGTTCATGGTCCGCAACACCTATATCTATCCGCCGAAGCCCTCGATGCGGATCATCTCCGACATCTTCGCGTACACCTCGCAGAAGATGCCGCGCTACAACTCGATCTCCATCTCCGGCTATCACATCCAGGAGGCGGGTGCGACCGCCGATCTGGAGCTGGCGTACACCCTCGCGGACGGGGTGGAGTATCTGCGGGCCGGTCGGGACGCCGGTCTCGACGTGGACGCGTTCGCACCGCGGCTGTCCTTCTTCTGGGCGATCGGCATGAACTTCTTCATGGAGATCGCGAAGCTGCGGGCGGCCCGGCTGCTCTGGGCCAAGCTGGTCAAGGAGTTCGAACCGAAGAACGCCAAGTCGCTGTCCCTGCGCACCCATTCGCAGACGTCGGGGTGGTCGCTGACCGCGCAGGACGTGTTCAACAACGTCACCAGGACGTGTGTGGAGGCGATGGCCGCCACCCAGGGACACACCCAGTCGCTGCACACCAACGCGCTCGACGAGGCCCTCGCCCTGCCGACGGACTTCTCGGCGCGGATCGCCCGCAACACCCAGCTGCTGCTCCAGCAGGAGTCGGGCACCGGCCGGGTCATCGACCCGTGGGGCGGCAGCGCGTACGTGGAGAAGCTGACGTACGACCTGGCGCGCCGGGCCTGGCAGCACATCGAGGAGGTCGAGGCGGCGGGCGGCATGGCGCAGGCCATCGACGCGGGCATCCCGAAGCTCCGGGTGGAGGAGGCCGCGGCCCGCACCCAGGCGCGGATCGACTCCGGACGCCAGCCGGTGATCGGGGTCAACAAGTACCGGGTGGAGACCGACGAGCAGATCGATGTGCTCAAGGTCGACAACTCCTCGGTGCGCGCCCAGCAGATCGAGAAGCTTCGCCGGCTGCGCGCGGAGCGCGACGAGCCGGCGTGCCAGGCCGCGCTGCGGGCGCTGACGGCGGCCGCCGAGCGGGCCCCCGGCCCGGGCCTCGAAGGCAATCTGCTGGCACTGGCCGTCGACGCGGCCCGCGCGATGGCGACCGTGGGCGAGATCTCGGACGCCCTGGAGAAGGTGTACGGGAGGCATGCGGGCCAGATCCGTACGATCTCCGGTGTGTACCGCAACGAGGCAGGCGAATCCCCTTCCGTGGACCGGACCCGGGCGCTGGTGGACCGTTTCGAGGAGGCCGAGGGGCGCCGTCCGCGCATCCTGGTGGCCAAGATGGGGCAGGACGGCCACGACCGCGGCCAGAAGGTGATCTCGACGGCCTTCGCCGACCTGGGCTTCGACGTCGACGTCGGCCCGCTGTTCCAGACGCCCGCCGAGGTGGCACGGCAGGCGGTGGAGGCGGACGTGCACATCGTGGGCGTCTCCTCACTGGCAGCCGGACACCTCACGCTCGTACCGGCGCTCCGCGAGGAGCTGGCCGCCGAGGGCCGCGAGGACATCATGATCGTGGTGGGCGGGGTGATCCCCCCGCAGGATGTCGAGGCGCTGCACGAGGCGGGGGCCGCGGCCGTGTTCCCGCCCGGCACGGTGATTCCGGATGCCGCCTACGACCTGGTCACGCGGCTGGGCGCCGCGCTCGGCCACGAGCTGTGAGCCGCTGACCCGATGCCTGTGAAGATCGACATCGACAGCTATGCGAAGGGGGTGCTCGACGGGAAGCGGGCGTACATCGCGCGCGCCATCACTCTCGTCGAGTCCACCCGTCCCGATCACCGGACACTGGCCCAGCAGTTGCTGCGCGAGCTGCTGCCGCACTCCGGGAACGCCCGGCGGATCGGCATCAGCGGTGTGCCGGGGGTCGGGAAGTCCACCTTCATCGACGCGCTGGGCACGATGCTCACCGGGCTCGGACACCGGGTCGCGGTGCTGGCCGTCGATCCGTCATCCAGCCGTACCGGCGGCTCCATCCTCGGCGACAAGACGAGGATGGAGCGCCTGGCGGTGGACCCCGCGGCGTTCGTACGTCCCTCCCCCACCGCCGGGACGCTCGGCGGGGTGGCCAAGGCGACCCGGGAGTCCATCGTGGTGATGGAGGCCGCGGGATACGACGTGGTGCTGGTGGAGACGGTCGGCGTCGGCCAGTCGGAGACGGCGGTGGCCAATATGGTCGACACGTTCCTGCTGCTCACCCTGGCCCGTACCGGCGATCAGCTGCAGGGCATCAAGAAGGGTGTCCTGGAGCTGGCGGACGCCATCGCGGTCAACAAGGCGGACGGCCCGCACGAGCGCGACGCCCGCGCGGCCGCGCGTGAACTGGCCGGCGCGCTGCGGCTGATGCACCCGGTGGACGCGGCCTGGACGCCCCCGGTGCTCACCTGCAGCGCCCGCGAGTCGACCGGTCTCGACACCCTGTGGGAGCGGCTCGAACAGCACCGGGCGCTGCTCGAATCGAGTGGCCGGCTCGCCGCGAAACGCCGTGACCAGCAGGTCGACTGGACCTGGACGATGGTGCGGGACGAGCTGCTGGAGAGTCTGCGCGGCCACCCGGAGGTCCGTGCGCTCACTCCGGGTGTCGAACAGCGCGTACGGAACGGCGAGTTGACGGCCACACTGGCGGCCGAGCAGATCCTGGGGGCGTTCCGGGGCACGGCCCCGGAGCCGGAGGGCAGTGGCTGAGCGGGCCGGCGGGCGGCGCGCCTACAGATCCAGCTGGTACTCGACGGACCTGTGCGTCGGCTCGTAGCCGAGCGCGTCGTTGATGCTCCGCATGTGCGTGTTGCTGTCCGCGGTGTCCGCCAGCAGCCCGTCGAGATCCGGGTGGCGTTCGCGGGCCTGCAGGATGGACCGTGCCTTCATCCACTGCGCGAGGCCGTGCCCCCGGTGTTCGGGGAGGACCCCGGTGCCGTAGTGCTGGGCGTCGCCCTTCCCGTCGCCGGGGACGACCAGTTCGGTGAAGCCCGCGATCGTGGAGTCGGACTCGTCGACCGCGGCGACGGTGTGGAGCAGCTCGCCACGGGCGGCGACGGCCGCCGCCGCGGACCGGACCCGGTCCACGTCCCAGACGACCGTGCCGTAGTCGGTGTCGTCCATCGGCATGTCGTCCATGGCCCGGCGCGACGCGGCGAACGTCCCCGCGAGCCCGTCCGGGACGGTGCCATCCCAGGAGACGAGGCGGTAGCCCGGATGCGGCTGCCCGACGATCGCGCGGAGGGCCGCGGTGTCGGCCTTCGCCAGCGGGAGGCGCGCGTACGTCAGGGTCAGCACCTTGCGCAGCCCCTTGGCCCGCAGAAAATGATCGCCGGAGGAACCGGCCTCGACCTGGGTGACGACGCTGCGTCGGCCCTCCGCGCGGGCTGCCGCGACCGCCGCGTCCAGCAGCTGTGAGCCGACGCCGGCCCGGCGCTCGGCCGGGTGGACGTGGAGTTCCAGCTCGGCGAGGTGGTTCTGGCCCTCGCGGGTGAAGACACGCAGGAAGGCCGAGCCCGTGGGGCTGCCGTCGGGGTCGGACGCCAGCCACGCCAGCCGGTGGCTCGCACCGGTGCGATCGGGGTCGGTCAGTGCGGTGATGCGAATCGGCAAGATGACTCCTTGGCGCCGGGGACGCCGGTCTTAAGGGGGCGGGCGCGCGGCCCGGAGAACCACATCACTCCGCGCGCCCCACGGCAACCGGTTATCGCGGCCGTCGCCGCCGACCCGGCGAGCGCGCGCCGTGGTACGGTGCAGTTGGTACATGTGTACGCCTCGATTCGGGGCGCCGGTGCCCATCCACCTTCGCAGAGCTGCTGCGCCCGTCCCATCCGACCGGCGATCCAGCTTTCCCGCGCCACCTCCTCCAGTCCGGTACGGGCCGTTCCCGTCCGGGCTTTCCTCCCCGTCGTCCGGGGCGTGCTTTCTTCCGCCCCCTGCCGGCCGGGCCCCTCATTCGCCATGTCCGCGAAAGGACCACTCCGTATGACCAGCACCCTCGAACACCCCGTCATCCAGCAGGAATCGCCCACCGAAACCGTGGGCGTGCTCGACATCACGCACCAGGGGCACGGCACACTGCGCGTCCGCGGTGACCACCCCTCCCCCGGCGACGTACAGGTCTCCGCCGCCCTGATCCGCCGTCACGGCCTGCGCAGGGGCGACCTCGTCGAAGGGCTCTGCGACCGCGACCGGCCCCGCACCCTGTCCGGGGTCGAACGGGTCAACGGCCGCTCCCCGCAGGCGCTGCGCGGCCGGCCCCACTTCCGTGACCTCACCCCGCTGCACCCCCGACAGCCGCTGCGTCTGGAAACACCGTCCGGCGGCCCGGCGATGCGCCTCGTCGATCTGGTCGCTCCCATCGGCAAGGGGCAGCGCGGACTCGTCGTCGCCCCGCCCAGGACCGGCAAGACGGTGCTGCTGCAGCAGGTCGCCGCGGCCCTCGCCGCCAACCACCCCGAGTGCCATCTGATGGTGGTGCTGCTCGACGAACGCCCCGAGGAGGTCACGGACATGCGCCGGTCCGTACGGGGCGAAGTGCTCGCATCGACGTTCGACCGGCCCGCGAAGGAGCACATCGCGCTCGCCGAACTCGCGGTCGAACGCGCCAAGCGTCTGGTCGAGCAGGGCCAGGACGTCGTCATTCTGCTGGACTCCCTCACCCGGCTGTGCCGCGCCCACAACAACGCGTCGGCCTCGGGCGGACGCACCCTCAGCGGCGGTGTCGACGCGTCCGCCCTGCTCGGCCCCAAGCGGCTCTTCGGTGCCGCACGCCTCACCGAGGAGGGCGGCTCCCTCACCATCCTGGCCACCGCGCTGGTGGAGACCGGCTCCCGCGCCGACGACTACTTCTTCGAAGAGCTGAAGAGCACCGGCAACATGGAACTCCGGCTCGACCGCACACTGGCCGACCGACGCACCTACCCGGCCGTGAACATCCCGGCCTCCGGCACCCGGCGCGAGGAACTCCTCGTCCCGGAGGCCGAGTTGAGGGCGGTACGCGGACTGCGGCGCGCACTGCACTCCCGGGACCCGCAGACGGCGCTCGAAACGCTGCTGGACCGGATCCGGCACACCACGGACAACGCGGCCTTCCTCCGTACGGTCCACCGCACCGTCCCGGATGCCTGAGCCTGCCGGGCCGGAGCCGGACGGCGCCCTAGCATGGGCCAGCCCTTGCACGATCCGTTCCTCACGCACACAGGAAGAGCAGGCGCATGGAATTCCGCCGACTCGGCCGCAGCGGTCTGACCATCAGTGAGATCGCTTACGGAAACTGGCTCACTCACGGCTCCCAGGTGGAGGAGGACGCGGCGGTCGCCTGTATCCGCGCCGCCCTCGACACCGGGATCACCACCTTCGACACGGCGGACGTCTACGCGGAGACGCGGGCCGAAGCGGTCCTCGGCCGGGCGCTCAGGAACGAGCGCCGCGAGGGCCTTGAGGTGTTCACCAAGGTCTACTTCCCGACCGGTCCGGGACACAACGACCGGGGGCTGGGCCGCAAGCACATCATGGAGTCCATCGACAACTCGCTGCGCCGCCTGCAGACGGACTACGTGGACCTGTACCAGGCACACCGCTACGACCACTCGACCCCGCTCGAAGAGACCATGGAGGCGTTCGCCGATGTCGTCCGCTCCGGCAAGGCCCTCTACATCGGCGTATCGGAATGGACGGGCGACCAGCTGCGCGACGCGCATGGACTGGCCCGCGAACTGCGGGTGCCGCTGATCTCCAACCAGCCTCAGTACTCGGCGCTGTGGCGGGTCATCGAGAGCGAAGTGGTGCCCGCCTCCGAGGAGCTGGGCATCGGTCAGATCGTCTGGTCGCCGATCGCCCAGGGGGCGCTCACGGGCAAGTACAGGCCCGGTGCGCCGCTCCCGACGGGCTCCCGTGCGACGGATGAGAAGGGCGGCGCGAGCATGGTCGCCCGGTGGCTGCGCGACGACGTGCTGGAGCGCGTCCTGCGGCTGCGGCCGCTCGCCGACGCGGCCGGTCTCAGTCTTGCTCAGCTTGCGGTCGCCTGGGTGCTGCAGAACTCCAATGTCTGCGCCGCGATCATCGGCGCCTCCCGGCCCGAGCAGGTGACGGAGAACGCCGCGGCGGCGGGCGTGACACTCGACGAGGAGCTGCTGAAGGGCATCGACGACATCCTGGACCCGGTGGTGGAGCGGGACCCCGGACTGACGGCCGGATACGAGAGCAACAGCTGATCCGACCGGTGGTCAGGTGCCGGTGTGCAGCGTGGCGGTGTGCTGGCGGACCTGGGCCGGTGTGAGATAGGAGTCCGTGTGCTCGAAGTCGCGCAGCGTACCCGGCATGCGGGCCTGGAAGCCGGTGCGTACGAAGTCGTCGCCCGCGATGGCGTTGAGCATCCAGTTGGTCATGACCCGCGCCTTGGCCACGTTGGTCCGCAGCGCCGACCAGTGGTAGCCGCGGGCGACGGCCTGCGCGGTGATCCCGCGCATCTCGATGCCGATCGGCTTGGAGACCGCGTCCTTGCCGCCGAGGTCCACGACAAGACCCAGGTCCTTGTGGACGTACGGCTTCATCGGCTGGTGCCGCAGCGTGGCGATGAGGTTCTCGGCGAGCCTGCGGCCCTGGCGCATGGCGTGCTGCGCGGTGGGCGGGCAGACCGCCCCGCCGCCCTTGCTCAGGTCCGGTACGGCCGCCGCGTCGCCGAGGGCGAAGATGCCGTCGAAGCCCGGCAGGATCATCTCGGGTGTCACCGCCAGCCGGCCGCGTACCGTCTCGGCGTCGAATGTGGCGACCAGCGGACTCGCGGTGACTCCCGCAGTCCAGATCAGGGTGCGGCAGGGCACCACCCGGCCGTCGGTGAAGGTGACCTTCTCCGGCCCGGCCTCGGCGACCGAGACACCGAGCGACACCTCGATGCCGCGTGCGCGCAGCACCTCCAGGGCGCTCCGGCCGAGCTTGTCCCCCAGTTCGGGCATCAGTTTCGGGGCGATGTCGATGAGATGCCACTTGATGAGCCTGGGGTCGAGCCGTGGGTAGTACTTGACCGCGCTGGTGGTGAGGCGCTGCAGACAGGCGGCCGTCTCGGTACCCGCGTATCCGCCGCCGACCACCACGAACTGCAGGCGCGATGCCCGCTCGCTCTCGTCGTGGCTGGCGTCGGCGAGGTCGAGCTGAGCGATCACGTGGTCGCGTACGTACGCCGCTTCGGCCAGTGTCTTCATGCCCCGGGCGTTGTCGAGCAGGCCCGGGATGTCGAAGGTGCGGGTGACGCTTCCGGGACTGAGCACGATGTAGTCGTAGGGCTCGTAGACGACCTCGTCGGTGATCTTGCGGATGACGCAGATCTTCGCCTTGGGGTCCACTCCGATGGCCCCGCCCGGGATGATCCGGGTGCGGTGCTTGCGACTGCGGCGCAGCGACACCGCGACCGACTGCGGGGTGAGCACCCCCGCCGCCACCTGCGGCAGCAGGGGCAGATAGAGCTGGTACGAGAACGGGGCGACGAGCGCGATGTCCGCCTCGCCGGAGTTGAGACCGCGCTCCAGTCGGCGCACGCACTCCACCCCGGCGAATCCGGCGCCGACAACGAGAATCCTGGGTCGTGCCACGGTCTTCGTCCCTTCTCGGGCCTGCACGGTCGTCCGTTCGCCTGCCCCGTCGCACGCGCCCGTCGTCTCTCATCCTTACGAGCCGCGTGCGACTTCGCCCGCTGGGGACGGCGGACGGACGACACCACCGGTCAGCGGGCCAGGAGGGTGACGGCCGTACAGGTGCCGCCGACCGCGCTCACGAGCACGACACCGGCTGCCACACAGCGCGCCTTGAGCCGGCGGTAGCGCGCGTCGTACTCGCCGCGCAGTTCGGTGGCGCGGACGGAGATACGGCAGAGCATGGCCCGCGAGGCGGCGACCCGGTCCGCGGTGTAGGCCCGTTCCACGTCCTCGCGCTGTGCGTCGGTGAGCCAGGGCAGCGCGTCGGTGAAGCGGCCGGCCTGCCGTCGCGCCTCCTCGACCTCGGCGTTCCACAGCAGATAGCCCTCCAGCTGTGCCAGTCCGCGGGCGCTGTCCTTGTCGGGGTCCACTCGCTCCTCCTCTCCCGGGGCCGCCGTGCTCACGCCTGCTGGTCCCCGGGGGCCCACGTCGTGCCGGTGTCGGTGCGGTTGAGGGCTTCGTCGAGGGCGCGGACCGAGGGGTGGTGCAGGTCGAACGCCGGGGATTCGGAACGGATCCGCGGCAGGGTGAGGAAGTTGTGCCGCGGCGGCGGGCAGGAGGTCGCCCACTCCAGCGAGCGGCCGTAGCCCCACGGGTCGTCGACACCGACGTTCTTGCCGTACTTGGCGGTCTTCCACACGTTGTAGAAGAACGGCAGCATCGACAGGCCGAGCAGGAACGAGGAGATCGTCGAGATCGTGTTCAGCGCGGTGAAGCCGTCCGCCGCGAGGTAGTCCGCGTAGCGGCGCGGCATGCCCTCGGCGCCCAGCCAGTGCTGTACCAGGAACGTGCCGTGGAAGCCCACGAACAGCGTCCAGAACGAGATCTTGCCCAGCCGCTCGTCCAGCATCTTGCCGGTGAACTTCGGCCACCAGAAGTGGAATCCGGCGAACATCGCGAAGACCACGGTGCCGAAGACGACGTAGTGGAAGTGCGCGACGACGAAGTACGAGTCCGAGACGTGGAAGTCCATCGGGGGCGATGCCAGGATCACACCGGTCAGACCGCCGAAGAGAAAGGTGACCAGGAAGCCGATCGACCAGAGCATCGGTGTCTCGAAGGACAACGACCCCTTCCACATCGTGCCGATCCAGTTGAAGAACTTCACACCGGTCGGTACCGCGATGAGGAAGGTCATGAACGAGAAGAACGGCAGCAGCACACCGCCGGTGACGTACATGTGGTGCGCCCACACGGTCACCGAGAGGCCCGCGATGGCGATCGTCGCGCTGACCAGACCGATGTAGCCGAAGATCGGCTTGCGGCTGAAGACCGGGAGGATCTCGGTGACGATCCCGAAGAACGGCAGAGCGATGATGTACACCTCTGGATGGCCGAAGAACCAGAAGAGGTGCTGCCACAGCAGCGCACCGCCGTTGGCCGCGTCGAAGACGTGCGCACCGAACTTGCGGTCCGCCTCCAGCACCAGCAGGGCCGCCGCGAGGACCGGGAAGGCGAGCAGGACCAGCACAGCGGTCAGCAGGACGTTCCAGACGAAGATCGGCATGCGGAACATCGTCATGCCGGGCGCGCGCATGCAGATGATCGTGGTGATGAAGTTGACCGAACCGAGGATCGTGCCGAAGCCGGAGAAGGCCAGACCCATGATCCACATATCGCTGCCGATGCCCGGGGAGCGGACCGCGTCGGTCAGCGGGGAGTAGGCGAACCAGCCGAAGTCGGCCGCACCGCCCGGGGTGAGGAACCCGGCGACCACGATGATCGAGCCGAAGAGGTACAGCCAGTACGCGAACATGTTCAGCCGCGGGAACGCCACATCGGGCGCGCCGATCTGCAGCGGCATGATCCAGTTGGTGAATCCGGCGAACAGCGGCGTCGCGAACATCAGCAGCATGATCGTGCCGTGGATCGTGAACGCCTGGTTGAACTGCTCGTTCGAAACGATCTGGATCCCGGGACGGGCCAGCTCGGCGCGCATGACCAGGGCCAGCACACCGCCGACGATGAAGAAGGCGAACGATGTGACCAGGTAGAGCGTGCCGATCGTCTTGTGGTCGGTGGTGGTCAGCCACTTGATGACGACGTTTCCCGGTTCCCTGGCCCGGACCGGAAGCTCGTTCGCGTACGCCTCCTCTTCCTCTGCTGCCCCTGTTGTGCCCGTCGTCGTCACTGGGACGCTCCTTCGATTGTCATTCGCGGGTGGGCTGAGCACCCGGCAGGGGCGCCGCCTCCACGGGGCCGGCCGACAGGCGGGTCGCGCGCGCGTCACGCCAGATTTCCAGGTGCAGCAAATCAGCCGCGGGGCCGCTATGCGCGGCCCTGCGCCCGCGGTGGCGCGACATTCACCCGTCAGGGCGTCCCCGGGTCCGCGCCCGGGACCGCGCGCACCCCGCCGATGCCGGTGCGGACTCGGGCAAGGGTGCCGGACGTTCCGGAGCGGACCGAACTCCCCTACCCCTCAACGCTGTTGCCGGGGTGCACAGAACCGCTCGGTGTCGGGGCAGGACATGGAACCGCCCCGGTCGGGCATGGTGCCGACCGGGGCGGTAGGGGCGGGTGCGCGTCGGAACACGCGCCCTCTTTCCGTGACTGCTTCGTCAGCCGATGGAGGCGATCGCCTGCGTGAACGTCGCCGACGGACGCATGATGGCGGCGGCCTTGGCCGGGTCGGGCTGGTAGTAGCCGCCGATGTCGGCCGGCGAGCCCTGCACCGCGATCAGCTCGTCGACGATGGTCTGCTCCTGCTCGGCCAGCGTCTTCGCGAGCCCGGCGAACGCCTGCGCGAGCTGCGCGTCGTCGTTCTGCTGCGCCAGCTCCTGGGCCCAGTAGAGGGCCAGGTAGAAGTGGCTGCCGCGGTTGTCGATGCCGCCCAGCTTCCGGGTCGGCGACTTGTCCTCGTTGAGGAAGGTCGCGGTCGCGCGGTCGAGGGTGTCGGCGAGCACCTGGGCACGCGCGTTGTCCGTCGTCTGCGCGAGGTGCTCGAAGCTGGCGGCCAGCGCGAAGAACTCGCCCAGGCTGTCCCAGCGCAGGTAGTTCTCCTTGATGAGCTGCTGGGCGTGCTTCGGGGCGGAGCCGCCGGCGCCCGTCTCGAACAGGCCGCCGCCGCCCATGAGCGGCACGACGGAGAGCATCTTCGCGCTGGTGCCCAGCTCAAGGATCGGGAACAGGTCGGTCAGGTAGTCACGCAGGACGTTGCCGGTGACCGAGATGGTGTCCTCGCCGCGGCGGATGCGCTCGATCGAGAACGCGGTCGCCTTCTCCGGCGACATGATCTCGATCTGCAGGCCGTCGGTGTCGTGGTCGGCGAGGTACGTCTTGACCTTGGCGATCAGCTGCGCGTCGTGGGCGCGGTCCTCGTCGAGCCAGAACACGGCCGGGACGCCGGTGGCGCGGGCGCGGGTGACGGCGAGCTTGACCCAGTCCTGGATCGGCAGGTCCTTGGCCTGGCACATGCGGAAGATGTCACCCGCACCGACGACCTGTTCCAGCACGACGTCGCCCTTGCCGTCGAGGACCCGCACCGTGCCGGTGGTGGGGATCTCGAAGGTCTTGTCATGGCTGCCGTACTCCTCGGCCTTCTGCGCCATCAGGCCGACGTTGGACACCGAGCCCATGGTCGACGGGTCGAAGGCGCCGTGGGCGCGGCAGTCGTCGAGGACGACCTGGTAGACGCCGGCGTAGCTGCTGTCGGGGAGGACCGCGAGGGTGTCGGCCTCCTTGCCGTCCGGGCCCCACATGTGACCGGAGGTGCGGATCATGGCCGGCATGGAGGCGTCGACGATGACATCGCTCGGCACGTGCAGGTTGGTGATGCCCTTGTCGGAGTCGACCATGGCCAGCGCGGGGCCCTCGACGAGCTCGGCCTCGAAGGACGCCTTGATCTCGGCGCCCTGCTCCACGGAGTCCAGGCCCTTGAGGATGGTGCCGAGGCCGTCGTTCGGGGAGAGACCGGCCGCGGCGAGCGCCTCGCCGTACTTGGCGAAGGTGTTCGGGAAGAAGGCACGGACCACGTGGCCGAAGATGATCGGGTCGGAGACCTTCATCATGGTGGCCTTGAGGTGGACGGAGAACAGCACGCCCTCGGCCTTGGCGCGGGCGACCTGCGCGGTGAAGAACTCGCGCAGGGCGGCGACGCGCATGACGGCCGCGTCGACGACCTCACCGGCGAGCACCGGCACGGACTCGCGCAGCACGGTGGTGCTGCCGTCGTCACCGGAGAGCTCGATGCGCAGCGAACCGGCCTCGGCGATGACCGTGGACTTCTCGGTGGAGCGGAAGTCGTCGACGCCCATGGTGGCGACGTTCGTCTTCGAGTCGGCCGACCAGGCACCCATGCGGTGCGGGTGCGCCTTGGCGTAGTTCTTGACCGAGGCGGGGGCGCGGCGGTCGGAGTTGCCCTCGCGCAGCACGGGGTTCACCGCGCTGCCCTTGACCTTGTCGTAACGCGCGCGGACGTCCTTGTCCTCATCGGTCTGCGGGTCGTCCGGGTAGTCCGGGAGCGCGTAGCCCTGCGCCTGCAGCTCGGCGATGGCAGCCTTCAGCTGCGGGATCGAAGCCGAGATGTTCGGCAGCTTGATGATGTTGGCCTCGGGCTTCTTGGCCAGCGCGCCGAGCTCGGCGAGCGCGTCGTCGATGCGCTGGCCCTCCTCAAGGCGCTCGGGGAAGCCGGCGATGATGCGCCCGGCCAGCGAGATGTCACGGCTCTCGACATTGACCCCGGCCGTCGAGGCGTACGCCTGGACCACGGGCAAGAACGAATACGTCGCCAGGGCCGGGGCCTCGTCGGTGTGTGTATAGATGATGGTCGAGTCAGTCACCCTGTGCTCCGCTCCACGTCTGCAACATTGCTTGACATCAAGATATCTCGTGATCGCTGCCGACTCGACAGGGCCCTGCTCCCCCTGCTCCGGCGGGGGCCGCCGCGGGCGCGGGGGTCAGGGACGCCCCGACGGCGGGACTTCCTCCCCCGGCGGCACCGGCCCCGGCGGGGTGCCTTCGCCGAAGGGGCGTCCGCCCAGTTCTTCCCGGTGGTGCGGGGTCAGCCAGCCCGAGAGATCGGGTCCGACGGGCACGATGCCGGTGGGGTTGATGCCGGAGTGGACCTGGTAGTAGTGCTGCTTGATGTGGTGGAAATCGACCGTGTCGCCGAATCCGGGGGTCTGGTAGAGGTCCCTGGCGTACGCCCACAGGACTCGGTCCTCGGTCAGCTTCGAACGGTTGCACTTGAAGTGTCCGTGGTAGACGGCGTCGAAGCGCACCAGCGTGGTGAACAGCCTGATGTCCGCTTCGGTGAGGGTTTCGCCGACGAGATAGCGCCGGTCGGCCAGACGCTCGGACACCAGGTCCAGGCGTCGGAAGACATCCCGGTACGCGCTCTCGTACTCGGACTGCTGCGCCGCGAAGCCCGCGCGGTACACGCCGTTGTTCACGTCGCGGTAGACGCCCTCCATGACCTCGTCGATCTCGTCGCGCAGGGCTTCGGGATACAGGTCGGGCGCTCCCGGCCGGTGCAGCGCGGTCCACTCGGTCGCGAAGTCCAGCGTGATCCGCTGGAAGTCATTGGTGACGAGCCTGCCGCTGGGTACGTCGACGATCGCGGGCACGCTGACCCCGCCGGGATAGTCCCGCTCCCGTGCGTTGTACGCCTCGCTCAGGTACCGGATGCCGAGCACCGGGTCCTTTCCGCCTTCGTCGAGGGTGAAGCGCCAGCTGCGGTCGTCCTGGATCGGATCGGTGATCGCCAGCGAGATGGCGTCCTCCAGCCCCAGGAGCCGCCGGGAGACGACTGCGCGGCTGGCCCAGGGGCACGCGCGGCTGACGGCCAGCCGGTAGCGGCCGGCCTCGACGGGCCAGCCGCCCCTGCCGTCGGCGGTGATGCGGTCGGCGAAATGGCTCCTGGACCGTTTGAAGGCCTTGTGCCCGTACGCCGCGTTGGCGTCTTTCCCGGTGCCGGCGGTCGTGCTCATCCCGCTCTCCTTCATGGCGTTCTCCCTACGGACGGACTGCGGACGGACCGGTGCTTATGACGTCGGCTGCGGCGCTCCCCGCGTACCTCTGCCAGTCCGATGAGAAGGGCGACCAGGACGAAGGCGACCGCGACGACGAGCCCGTGGTCGTACGCGGTGGACCACCCGTCGCCGTCCAGTTGGGCGAAGAACATCGAGCCGACCGCGGCAATCCCGATCGCCGACCCGACGCGCTGGGCGGTCTGGAGGGTTCCTCCCGCGCTCCCCGCGTCGGCCACCGGTACGCGGGTGAGGGTCAGCGCCTGGTTCGGGGCGATGACCAGGCCGCTGCCCAGGCCGGCCAGGAGCAGCGGAGCCGCCATCGCCCACCCCACGCCCCGCCCGGGCACCAGATGCACGGCCAGTGCGGTGCCCGCCAGCCCCACCGTCACCGTGGTCAGCCCGACGACGACGAGGGGGCGTCCGAAGCGGCTGACCATGCGTCCGCCCGGGGTCGCCGCGACGGCCGCGCCGAGGGCGAAGGGCGTGATGGCGAGTCCCGCCTGCAGGGCGGAGTAGTGCAGGCCGCTCTGCAGATAGAGCGTGGTGATGAAGAAGATCGAGGTGAATCCGGCGAAGTACAGCAGGATCAGCAGACAGCCCAGCCAGTAGGAACGGACCCGGAAGAGCGACAGGTTGACGACGGGTTTCGTGCCGCGTCTGCCGCACCGGGACTCCCAGCCGACGAAGGCGGCGAGCAGCGCCACGGCCACCACGACCAGCAGCCACTTGCGGTCGCCCGGCCATTGCTGCGACTGGACGAAGGGCAGCAGCAGGGCCAGTACGCCCGCGCCGAGGAGCAGCACGCCCAGGGGGTCGAGGTCGCGCAGACGCACCGGGCCGGCCGAGGGGGTGTCCGGGAGCAGGCGCCGGGCGAGCAGGAGGCACACGGCGCCGAGCGGCATATTGACGTAGAACACCCAGCGCCAGCCCTCGTCGGCCCCGGCCGCCTGGATCAGCAGCCCGCCCGAGAGCGGGCCGACGGCGGTGGAGATGCCGACCACCGTGCCGAACATGCCGAAGGCCCGGCCGCGCTCGTCGCCGGAGAACATCTGCTGGATCAATGCCGAGATCTGCGGCGAGATCATGCCTCCGGCGAGGCCCTGTACCAGGCGGGCGATCACCAGCCACTGGCTGGACTGAGCCGCTCCGCAGGCAGCCGACGCCAGGGTGAACACGGTCAGCCCGGCCATGAACACGGCGCGGCGGCCCCGCGCGTCACCGAGCCGCCCCGCCGGGATCAGGAAGAGACCGAAGGCCAGCGAGTAGCCGGACAGGATCCACTGCAGGTCGGACTCCGGGCTGTGGAGCCCTTTCCGGATCGACGGCAGGGCGACATTGACGATGGATACGTCCAGCAGGGTCATGAACCCCGCGATCAAGCACACTGCGAGGGCCTTCCAGCGGCGCGGGTCGGGGGTGCCGGGGCCGGAGGCAGAGTGACCGTCCCACCCCGCAGCGCCCCGGTGGGCTGCACTCTCTGCCATGGCTCGCACCCTAGGACGAACCGACCCGATTACCCGTCCCGGCAGGGCCGCTGCGGCGGTTTTTCCGGCATCCGTCGCAGTGGACGGGTGGCCCCGATCCGCGGGGCGGCGCCGTCACACCCCCGGCAGGCGGCGCGGTGAACGCCGCAGGTAGACGGCCCAGGTCACGACCAGGCAGAGGCCGTAGTAGGCGAGGAACGCCAGGTATGCGGCCTGCCCGTTGTGCGTGGCGAGGAAGGACTGCCGGAAGGCGAGGTTGACCAGGACTCCGCCGAAGGCGCCGACGGCGCCCGCCACTCCGATCAGGGCCGATGACCGTCGCCGCGAGCGTCGCTCTGCCTCGGCGTGCGGCGTGCCGTCCGCGGTCTCGGTCCCTGCCCTGGCCCGGAAGATCGCGGGGATCATTTTGTACGTCGAGCCGTTGCCGGCCCCGCTGAGTACGAAGAGCGCGACGAACCCGCCCAGGAAGAGCGCCAGTGAGTGCTGCCGGGACGCCTCCAGGACGACGCCCGCGCCCAGTGCCATCGCCGCGAAGGTCCAGAAGGTCACCCGGGCGCCGCCGAAGCGGTCCGCGAGCAGGCCGCCCAGCGGACGGGACAGCGAGCCGAGCAACGGTCCGAGGAAGGTGAGGGAGGCCGCCTTCACCGGAGTGTCGAACTGTTCGTGGAACTGCACCTGGAGTACCTGCCCGAAGGCGAAGCCGAAGCCGATGAACGAGCCGAAGGTACCGATGTAGAGCAGCGACATCACCCAGCTGTGCGCATCGCCGAGCACCTCGCGCATGGCGCCGCGGTCGTTGCGTACGGTGGCGAGGTTGTCCATCCGCAGTGCCGCGCCGAGCGCCGCCAGCACGATGAGCGGCAGATAGACCAGCACCAGCAGGCGTGGGTGACCGGCGCCCGCGGTGGCGAGCACCAGCAGGCCGAGCAGCTGCACCACCGGTACACCGAGGTTGCCGCCGCCCGCGTTCACCCCCAGGGCCCAGCCCTTGAGGCGCTGCGGGTAGAAGGCGTTGATGTTGGCCATCGAGGAGGCGAAGTTGCCGCCGCCCACCCCGGCCACGGAGGCCACCACGAGCAGCGTGCCGTAGGAGACGCCGGGCTGCAGCACGATCCCGGCCAGCACTGTCGGGACCAGCAGCAGCAGCGCGCTGAAGACGGTCCAGTTGCGCCCGCCGAAGCGCGCCACCGCGAGGGTGTACGGGATCCGCAGCACGGAACCGAGTGCGGTGGGCACGGCGGTGAGCATGAACTTCCCGGCCGGGTCGATGTGGTACTCGGGGCCGAGGAAGAGCACCAGCACCGACCACAGGCTCCAGATGGAGAAGCCGATGTGTTCGCTGAGCACCGAGTGGACCAGATTGCGCCGGGCGATCCGGGCGCCCGCCCGGGCCCAGAAGTCGGTGTCCTCGGGGTCCCACTCCTCGATCCGCCGGGGATGGGCGCCGATGTCCTCGACGGCCTCGGTGACGCTGCTCATCGCCGCACCTCCGCGAGCGTCGCCGCGACCACCCGCACCGGCCAGACCCTGAGGTCGGCGGTGGAACCGTCGGGCGCGTGGTCCTCGTCGAGGCAGCGCCCGGTGCGCAGGTCGAAGGCCTGCTTGAGCATCGGCGAGATCACCACCGGTACGCCGCCCCGGCTGCCGAGCAGACCGCGCGAGATGACATGGGCGCCGCTGAACGGATCGTGGTTGTCCAGCGCGTGGACCGTGCCTCCGCGCTCGCGGAATACCGCGACCTGCTCGTCCTGCGGGCCGACGAGCACCGCCACGCCGCGCCCCGGGACCAGGTCCTCGTACCGGCAGACCGGGGTCCATGTCCGGCCGTCGTCGATCTCCACCGTGTGCCCGGCGTTCTCGGGCGGGTTCGGCTCGCTCATCGTGTGCGTACCTCCGGGGCAGGGCCGGCGATCTGGGCCGGCGCGAGGGGGAAGCCGTCCTCTTCGGGACGGGCGGGGCGGATCCGGTCGCGTTCGTGGACGAAGCGCACGGTGGGGTCGGGGGTTCCCGGGGCGTTGGCGAAGGAGACGAAGCGGCGTACCCGCTCGGGGTCGGCGAGGGTGGCCGCCCATTCGTCCTCGTACGTCTCGACATGACGGTCCATCAGTTCGTCCAGCTCCGCGCAGATGCCCAGCGAGTCGTCCATGACGACCGCGCGCAGATGGTCGAGGCCTCCCTCCAGACGGTCCAGCCAGGGGGCCGTACGCTCCAGACGGTCGGCGGTGCGGATGTAGAACATCAGGAACCGGTCGATGGTGCGGATCAGGGTGTCGTGGTCCAGGTCCGCGGCCAGGAGATCGGCGTGACGTGGTGTCGTTCCGCCGTTGCCACCGACGTAGAGGTTCCAGCCCTCCGCCGTGGCGATCACACCGAAGTCCTTGCTCTGCGCCTCCGCGCATTCCCGGGCGCAGCCGGAGACCGCGGACTTGAGCTTGTGCGGTGCGCGCAGGCCCCGGTAGCGCAGCTCCAGTTCGATCGCCAGGGCCACGGAGTCCTGTACGCCGTAGCGGCACCAGGTCTGCCCCACGCAGGACTTGACCGTGCGCAGCGCCTTGCCGTAGGCGTGGCCGGACTCGAAGCCTGCGTCCACCAGGCGGCGCCAGATGTCCGGCAACTGGTCGACGGTGGCGCCGAACAGGTCGATCCGCTGACCGCCGGTGATCTTGGTGTAGAGGCCGTAGTCGCGGGCGATCTCGCCGATCGTGATCAGGCCGTCGGCGGTGATCTCGCCGCCAGGGATCCGGGGCACCACCGAGTAGGAGCCGTTGCGCTGCAGGTTGGCCAGGAAGTGGTCGTTGGTGTCCTGAAGGGCCGCCTGTTCTCCGTCCAGCACATGGCCGTTACCGAGGGCGGCCAGGATCGAGGCCACGGCCGGTTTGCAGATGTCGCAGCCCTCGCCGTTCCCGTGTTCGTCGATCAGCCGGGAGAAGCCGGTGATGCCCTTGACCCGGACGATCTCGTAGAGCTCGGCGCGGGTGTGGGCGAAGTGCTCGCAGAGGCCGCGGGCCACTTCGATGCCGCCCGCCGCCAGCTCATCGGTCACGATGGAGCCCAGCATCTTGACGCAACTCCCGCAGCCGGTACCGGCTTTGGTGCACCTCTTGACCTCGGGAACGGTGCGCATGCCCTGTTCGGACACGGCCGCCCGGATCGCGCCCTTGCTGACGTTGTGGCAGGAGCAGACCACCGCGTCGTCCGGCAGCACCAGCGGGCCCTGCCGACCGTCCTCGGCGGGCAGCAACAGCTGCTCCGCCGGGCCGGGCAGTTGTGCCTTGCCGACAGCGAGCGGGCGGAGCATGGCGTAGGACTCGGCGTCGCCGACCAGCACTCCGCCGAGCAGTCGGCCGTCCGGGCTGACGACCAGCTTCTTGTAGATTCCGGCCCTGCTGTTGGCGTAGAGGACGTTCAGGGCGCCCTCGGTGGTGCCCAGCGCGTCGCCGAAACTGGCCACGTCCACGCCCAGCAGCTTGAGCTTGGTGGAGGTGTCCGCTCCGGTGAATTCGCCGCTGTTTCCGGTGAGTTCGCGGGCCGCTGTGTCGGCCATCGCATAGCCGGGGGCGACCAGTCCGTAGACGCGGCCGTCGGCGGCCAGGGCGCACTCGCCGATCGCCCAGATGTGCGGGTCCGCGGTGCGGCAGTGCTCGTCCACCGCGATGCCGCCGCGCTCGCCGACCGGCAGGCCGCAGTCGCGGGCGAGCTGGTCGCGCGGTCGCACGCCCGCCGAGAAGACCACGAGGTCGACGGCGAGGGCGGTGCCGTCGGAGAGCTCCATGGTCCGGGCCCGGCCGTGCTCGTCCGCTTCGATGCGCTGGGTGCCCGCGCCGGTGTGGACATGGACGCCGAGGTCCTCGATCTTGCGCCGGAGCACCGCGCCGCCGCCGTCGTCGACCTGGAGGGCCATCAGCCGGGGCGCGAACTCCACCACATGGGTATCGAGTCCCATGGCCCGCAGCGCCCCGGCCGCTTCCAGCCCGAGCAGGCCGCCGCCGACCACCGCGCCCACCGTGGCGTGTTCGGCGCTCGCGGTGATCGCCTCCAGATCCTCGATGGTCCGGTAGACATGGCAGCCCTCGGCGTCGTGGCCGGGCACCAGTGGCACGAACGGGTAGGAGCCGGTGGCCAGCACCAGGGCGTCGTAGCGCAGTTCGGCACCGCTGCGGGTGGTGACGATGCGGGCCCGCCGGTCGATCGCGGTGGCCGGGTCACCGAGGCGCAGGTCGATGCCGTGCCGCTCGATGAACTCGGGCGGACACAGCGTCAGTTCCTCAGCCGTCGTGCCGGAGAACCAGCTGCTCAGGTGGACCCGGTCGTAGGCGGGGCGGGGCTCCTCGGCGAGCACGGTGACGCGCCAGCGGTGTGGTTGTCCGGCGGCCGGCTGTTCGGACAGGGCTTCCAGGAAGCGCTGTCCGACCATGCCGTGGCCGACCAGGACCAGGGACTTCTCGATCACGGGCGGGCTCCTCGGGTGGCGGTGCGGGCGGTCATGGGGTGGTGGTAAGGAGGTCGAGGGGGTCCGGCGGCAGCGGATCGTCGCGCTCATAGGCCCGGGTCAGGGCGCCGACCGCGGCCAGGTCGCCCAGGAGGATGCCGCCGACGAGCCGGTCGCCGCGCAGCACGAGCTTCTTGTACGAGCCGCGGGTCGGGTCGGCCAGACGCAGTACGTCGGTGCCGGGGAGGTTCTCGCCCACCTCGCCGAAGGCCGCGTATTCCACGGGCCCCGCGCTGAGCCGGGCCAGTGGGCGGGAGCCGGTGTACCCGGCGTCCGGGTCGGTGCCCGCGAGCCGGCGCGCCAGCAGGTCGGCCTGGTCCCAGGCGGGGCCGGCCAGTCCGTGGACGATCCCCCGGTGCTCGGCGCAGTCGCCGATCGCGTACACCCCGGGGGCGGAGGCCGCGAGCCGGTCGTCCACCACCACTCCCGCGCGCACCGCGAGCCCCGCCGCGCCGGCCAGCCCGGTGCGCGCGCGGACCCCGCAGGCGAGCACCACCAGATCCGCCTCCAGCAGGTATCCGCCGGCCAGTTCGACTCCGGTCACGCGCGCTCCCCCGTGCAGGGCACGGGCCCGGTTCTCCAGGTAGGTCTCCACGCCCAGCGCGGCGAGGGAGACGCGCAGCGCGTGCCCGGCCTGCTCGTCGAGATGACGCTCGATCAGATGTGGGGCCTGGTGGACGATTTCCACCGGCAGGCCGAGCGCGGCCAGCGCCCGGGCGGCGCTCACCCCGAGCACCCCGCCTCCGATCACCACGGCGCGCTCGGCTCCGGCGGCGTCCTCGGCGAGCCGGGCGCAGTCGGCCAGAGTGCGCAGCGCGTGCACTCCGGCCTTCAGTCCGTCCGGCGCGTGCAGCCCGCGCAGCGGCGGGAGTACGGGGTTGGCGCCGGTGGCCAGGACCAGTTCGTCGTACGGGGCCGATTCGCCGCCGGTCAGGCGCAGTTCGCGCGCCGCCAGGTCCAGGCCGAGCACTTCGCAGCCGCTGCGCACGACGGTTCCGGCGCCGCAGGGCAGTGCGATGACCTCGGGGTCGTAGCGTCCGGTCAGTACGTCGGCCAGCAGTACCCGGTTGTAGGGGCTTCGCGGCTCGGCGCCGTACAGCACCACCTCCCCGTCCCCGCCCAGCGCCCGGTACTGCTGCGCGAACCGGGCACCCGCCATTCCGGCGCCGACCACCGCGATCCGGCGGCTCATCGGACCCGCTCCACCCGCACGGCGCAGACCTTGAACTCGGGCATCTTGGAGATCGGGTCGAGGGCGGGGTTGGTGAGCGTGTTGGCCCGTCCGGCGCCGGACCAGTGGAAGGGCATGAAGACGGTGTCGGGCCGGATCGTGTCGGTGACCCGGGCGGGGGCCACAGCGCGGCCGCGCCGGCTGGTGACCGCGAGCGCCTCGCCGTCGGCCGCCCCGAGCCGCGCGGCCAGTTGCGGGTGCAGCTCCACGAACGGCCCGGGCGCGGCCCTGTTCAGCTCGGGCACCCGGCGGGTCTGGGCGCCGCTCTGGTACTGGGCGAGCACCCGCCCGGTCGTCAGAATCAGCGGGTACTCGCGGTCCGGCATCTCGGCGGCCGGGCGGTGGGTGACCGGGGTGAAGCGGGCCCGGCCGTCCGGGGTCGCGAAGCGCTCCAGGAACAGCCGGGGAGTGCCGGGGTGTTCCTCGCCGGGGCAGGGCCAGAAGACCCCGTCCTCGGCCCGGATCCGCCGGTAGCTGATGCCGGAGTAGTCGGCCGGGCCGCCGGCCGAGGCACGGCGGAGCTCCTCGAACGCCTCCTCGGCGTGCTCGGGGAAGCCCTTGTCCACGCCCAGCCGCGCGGCCAGTTCGCGCAGCACGTGCAGATCCGTACGTACGCCCTGTGGCGCATCGAGCGCCGCCTGGCGCAGGATCACCCTGCCTTCCAGGTTGGTCAGTGTGCCGGTCTCCTCCGCCCACTGCGCGGCGGGCAGCACCACATCGGCGAGTCGCGCGGTCTCGGAGAGCACCAGGTCGCTGACCGCCAGGAAGTCCAGGGCCCGCAACCGCTCGGTGATATGACCGGCGTGCGGCGCGGAGACCACCGGGTTGGAGCCCATCAGCAGCAGCGCCCGCGCTCCGCCGTCGGTTCCCAGGGTGTCGAGCAGTTCGTAGGCCGAGCGGCCCGGGCCCGGCAGGTCGTCGGCCTCGACCCCCCAGACCTGGGCGATGTGCGCGCGGGCGGCCGGATCCTCGATCGAACGGTAGCCGGGCAGCTGGTCGGCCTTCTGGCCGTGCTCGCGTCCGCCCTGGCCGTTGCCCTGACCGGTGAGGCAGCCGTAGCCGGAGCCGGGCCGGCCGGCCTTGCCCAGCGCCAGGCAGAGATTGATCCAGGCTCCGACGGTGTCGGTGCCCTTGCTCTGCTGCTCGGGGCCGCGCGCGGTGAGCACGATGCCGGTGGCCGCGTCCGCGAAGAGCCGCAGGGTCTCGCGCAGTTGGTGCACCGGAACGCCGGTCAGCGCCTCCACGCGCTCCGGCCAGTGCGCCATCGCGGCGGTGCGGGCCGCCTCGAAGCCGGTGGTGCGCTCGGCGACGAACGCCTCGTCCACCTTGTTGTCGGCGATCGCCAGGTGCAGCAGGCCGAGCGCGAGAGCCAGATCGGTGCCCGGGACCGGCTGCAGGTGCAGGTCGGCCTGCTCTGCGGTGCGCGTGCGGCGCGGGTCCACCACGATCAGGGTGCCGCCGTTCGCCCGGAGTTCGCGGAAGTAGCGCAGCGCGGGCGGCATGGTCTCGGCCGGGTTGCCGCCGACCAGGATCACGCAGCCGGCCTTCGCGATGTCCGTCAGCGGGAAGGGCAGCCCGCGGTCCAGGCCGAAGGCGATCCTGTGCGCGGCGGCGGCCGAGGACATGCAGAACCGGCCGTTGTAGTCGATGTTCGGGGTGCGCAGCACCACCCGGGCGAACTTGCCGAGCAGGTACGCCTTCTCATTGGTCAGGCCACCCCCGCCGAAGACCCCGACGGACTCCCGCCCGTGCCGCTGCCCGGCCACGGCCAGCCCGGCGGCCACCCGGTCGAGCGCCTCGGTCCAGGAGGCCTCGCGCAGTTCGCCGCCCCGCTCGTCGCGGACCAGTGGGGCGGTCAGCCGGACCCCTGCGCCGAGCACGGCGGCGGCCGACTGGCCCTTCCCGCAGAGTGCGCCGCGGTTGACCGGGAAGTCGGGGCGAGCCAGCACGTGTGCCTCGCCGCCGCTGTGCGGCGCTCGCAGGCGCATGCCGCACTGCAGCGAGCAGTACGGGCAGTGGGTGTCGGTCGTCGTCATGCCCTTGAGCGTCGGGCCGCCCCGTTACGCGGCCGGGTCGCTCTCATTGCGCCCGCGGTACGGGTACTTCACCTTGCACCTGGCCCAGGGTGACATGGCGGAAATCTTGCGTAACACCCCGGCGGCCTGCGCTTACCGTGGCGAGACGGCCGCGCAACGAGGGCGAAACAGCACTGGCCGAGCCTGCACGGCATGGACAGCACACAGCCCTCGGGCCCTCTGGTCGGCTTCACCGTCGGCGTCACCGCCGCACGCCGCCGCGAGGAGCTCGTCGCGCTGCTGCGCCGGCGCGGCGCCAGGGTGGTCGAGGCGCCCGCCCTTCGGATCCTCCCGCTGGAGGACGACGCCGCGCTGCGCCGGGCCACCGCGCGCTGTCTGACCGGGCCGCTCGACTACGTGGTGGCGACCACCGGGGTCGGCTGGCGCGGCTGGCTGAGCGCGGCGGACGGCTGGGGATACGGCGGGCGGCTGGCCGAGGTGTGCCGGGACGCCGTGGTGCTCACCCGGGGCCCGAAGGCGACCGGTGCGGTGCGGGCGGGAGGGCTGAGCGAGACCTTCTCCCCCGTCACCGAGGCCACCGACGAGTTGCTGACCTGGCTGCTCGCACGTGATCTGCCCGGCAGGCGGATCGCCGTGCAGGAGCACGGGGTGCCGCTGGACACGTTCACCGCCGCGCTCAGGGAGCGCGGGGCCGAGGTGATCCCGGTGCCGGTCTACCGCTGGGGCCCGCCCGACGATCCGTCGCCGCTGCGCCGGCTGGTCGAGCAGACCGTGCGCCGCGAACTGCACGCGCTCACCTTCACCAGCGCGCCCGCGATCACCGCCTTCCTCGCCACCGCCGACGAACTCGGGCTCCGTGAGGAGGTGTTGGCCGGTCTCCGGGAGGATGTTCTGTCGGTCTGTGTCGGTCCGATCTGCGCCCGGCCGCTGGAGGAGGCGGGAATCGCCGTGCTCTGCCCCGAGCGGGGGCGGCTCGGGGCGATGGTGCGGACCATCGAGGCCGCCCTGCCCGCCCGCGGCAGGCGTGAGTTCCGCTCCGGCGCCAGTACGTTGGTGCTCCAGGGAAACGCCGTACTGATCGACGGCGGCCCGGCCGTGCAGCTGCCTCCGCTGCTCGCGGCGGTGTTGCGCGCACTGGCCGAGCGGCCGGGGCGGGTGCTCAGCCGGGCCGAGCTGCTGCGCCGGGTCTGGGTCACCAGCCGGGCCGACGAACACGCGGTGGAGGCGGCCGTCGCCCGATTGCGCGCGGCGCTGGGCGGGCACGCCCGGCTGGTGCGTACGGTGCCCAAGCGCGGCTACAGCCTGGTGGCCGCGGCATGACGGACACGCCTGCGGCCCCCACCCTGCTGGCCGTCGCACACGGCACCCGTGACCCGGCGGGCATCGCCACCTATCACGCGCTGCTCGACGAGATCCGCGCCCAGCGCCCCGGTCTGATGGCCCGTCTGGCCTTCCTCGACCTCGCCACGCCCACCCCGGCCCAGGTGCTGGCCGATTCGTACGGCCCGGTGGTGCTGGTCCCGCTGCTGCTGAACACGGGTTACCACATCAGGGTCGACCTCCCCGCCGTACGGGCCACCGCGCCGCATCTGGATGTACGGATGACCGCGGCGCTCGGGCCCGACCCGCTGCTCGCCGCGGCGCTCGGCGACAAGCTCGCCGAGGCGGGCTGGTCCCCGGCCCGGTCCGGGGCGGATGCCGTCGTGCTCACGGCCGCCGGGTCCACCGATCCGGCGGCCGGTGCGGACACCGAGCTGATGGCGGGCCTGCTGCGGCGGCGGCTCGGGCAGCCGGTCGTCCCCGCCTATCTCTGCGCGAGCGCGCCGACGCCGGCCGATGCGGTGGGGGCCCTGCGCGCCGCGGGCCACCGGAGGGTGGCCGTGGCCCGCTATCTGATGGCCCCGGGCCATTTCGCCCGCCGCGCGCAGGGAGCGGGCGGCTGCCTCGTCTCCGCACCGCTCGGCGCGCACCCGGATGTGGCACGGCTGGTGCTGAAGCGCTTCGACGAGGCGTCCGGGGTCATGGTGCAGCCGAGAGACCGGCGGCACCTGCCGCTTCGTCGGCCGTGACTCATCCGCAGGTGCCGACGCACGCCTCGTTGCCCTCGGCGTCGGCCACCACCCAGTGGGACGGCGCGTACTTGTCGGTCACCAGGTGGCCACCGGCGGCGATCGCGGCCGCTATCCGCTCCTCGGCCCGGTCGTGCGGCACCCAGACGTCGAGGTGGATCCGGTTGCGCTGCGGGCGTGGCTCATCCATCTGCTGGAAATAGAGCGGCGCCCCGCGGCGGTGCGGGTCGATCAGGTCCTCGGAACTGCCGGCGCGCTCCCCGTAGCCGAGCAGGGCGCGCCAGAACGGCAGCACTTCGGGGCCCACGAGTGCGTCGACGGTGACCTGGACGGTCTGCACTGCGCGGGGGTCGGCCGGGACACCCAGCTCCCGCGCCACCGCCGAGATCTGCCGGGCCAGTTCCACATCGCGCTCGGTCAGGCCGTAGTAGTCGTCCGTGAGCGTGATCAGACGGACGGTCACGCCCTCGTACCGCAGGTCGATGTCGGGGTGGTGGTTCTCGCCGCCGATCCGCTCGCCGATCTCGTGCACGAGCCGGACGCCTGCCGCGAAGGAACCGGTACGGAAGTACGTACACGCCCCTTCGCCCAGTACGCGCCAGTCCTCGACACCGGCGGCTTCATGGAACTGCCGCGGCCTGATCCGCCCGGTCTTCTGCTCAGCATGAGTCATGCCCTCAACTTAGCGAGCGGGTCTGACAATTCCCCACACGCGAGGGACCACGCGGTCGCATGACGCGATCGCGGGGCAATTTGCTTGCCGTGTGCACTAATCTCTGAAAAGGAGGATCCGGAGTCGCAAACGTTCGAACCGGATGAACTCCTCGCATGACAGTCATGCGACTTCAGCCGAATTCGAAGCGCTTCCGGCGCACATCGAGCGTGCCTCGTCCGGAGGACGAAGCGCGCCGCTCAGGCGGCCGGGCAGAGCGCGGACCGTACGCGAGCGGCCCGATCACGGAACAGCAGCACACTACGCAAACGATCATCATGTGCATCACGGGCAGTCGAAATCCGGCCAACATCGAAAAAGAAGCGTTTGTAACGAGCGCATTGCCTGACTCCGGCCCGATCTGGCACGATCCCCCTAGTCGTAGCCATAAGCGATCAGGGGGACAGATGGGACGGACCGCCCACCTCACGAGATCTTCTAATACAGAAATGGGTCTGCCTCGATGTCCGGGGGTCATGCAGTGATCCCGCCGAAATTGGAATCCGACGCCGCAAAGCTCCATGTGGGAGTTCTCGGACCGGTGATGGCATGGCGTAATTGGCGTGAACTCCCTTTAGGACCGCCGAAGCAAAAGGCGCTGTTCACCGTTCTCGTCATGAAAGCCGGCCTGGCCGTCGAGCGCGGTGAACTGGTCGAGGCCATCTGGGGAAGTGACGCACCACGTACCGCCGACAGCAGCGTGCACAAATACGTGGCGGCGCTCCGCCAGACCCTGGAACCGGGGCGCCGGCCCCGCAGCGACGCCGGCCTCCTCGCCTCGGGGGGCCCGTCCACCTATCGGCTGTGCCTGGCAGACGGCGTGCTCGACGCCAGGCTCTTCGCCGAGCGCGTGGACCACGCACAGCAGTTACGGGCCGAAGGCAGGCTCGATCGGGCGCTGCGCGCACTCGCCGAGGCGCAGCGGCTGTGGCGGGGCAATGCGGTCGGCGGGGCTCCGGGGCCCGCCACCCAGATCTGGCGCGCCAGCCTGGAGGAGCACCGGATCGCCGCCGCCGAACTCCGCATAGAGACTCTGCTGATGCTGGGCCGCAACGAGGACGCGGTCGCGGAACTCCGCATCCTGGTGGGCGAGAACCCCTTGCGTGAACACCTGAGTGAACTCCTGATGGCGGCGCTCTACGGCTGCGCGCGCCAGGCCGAGGCGCTCGATGTGTTCCTGCGGGTCCGCCGCACCCTGAGGGAGGATCTCGGCGTCGAACCCGGCCCCCGGCTCCACCGCTGCTACGAGCAGATCCTGCGTGGTGAACTCTCCCCCCTGGACGTCGTCTGCGTACCGGCGCACACCGGCCATGTAGAGAACGTCTAGAGCGCGTCCAGAGGTCTTGCCGATACTTGAATGCGAACTCGGTGACCATGTGACAACACACGAACGGGGGCTCTGCGAGTGCGGCAAGAACCGCAACGGCTCAACATCTCCCATACGGCCACGACCAGACGCACTTCGCTGGTTCTGCCCGCGCGCATGCCGCTCGATGAGTGGAAACGCCTGGGGCAGCAGATCTTTCTCATCAATGATTCATCGGCCTGGTGGCTGGGTGACTGGCTCGTCTACGGCCAGGTGACCTTTCCCGACCGCTACAGGCGAGCCGTGCGGGAAACGTCCCTGGATTACCAGACCTTGCGGAATTACGCATGGGTCGCCCGCAATATCTGCCCCAACCGGCGGCGTGCGGGACTCAGTTTTCAGCACCATGCCGAAGTCGTCGCACTGCCGGAGAACGAGCAGGACAGCTGGCTCGGCAAGGCGGAGGAACTACGGTGGTCCCGCAATCAGTTGCGGGGCGCGATACGGGATTCACGGGCACTGCCCGACGCCCGGAACGCAGTCGCCCCGGTCGGAATTCAGATGACCGTGGCACCGGAGAGGCAGCAGCTGTGGCAGGGCGCCGCCAATCGGCGGCAGTGCGATCTGCTGGAGTGGATCGCACTCACCCTCGACGAGGCCGCGCAGGTCGACGGCACCGGAGACCTCTCCGTCATGCAGAAGATGCGGAAGATGCAGTAGCAGCAGACGCAGCGGACAATTCCGGGGCAGCCGCACCGACCAGCGGCTGCCCCGGACGTCTCTCACGGCACCAGTCTCAGCGGCAGGGAGCAGATTCCCCAGGTGAAGTTGGACGCGTTGTACTTCGGTTCACCGAGCAGCTCCATCCTGTCGACGAGGCCGATCAGCTCGGTGAGGAACATGTTCAGTTCCATCCGGGCCAGGCGCGCGCCCAAACAGAGATGACGGCCGGCCCCGAAGCTGATGTGCCTGTTGGGTGAGCGGCCCACATCGAACCGGTCGGCGTGCGCGAACACCGTCTCATCGCGGTTGGCCGACACATTCCACAGGGTCACCCGGTCACCGACGGCGATACGGACACCGCCGATGGTCGTGGGCCGCAGGGCCGTGCGCATCGCGTGCACCCCGGGCACGGTCCACCGCAGTACCTCCTCGACGGCCGAGGGGACCGCGGCCGGCCCGTCCGCGCGCAGCGCCGCCCACTGACCGGGGTTCTCGATCAGCGCGAGCACGCCGCCCGCTGCCGAGTAGCGGGTGGTCTCGTTCGCTCCCGCCAGCACCCCGTTGCAGTTGAACACGATCTCCTCGTCACTGAGCGGCCGCTCCTGTCCGGGCACATCCGTCGCCCTGCGGTCGAGTGCGACCCGGCTGACGAAGTCGGAACCCGGGTTCTTCCTGCGGTCGGCGAGCAGTTCGGTGAAGTACAGGAAGATCTCGCCGTGGGCCCCCTGACGGGTCTCCTCGTCACCGCCCTCGAACGCCTCCGTGGTGATTTCCCCGACCCACTCCCAGTCACCGCGCGGAATGTCCATCAGCGAACACACCACATGGTTCGGGATCTTCTTGGCCGCGTCGAGGAAGTCGAGTTCACCGGCCTCGACCGCTTCGGTGAGCACATCCCGCACCACACGCCGCACCAGATGCTCGATCTGTGCCAGCTCCGCCTGGGCGAACATCTTGCCCAGGACCCGCTTGAGGTGGGTGTGGTCGGGCGGGTCCGAGACGATCAGCATCCGCTGCGCGACCGCCGAGACCGCCTCGGCGTCGCTGTCGAGCCGCATGCCGTACCGGGAGCTGAAGCTCTCCTGGTCGCCGTACACGCCGACGATGTCCTCGTACCGGCTGACGACCCAGAATCCGGGCCCGTCGGGTTCGGCATGGCGGTGGACGGGATCGTTCGCCCGGAGCCACGCCAGGACCGGCCAGAATTCGCCCCGCTCGAAGAGCGAGGGGTCCAGCAGATCGACCTTCACTTCAGCCTCCGCTCATCTGCTGCAGCCGCCGTACCCCGGCCACACCGTGCGTGGACAGTTCCCGCAGTGCGGGTAGGACGAGTTCGGCCCGTTCCGCCGTGAAGTAGTGACCGCCGGGGAAGCGGCGCCGGCGGAAGTCCCCCGCTGTGACGCGCCGCCAGCCGGTCAGATGGGCGGCGGTGACGGTCTCGTCCCCCTCCCCGCCCCACGCCTCGACCGAGGTGTGGATCCGCGCGGCCGTGGCATCGGTGTACGTCATCGAGAGCCGGGCGTCCTCGCGCAGCACCTCCAGCATCAACTCGCGGCTGTCCTCGTCGAGTTCCTCATCCCCGAGCCCCCGTACGTCGAGCAGCGCCACCAGTTCCTCGTCGTCGTCCACCAGGCCACGACCCGCCCCGATCCACAGCTGGGGCGGCCTGCAGGCGGCCACGACCAGTGTGGCGGGCCAGCGTCCGTGGACCTCGCCCAGCCTGCGGGTGATCTCGTAACCGAGGAGGCCGCCGAAACTGTGGCCGAACACCATGAGAGGGCAGGTGGCCGGTACGAGGCCGAGCAGTTCGTCCACCACCGCGGTGACGACCTCGTCGACCGTGGCTGCCGGTGGTTCCGCCCACCGGCGCTCCCTGCCGGGCAGTTGTACGCCGATCACCGAGACCTCCGGGCCGAGCACGGACTGCCAGGGCCGGTACTGCCCGCACCCGGCCCCGGCCGGGGCCAGGCAGACCAGCACCGGCTGTCCCGGTTCCGGGGACCGCCAGGGGGCCAGCCATGCGCCCCCCATCAGTCGGCCCCCGCCTCTGGCCGCCCGGCTTCCTCGGCCAGCCGGTCCACCTCCCGTGCCAGGTCCGCCACCGTGGGATTGGCGAGCATGTGCCGTACGGTGAGCCGGAGTCCGGTGGCCTTGCGCAGCGCGGCGACCGCTCGGGCGGCCAGCAGCGAGTGACCGCCCAGTTCGAAGAAGTCGGCGTCCACATCGGTCACGGGTCTGGGCAGCAGCGTGCTCCAGACTTCGCAGACCTGCCGCTCCCTCGCGGTGCCGGGCGGGCGCCCGGGGGACGCCGCGGCGGAGCCGGCCGCCTCGGCCAGTGCGGCCCGGTCCACCTTCCCGGCCGGTGATGTGGGCAGTGCGTCGACCACGTCCACCACCGCCGGGACCATGACGTCCGGCAGCTGGCGGGCGCAGCGCTCGCGCACTTCGGCGACGCATGCCTCGTTCTCGGTCCCGGCCGCGGCCACGACGGCGAGACCGAGCACGTCCTGGTCGACGGTCACGAAGGCCGCGGCCGCCGCGACACCGGCGCAGGCCTCGGCCACCTCCTCGACCTCGCGCAGCTCGATCCGGAAGCCGCGGACCTTCACCTGTTCGTCCCTCCGGCCGAGATAGTCGATCCGGCCGTCGGGCCTCAGCCGTGCGAGGTCCCCGGTGCGGTACATCCGGGCGCCCGGCGGGGCGTACGGGTCGGGCACGAAGCGCTCGGCCGTCAGCCCCGGCCGGCTGCGGTAGCCGCGGGCGACGGCGGGGCCGCCCACGCACAGCTCGCCCGCCGTGCCGTCCGGGACGGGGCGCTGGTCCTCGTCGAGGATGTACACCGCGTACCCGGGCAGGGCCGCGCCGATGGTCAGCACGTCGTCGCCCCGCTCGCTGTCCGCCCAGGTGGCCGCGATGGTGGCCTCGGTGGGCCCGTACACATTGAGCAGCCGGCGCCGGTCACCGAGCCGCTCGGCGAGACCCCGTGGGAACGGCTCACCGGCCACGACCAGCACCTCGGCCGTGGTGATGTCGTCGGCGCAGGCCGACAGCAGCGAGGGCGTGAGGCAGACGGTACGGGGAGCCGCCGCTGCGACGCGTGCCGCCAGGTCGGGGGAGGTTTCGTCCTCCGCCTCCAGGTCGATGATCTCGACGCCCTGGCCGTGCAGCAGATAGAGCAGGGTGCACCAGAGCCAGCCGTCGAAGGCGGGTGACACGGCGTTGATGCCCATCCCGCCGGGAGACAGCCGCAGCTCCGCGAGGGCGGACAGGAAGACGCCGAGCGAGCGGTAGGTCACCTCGACGCCCTTGGGCCAGCCCGTCGTACCCGATGTGTAGATGATGTAGGCGCATTCCTCGGGATGAGGGGCGTCCGGCAGGACCGGGTCCCCGGGCACCGCCTCCGGGGCGAGGGCGCCGGGAGTGATCCGGCGTGCCCGGTTCGGGGCGGCCCCGGCGGGCAGGCGGTCCCCGAGGAGTACGCGCGCCCCCGAGTCGCGGAGTACGAAGCTGAGCCGCTCCGCGGGGTGCCGGTCATCGAGCGGCACCGCGGTCGCGCCCAGCAGCCACACCGCGAGCAGACCGGGGACCGAGAACCGGGACCTGCCGAGGCTCAGACCGACGGGGGTGCCCGGCCCCACGTCCTGCGCCGACAGCGCACCGGCCAGGGTCCTGGTCCATGCGATCAGCTCGGCGAAGCTGAAGGTGCCGTCCGGTGCCGAGACGGCAGTTGCCCCGGGCATCTGCACGGCCCAGCGTTCGACGGCTTCGAAGAGGGGCCGGGTGCCGGTCCTTTCCCGGCCCTTGTGCGGTGTGCGGACTGTGCTGCTCATCGGTTCTCCTCGGCCTGGCAGGCGGCATGAGCCGGGTTGTGCCCCGTGGGGCTCCAGGCGGAGAACTGCCTGAGCCCGTACAGCAGGGGTGTGTCCACGGTCCGCGTCACCTGCCGGACGTGGCCGAGCACCATCGCGTGGTCCCCCATCTCCCGGTCCTCGGCGACCCTGCAGTCCGCCACCGCGAAGGCGTCCTCGGTCAGCCAGGGGAGCCCGGCCGCGGAGCGGCTCCACAGCACCCGCCCGAAGCGGTCGGGGACCGGGGAGGAGAAGAGTTCCGCGGTGCCCCGCGCCCGGTGGTGCAGCAGGTTCACCGCGAACGCCCCCTGTTCCGTACCGCTTCGAGAGTCGCGCTGCCCACGCGCAGGCAGACGAGCAGGGTGGGCGGTCGCAGCGTCACGCTGGTCATCGACGTACAGGTCATCCCGAACGGCTCGCCGGCCGCGTCGAGAGTCGTCACGACGGTGACCCCGGTCGGGAACGAGCACATCAGGTCCCGGTACTCGTCCCGCGACACCTCCCTCGCGGGGCCCGGCCGCAGCCCGGCGGCCTCGGACGTGTTCACCCCGGTCATGCCGTGCCGTGGAGCCGTCGGAGGTAGTCGTAGTTGGACGGCAGCTTCTCGGCCAGCTCCTTCTGCTGCCGCTTCACCGCCTCGAACAGCGGACCCGCGGCCTCGATCGACTCCGGCTTGTACGAGAGGGCCGGCAGCGGGCGGTCGGGCACGAGTCCCATCCCGGCGAAGATGCAGTAGTAGCTGCCGTTCGTCCAGAAGTTGCGGAACTCGGCCTCGAAGTTGCCGTAGTAGTTGCCCTCGTCGGTGATCGGCGGATTGACCGGAAGGCCGGACCGGTAGGCGGCGACCTTCTGCTGGATGCCCTCGGCCAGCCGGAGCTTCTTGTTGGCCTGCCAAAAGGGCGTGTCCGTGCGGGGCGAGAAGTAGAAGTGGGCCTGGATGAAGTCCCGGGTGTCGTCGAACATCTCCTCGATCTCGCGGTTGAACGCGTCGGAGAGGACCGGGTCGAAGCGGCGGTCGGGGAAGTGCTTGGCGAGCTGGTGGATCGCCGCGTAGGTGAAGTAGATGCCGGTCGACTCCAACGGTTCCAGGAAGCACGAGGCGAGCCCGATGCTCACACAGTTCTTCACCCACGAGCGCCGGTTGCGCCCGACCCTGAACCGGATCTGGTTGAACTTCGTCTTCTCCGGGTCGAGCCCCCACAGGCGGCTGAACTCCTCGGTGGCCTCGTCGCGGCCGGCGAATTCGCTGGAGTACACATAGCCCGTGCCGAACCGGCCCAGCATGGGGATCCGCCAGGTCCAGCCCGCGGACATCGCGATCGCCGAGGTGTACGGCTCGACGCCGTTGGCGGCGTCGTCGTGCGAAACCGCGGTGGCCACCGCGCTGTCGCACAGCAGGTGGTCCTTCATGTCGATGAACGGCTCTTCCATCGTCTGGTTGATCAGCAGGCCGCGGAAGCCCGAGCAGTCGATGAAGAGGTCGCCTTCGAGCAGCCGCCCGCCCGCGGTGCGCAGCGCCGTGATGTATCCGCGTTCGTCGCGGAGCACCTGCGTCATCTCGTCCTCGACGTGCTCGGCGCCCTGCTTGTCGACAGCGAAGCGGCTGAGGAAGTCGGCGACGAGCCGGGCGTCGAAGTGCCAGGCGTAGTTGGTCGCCGGCCGGCCGTCGTCCCAGCGGGGAGCGCGGTTGGCGTCCATCATCGCCGGCTCCTTGAAGCAGGCGTAGTCGAAGGGTTCGTCGGTGTCGCCGGAGAGGTACTTGGCGGCCCAGTAGTGGGACAGGGGTATCTGGTCGGCCGAGGGGAGCAGGCCGAACGGATGGAAGAACTGGTCGGTGCGGTCGCCGAGCGGCTTGGGCCGCGCCGCGCTCTCGCCGGGGCTGCGCCAGTTGATGAATTTCACGGCCGTCTTGAAGCTGGCGTTGCACTCCCGCATCCAGTCGTCCTCGGCGATGCCGAGATAACTGAAGAACGCGCGGTGGAGATTGGGCACGGTGGCCTCACCGACGCCGATCCGCGGGATCGTCGGTGCCTCCAGCACGGTGATCTTCACTGTGCGCTGCAGGGCCTTTCCCAGATAGGCCGCGGTCATCCAGCCGGCGGTGCCGCCTCCGAGGATGACGACCTTCCTGATGCGGTGATCCACGCTGCTTCCTCCGATCGATGCACGGGCGTTCATGTCGCGTCACGCAGCCGGGGGCCTGTCGGCTCCGCGGGCTCCGTCGAATCCACTGGCTCCAGGGGCAGCTGCAGCGATTTGATCTCGCAGAAGCCGTCCAGCCCCTCCGCTCCGCACTCCCGGCCCACTCCCGACTGCCGGTAACCGCCGAACGGCGCAAGGATGTTGAACCCGCCGCCGTTGATGTCCACCTGTCCGGTCCGCAGCCGGCGGGCGACCCGCTGCGCGTGCCCGGGGTCCGCCGACCAGACCGCGCCGTGCAGCCCGTACGGGGTGCCGTTGGCGATCCGTACGGCCTCGTCCTCACCGTCGTACGGCATGACCGACAGCACGGGACCGAAGATCTCCTCCTGGGCGACGGCCATCGAGGCGTCGACGCCGCCGAAGACGGTCGGGCGTACGTAGTAGCCGTGCTCCAACCCCTCGGGGCACTCGGGGCCGCCCGTAGCGAGCGTCGCCCCTTCCCCGGCCGCGCGCACGACGGCTCCGCGTACCCGTTCCAGGGCGGCGGCGGAGACCAGCGGACCGAGGTCGGTGGCCGGGTCGCGCGGATCGCCGACCCGGTATCCCTGCGCGCACTGCGCGGCGAGCTCCACCACCTCGTCGTGGCGGTGGGCGGGCACCAGCAGTCTGCTCCACTGGAGGCAGGCCTGGCCGGTGTTGAAGCACATCTGGTCGACGCTCGCCCGGACCGCCGATTCCAGCGCGGCATCGTCCAGGAGGATGCTCGCGTTCTTGCCGCCGAGTTCCAGATGGATCCGCTTCACCTGATCGGCGCCGGCCCTGGCCACCTCACGGCCCGCCCGCGTCGACCCGGTCAGCGACACGAGGTCGACGTCCGGGCTGCGTGCCAGCTCCGCGCCGACGACCGGGCCCTCGCCGACGACCAGGTTGAACACCCCGGGCGGCAGGTCGCATTCGGCGATCACCTCGGTCAGCACATACGCGTGCAGCGGAGTGATCTCGCTCGGCTTGTGCACGACCGTGCAGCCGGCCATGAGGGCGGGGACGATCTTCTGGAGGGTGAGCAGCAGCGGCACGTTCCACGGGGTGATGGTCGCGGCCACTCCCGCGGGTTCGCGTACGACCAGCGAGTTGCCCACCCTGCGCTCGAAGGCGAAGTCCCGCGTGATGTCCAGATACGAGGCAGCCATGGCGATGGCGAGGCCGACCTGGGTGCGGCGGGCCATGACGACGGGTGCGCCGACCTCGGCGGTGAGCACCCCGGCGAGGTCGTCGGCGCGTTCGGTCAGACCGGCGACCAGTGCTTCGAGGAAGCGCAGACGCTCGGGCAGGGGTGTGGCGGACCACCGGGGCAAGGCCTGGCGGGCGGCGGTGACGGCACGCCTCGCGTCGGCGGCCGTGCCGGCCGGGACCGACCCCAGCGGCCTCTCGGTGCTGGGGTCGATGACGTCGATCGCGGCGTCGCTCTCCGGGCGCACCCAGCCGCCGCCGATCCAGAAGGCGTCGCGGGTACGCGTGGGCGCGTCCCTGGTCATGGCTATGACTTCCCCGTGTTCGCCGGGAACTCCGCGAGTCCGCGGAACTGCGGGGTGTCGGCCTTCCAGCGGTGCGGGCGTGCGGTGTCGGCCTGCAGATCCGGTATGCGGGCGGACAGTTCGGCGTAGGCGGCGGCGGTCACCTGCTGGGCGAGCCCCGCACCGAGACACCGGTGGATTCCGACGCCGAATCCGACGTGCCCGGAGTCGCCCCGGGTGATGTCGATGCGGTCGGGGTCGGTCCACCTCTCGGGGTCGCGGTTGGCCGCTCCCCTGACCATGTAGATCAGTTCGCCCTCGCGGACCGTGGTGCCGGCCACCTCCACGTCCCGTGTCGCCACACGGTGGGTGAGCTGTACGGAGGCGTCGTAGCGCAGCACTTCCTCGACCGCGCTGAAGACGAGCGCGGGGTCGGACTTGAGCAGCTCCCACTGGTCGCGGTGTTCGAAGAGCCCGAGCAGGCCGTTGCCGATCAGGTCCATCGTGGTGCCGAACGAGGCCAGCGGCAGCAGCAGGAGGTGCGCGAACATCTCCCGTTCGCTGAGCTGTTCCTCGCCCTCCTGCGCGGACTCCTTGGCGTAGGTGATCACCCGGCTCACCAGATCGTCCCTGGGCGTGCGCTTCCGGTCCTTGATGAGCTCACCGAGGTACGGCACCATCTCGCCGAAGGCATTCGCCACGGAACTGCCGGTGGGGGCGACCTCGGCCGGGTCGGCACCGAGGAAGACCCGCTGCATGTTCCGGATCTCGTACCACCAGTCGGTGAGCAGCGCCGCGTCGGATTCCGGCAGCCCGTACTGCGCGGCGAGCACGAGGCCGGGCAGCTTGTAGCTGAAATCGGCGACCAGGTCGAATTCCTGCTTCTCCAGGAGATCATCGACCAGACCGGCGACGATCTGCCGGATACCGGGTCCGCGTTTACGTATGTCGCGTGCCCGGAATTCACGGTTCATCAGTTTGCGTACCCGGGTGTGGTCCGGGGAATCCCGGAAGAGCATCCACTCGGGGGCGAACTGCATGAACTTCTGCATCTCGGCGGAGGATTCGGGCCCGACCCGGTCGGACACCATGGCGCCCAGCCGGTGCGAGGAGAATGTGTCGGGGTCGAGGTGAGCTGCGTAGACGTCGCTGTGCCGGGTCAGTACCCAGCCGTTCAGCCGATCGTCCCAGTGCACCGGATCGGCCTCGCGGAGCTGGGCATATGTGGGATACGGATCGACCAGGAAATCTTGGCTGAAGAGATTCACCTCGGTCGGACGACCTTGGCTCGGCGCACTGCTGGGCATAGACGACCACCTCGTCATTGATTTGCCTAGATACGCTTCTTGACCGCCCCAGCTTTGAAGTAATCAACCCGCCTTGTCAAGGCCAGAATTGAACTCGGCAGATCGTGACGAGACATTGATGGCGCGATGCTAACGTTCCCCGTCGCACACCCTGCCGGTGTCTTTGATATTCACGGAGAGCGGGTTGCCATGCAGACCGAACAAATGCAATTGACAAGCACAACGACCAGGCGTGGTCAAGGCGTCGGAGCAACTGCCTCATCGGCAATTGGATTCGCCTTGGACTTCTACGATCTGTACGCCGTGGTGTATGTGGCGCCGGTGATAGCCGAGCTCTTCTTCCCGTCCGATCAGGGGGTTCTCTCCCTGGCCGGCGCCTACGTCACGCTCGCCGCCACTTTGCTGATGCGGCCGGTGGGGGCCATCCTGCTGGGCGGGCTCGCGGACCGCCACGGCCGCAAGCGGGCCATGGTGGTGGCGCTGCTCGGCGTGGGCACCGTAACAATGCTGCTGGGTGCGCTGCCGACCGCGGGCCAGATCGGTGTGCTCGCCCCGATCCTGCTGCTGACGCTGCGGCTCGTCCAAGGGTTCTTCGTCGGTGGCGTGTTCGCCTCCACCCTCACGATGGCCACCGAGAGCGTACGGCCGCGTTGGCGCGGTCTGGTGTCGGGCCTGGTCGGGGGCGGTGCGACGGCGATCGGGAGTGTGCTCGCCGCGCTGTCGTTCCTCGCCGCGACGCAGCTCTTTCCGGGCGAGGCCTTCGACGACTGGGGGTGGCGCGCCATGTTCTTCGTCGGCGGTGTCCCCGTGCTGCTCAGTCTGATCGTGTCGCGGTACGTGCACGAGTCGCCCTCATGGGAACGGACCGTCACCACGAAGGACGAGCGGCCCCTGCGCCGCCTCGTCGCACGGCCGCACCGCCGGGTGCTGACCCTGAACATCCTGCTGGTCTTCGGAATCGGCACCCACTTCCTCCTCACGCTGGGCTTCCTCCCCAGCTACCTCAAGCTCGTGAACGGCCTGGACGCGCCCACCGTCGGCAAGCTGATGGTGGCGGTGACGGCCGCGACGCTCCTGTTCGCCCCGCTGACCGGGCATCTCAGCCAGCGGTTCGGAAGACGCTCCGTCCTGCTCGCCGTCTCGGCGGTCAACGCGATCGCGCTGCCCTTCCTGTACTGGCACCTCGCCGATCTGCGCGCAACCCCCGACCTCCTGCCCATCGCGCTGGTCGCGGTGCTGGTCTCGTGCGGCACCGTCTCCGCGTTCGGACCGCTGCCGATCTTCCTCAACGAGTCCTTCCCCACGGCGATCCGCGGCTCCGGCGTCGCTCTGTCGACCAACGGCGGCTTCGCCCTCGCCGGCCTCGTGCCCGTGGCGGTGAACGGGCTGAGCGACGGCGTGGACCAGCTCCCCCTGTACGCCGTGGTCGCGCTGGTGCTCGCCAGTGTCGTCACCCTCGCCTGCCTGAGCCGGATCACCGAGCCCGGCCACAGCCTCGACTAGAACCCGACCGGAAGGAGCCCCGCGATGCTGGGAGTCCAGATCGCCCCCTGGGCCTCTGCCCGCGAAGTCCTGTCGGCGAGCGCCGTGCTCGCCAAGGCCTTCGACGTGGTGTGGGTCCCGGACCAGATGCTCGCCCGCAACGCCCACGTCCTGCTTTCGGCCGTCGCCGCCACCGGCAACATCGGTGTGGCCAGCGGCATCACGTTCCCCGTGTCCCGCAATCCGATCGACATGGCATCGGCGATGGCCACCATCGGCGAGCTGGTGCCCCCCGACCGCCCCGTCCTGATGGGCGTCGGCGCCGGCGGCTCGCTGGTGTCCAGCCTGTTCTCCAAGCGCGACGCGACCGAACTGCTGCGGCAGTCGGTCACCCTCGTGCGCCGCCTGTGGGCGGGCGAGGCGGTGCCGCTCGCGGACTTTCCGCTGCTGACCGAGCGGCTGAACGCCAGGGACGGTGCGACGGCCCGGCTGACGTACCCGGTCACCAGGGAGATACCCGTCCTGGTCGCGGTCGGCGGCCCAAGGACACTGCGGCTGGCCCACGACGTCGCCGACGGCCTGCTGTGCACGAGTACGTATCCCCCGCTGTCGTACGCCGCTCTGCGGTCCGGCGACGGGGCTCCGGTCCGCGAGATCAGCGCGCTCGCCGCCCGTCGCGCCCGGGAGGGCCGGCCGCTGCGTCTGGTCTACGGCCTGAACTGCTGCGTGTCGGCCGACCGCGGCGCCGCGCGTACCTTCGCCCGCCGCCAGGCCGCACTGGCCGTCGGCAACCCAGCGCTGCGGTCCAAGCTCGCCGACGCCGGTCTCGACGCCGAGTCGGCGGACGCCGTGCGGGCCGCTTTCGAGGAGGGCCTGGGTGTCGAGGGAGCGGGCCGCAGGCTCTCGGACAGCCTGCTGGACGGCCTGATCGTTTCCGGCACCCCCGACGACTGTGTGGAGCGCCTGGCGCAGCTCATTCCCGTCGCCCGCTCCGCGGGCTTCGAGGAGTTCTACCTCGGAGCGCCGCTCGGACCCGACATCGAGGAGGCGTCCCGCCTCCTCGTCGGCTCCGTCGTACCCCCGCTGTGGCCCGAACGCGCCTGAGAGCGGCGCCCCGGGCCCGTAACCGCACCTTTCTGGGAGGCAGTTCATGTGTGGAATCACCGGCTGGGTCGCGTTCGACCGCGATCTCACCCGCGAGCGGGAGACGCTCGACGCGATGACGGCGACCATGGCGTGCCGCGGCCCCGACGCCTCGGGGACGTGGATCGGCCGGCACGCCGCTCTCGGCCATCGGCGGCTGGCCGTCATCGACCTTCCGGGCGGGGTGCAGCCGATGACGGCCCGGATGCCGGACGGGGAGGTCACGCTCGTCTTCAGCGGTGAGGTCTACAACTTCACCGAACTGCGGGACGAACTGATCCGTGCCGGCGAGCGGTTCACCACGGCCGGCGACACCGAGGTGGTGCTGCGCGGCTATCTGCGCTGGGGCGAGTCCCTGGCGGAGCGGCTCAACGGCATGTACGCGTTCGCCGTCTGGGACGGGCGCAGCCGCAAGCTGGTGATGATCCGCGACCGCATGGGCATCAAGCCGCTCTACTTCCACAAGACCCCGGCGGGGGTGCTCTTCGGCTCGGAGCCGAAGTCGATCCTGGCCAACCCGGCCGCCCCGCGCGTGGTCGACACCGACGGACTGCGCGAGTGGCTGGCGTTCGTCATGACTCCGCGGCACGCCATCTGGTCGGGCATGAAGCAGGTCGAGCCCGGCACGGTGGTCACCGTCGACGCCGACGGGGTGCGCGAGCGGACCTACTGGCGGCTGGAGACCCGGCCGCACACCGACGATCTGGACACCACCGTCGCCAGGGTGCGGGAGCTGCTCGACGACATCGTGGGCCGCCAGCTCGTCGCCGACGTACCGCGTGGCGTCCTGCTCTCCGGCGGCCTGGACTCCAGCGCGCTCACCGCACTCGCGGCGCACCGGCTGGGCGGCGAGGGGGTGCGCAGCTTCTCGGTCGACTTCACCGACCGTACGGAGAGCTTCAAGCCCGACGATCTGCGGGACACCCCGGACGCGCCGTTCGTGCGCCAGGTCGTCGAGCACGTCGGCACCACGCACTCGGACATCGTGCTCGACCACCGGGCGCTGGCCGATCCGGAGGTGCGCCGGGCGGTGCTCGTCGCCCGTGATGTGCCGGTGGGGTTCGGCGAGATGGACTTCTCGCTGTATCTGCTGTTCAAGGCGATACGGGAGCGGTCGACCGTGGCGCTCTCGGGGGAATCGGCGGACGAACTCTTCGGCGGGTACCGGCAGTTCCACGACCCCGAGGTGCGGCTGGCCCGGGAGTTCCCCTGGATCGCCATCAACGCGGGACCGCTCGACAAGGACGGCACGGGCCTCGACAAGGGGCTGCTGGCCACGCTCGACCTCGACGGCTACCGCCGCGACCAGTACGCCGAGGCCGTGCGCGGCGTGGAACGGCTGGGCACCGAGGACGACACCGAGTACGGCATGCGGGTCATGACCCATCTCCACCTCACCCGCTTCGTGCGCTTCCTCCTCGAACGCAAGGACCGCCTCAGCATGGCCGTCGGTCTGGAGGTCCGGGTGCCGTTCAGCGACCACCGGCTGGTCGAGTACGTCTACAACGCGCCGTGGTCGTACAAGAACCACGACGGGCGGGAGAAGAGCCTGCTGCGCGCCGCGGTCCGCGACGCGCTGCCCGGGGCGGTGGCCGACCGCAAGAAGGCCGCCTACCCGTCGACCCAGGACCCCTACTACGTCGGGGCGCTCCAGCAGCAGGCGAAGGAGCTGCTGCGGATCCGGGGGCACGAGGTGTTCGCCCTGGTCGACCGGGCCTGGCTGGAGGGGGCGAGCGGGCAGGACGCGGGCGCGATGGACAAGCTCACCCGCCTCGGCCTGGAGCGGACCCTCGACCTGGCCATCTGGCTGGACGTCTACCGCCCGGAGCTGCGGATCTAGGGCCTCGCGTTTCGATCACGCCCCATTCGCACGATCGCTCCCACTCATTTCCCACCCCCTTCGCCCTGTCCCGCCGGCGGGACAGGGCGGCGACATCTCCTGGAGGTACGCATGACGGTGACAGCGGCCGGCCCGGTCGCCCCTCTCGGCGCGCACGAGCTGCTCGTATTCCTGCTGCAGGTCGGGGTGTTGCTCTCGTTGGCCTTTCTGCTCGGGCGGGCGGCGATGCGCTTCGGCATGCCGGCCATCGTCGGCGAGCTGTGCGCGGGTCTGCTGATCGGCCCCTCGGTCCTGGCCCACGCGGCGCCGGAGCTGAGCGCCTGGCTCCTGCCGCAGGACGGCGCCCGGATGCATCTGCTCGACGCGGTCGGCCAGATCGGTGTGCTGTTGCTGGTGGGGATCACCGGCCTGTACATGGACCTGGGTCTCGTACGCCGTCGTGGCGTCACGGCGGCCCGGATCAGCATCGCGGGTCTTGTCGTGCCGCTCGGCCTGGGCGTGGCACTCGGCTTCCAGCTGCCCGGGTCGCTGGTCCCCGGTGGCACCGACCGCGGCACGTTCGCGCTGTTCGTGGGCGTCGCCATGGGGGTCAGCGCGATTCCGGTCATCGCCAAGACACTGATGGAACTGCGGCTGCTGCACCGCAACATCGGGCAGTTGACGCTCAGCGCCGCCATGGTCGACGACATCGCGGGCTGGCTGCTGCTCTCCGTCGTCTCCGCCATGGCCACGACGGGGGTGGCGGCGGGCGACATCGGTCTGTCGCTGGGCTGGGTGGCCGTGGTGATCGCGGCCGCATTCCTGCTGCGGCCCGTCGTGCGCGCCGGACTGCGGGCCACGGCGCGCTCGCGCGACAACGGCGCGACTCTCGCCCTGGTGGCGATCCTGATCCTGCTGAGCTCGGCCGCCACCCAGGCCATGCAACTGGAGGCGGTGTTCGGCGCGTTCGTGTGCGGCATCATGATCAACAGCTGCGGGGTGCTGAACGCCGAACGGATCGCGCCGCTGCGTACGGTCGTGCTGTCCGTCCTGGCTCCGCTGTTCTTCGCCACCGCAGGGCTCCGGATGGACCTCACGGCGCTGGCCGATCCGACGGTCGCCCTGAGCGGTCTCGTCGTCCTGGCGGTGGCCGTCGTCGGCAAGTTCGCCGGGGCGTACGCGGGTGCCAGGCTCAGCCGGCTCGGCCACTGGGAATCGCTGGCGCTGGGTGCGGGGATGAATGCCCGGGGGGTCATCGAGGTCATCTGCGCGATGGTCGGACTGCGGCTCGGCGTACTGAGCATGGAGATGTACACGGTCATCGTGCTGGTCGCCGTGGCGACATCGCTGATGGCACCGCCCCTGCTGCGGTGGACGATGGCCCGGGTCGAGCACACGGCGGAGGAAGTGCTCCGCAAGGAGATGTACGAGGGCGGCCCGGCGCACCGTCCGCAGTCGGACGGTGCGCCGGGCCGCCCGGCCGAGCAGGTCGCCGCTTCCTCCCGGGGCACGGCTCCCGCCGCCCCGGCCGATCAGCCGGGACACCCCGGCGAGTCCGATCCCGGTGGCCCGCCCGACTGACCGGGCGGGCCGCACGGGCCGGGGCCCGGAAGGGGGTCAGGCCGTCCGGTCCGCCACCGGTGCCTCCTGCGGGACTTCGGCCGCCGGCTGCCCGGACTCCTTGAGGAACAGGGACGTGATGGCCGCCAGGGCGATCACACCGGCGGTGATGAGCAGTGCGGGACGCACCGCCGACGCCAGGCTCTGGGCCGACAGATCCTGGAACAGCCGCACCAGCCCGGAGGGCAGCGACGACGGCACCGCCCCGTCGCTGCCCGAGTTGAGTCCGCTGTCGACGGCCTGCCTGGCACCGTCGACCAGCGACGCCCCTTCCTCCGAGGACAGTTCGCTCCCCGCCTCGGCCGCCTTGTCCCGCAGCGAGGACGCCCAGACGGTCGCCAGGATCGCGCCGACGACGGCCGTACAGACCGCGCTGCCGATCATGCGGGACATCTCGATGAGCCCGGATGCGCCACCGGCGGCCTGCGGCTCGACCTCGCCCATCGCCACGGTGGTCAGCGGCGCGAAGGTGAGACCGGCGCCGGCGCCGGCCAGGACCAGTGGGGCCACGAACTCCCACCAGGACGCATCCGCGTCGGCGAACGGGGCCGTCAACGCGACTCCCAGACAGAAGACGGCGAAACCGACGGCCAGCAGACGGCTGCGCCGTACCCGGCCGGCGAGGCGGCCCCCGATCGGCGCGGTGAGTGAGGAGGCGAGCCACATGGGAGAGAGCACCAGACCGGCCTCCAGCGGGCCTGCGCCGAGCGCCGTCTGGAGGTAGATGGTCATGACGAGCTGTGAGCCGAAGATGCCGAAGTACGTCGCGGCCGAGGCCCACACCATCAGCGCGTAGTTGCGGCTGGTGAACAGCGCGCGCGGCAGCAGGCCGTTGGTCCTGCGGCGCTCCCAGACCGTGAAGCCGACCAGGATCAGCAGACCCAGGATCAGGAGGTGGGGGATCTGGACCACACCCCAGACCTCGCCCCACTCGAACCGTTCGCCCTCGATGAGGGCGTACAGCACGACGAACAGCCCCGCGGACGCGAGGAGTACGGGTACGACGCCCAGCCGTTGGCGGGTCCGGTTACGGGTGGCGGGGACGTACACGAAGGTGCAGACGAGCCCGATCAGACCGAGCGGGATGTTGATGAAGAAGATCCAGCGCCAGCCGAGTGTGTCGGAGATGAGGCCGCCGAGGAGCGGTCCTGCTGCGGCCGCGGAGCCGATCACCGCCGCGAGAACGCCGAAGGCCGTCCCCAGCTTGGCGGGCGGGAAGACGGCCGAGGTGATGGCGAGGGCCTGCGGCGCCGCGGCCGCGGCACCGACTCCCTGGAGCACACGGGCGGCGACCAGCTGCTCCGGAGTCTGCGCGAGGCCACAGACTAAGGAGGCGGCGGTGAAAACGAGCAGGCCGACGGCGAACACATTCCGGTGTCCCCGGATATCTCCCAGGCGGCCCGCGACCAGCAGTAGCATCGCGTACGGGAGCAAATATCCGTTGACCACCCACAGGATCTGTTCGGTCGTCGCGTCGACTCCCGTCACAATCTGGGGAATCGCCACATTGACAACCGTGCTGTCGAGCACGTTCATGAAGTATCCGAGGGCGATTACCACCAGCGCAGGCCACGGCCCATGACGAGTTGCCACCCGTGCGCTCCCACCTGAATTCATCTATCGCTCCTCGCAGTTGTCGTGAACTCGATTGATGTCCGCCCCGGTCGACGGCGAACGGCGGCCCATGCTATACCCCTCCGCGTGGGCGAAGACCGTGAATCAGCCATCTTCTTGACTCGCCGTGGAAGAGGCGGGAGCATCGATCGCCAAGTCCAGTTGAGCACTGGAAGGGAAACCCATCGTGCAGGAAATGCGAAGTGCCACATACAGCGTGGTGAAAAACGACGAGGAACAGTTCTCGATCTGGCGTTCCGATCAGGAAATTCCCGCCGGCTGGCATACGACCGGCGTATCCGGATCGAAGGACGAGTGCCTCTCCCACATTCATGAGGTGTGGACGGACATGCGGCCGCTGAGTCTGCGGCAGGCCATGGGAGAGTGACATCGGATGACCGGGTTCACGGGCTGGGGCGTTGAATTCGAGCGATTCTTCAACGGTCTCGAACGTGATAACAGCAAGGCCTACTTCGAACGGCACAGGGAGCTCTACCGGCGGGCGGTCCGGGAACCGGCCGACGCATTGGTCGCCGCCCTGGAACCGCGTTACGGACCGGGGCGCGTATTCCGGCTGAACCGGGATCTCAGATTCTCCGCCGACAAGCGGCCCTACCGCACCCAGGCGGGCATCGAGTTCTCCGGTCACGGCGCTCACCACTACGTATCCGTGTCCGCGACCGGGCTCACGGCCTCCGTCGGGGTCTTCCGCGGGGACAGACAGTGGCTGGAACGGTTCCGGCGGGCGGTGGACGGCCCGCCCGGCGGCGTACTGCTGAAGGTCGTGGAGGACCTGGAGGCCCGGAAGTTCACGATCGGCGGCGAGCAGCTCCGTACGGCGCCCAGGGGTGTACCGGCCGGCCATCCCCACATCCGGCTCCTGCGGCACCGGAGTCTCACCGCCGACCGGACCTGGCCGGCCTCCGCCTGGCTCGGCAGTCCAGGCGTACTGGATCTGATCACCGGCGCCTGGGAGCAGGCGGCTGCCCTGAGCGACTGGTTACGCACCCACAATCCGGCTGGAGCCTGACATGACCTCAGTTCCCGCGCCTCGCGCGACCTCGCTCAAGGACTTCCAGAAGGCCGGGTGGTCGGCCGGCGACTACACGTCGGTCGCAGGATCGACGGTCATCGCGAGCGAACAGCTCATGGAGACGCTCGACATCCGGCCCGGCTCGCGCGTGCTGGACGCCGCCTGCGGCAGCGGCAACGCGACCATCGCCGCCGCCCGCCGCTTCGCGGACGTGACCGGGCTCGACTTCTCACCGGCGATGCTGGAGGCCGCGCGCCGGCGCCTGGAGGTGGAGCGCGTCGACGCCGATCTCGTGGAGGGCGATGTGGAGCACCTCCCTTTCGACGAGGGCGAATTCGATGTCGTTACATCCGCCTTCGGGGCGATGTTCGCGCCCGACCAGAAGCGGACGGCGGCCGAGCTGCTGCGGGTCTGCCGGCCCGGCGGCCGGATCGGACTCGCCTGCTGGACACAGAACGGCGCCCTCGGCGAGCTCTTCCGGGTCATGTCCGACTACATCCCGCCCACGCCGGGCGTACCGAAGCCCACCGACTGGGGTGACCCGGAGGCCCTGCACGAGCTGTTCGGCGAGGGTGTCACCGAAATACGGTCCGCCACCCGCGACTTCGTTTTCCGCTACCGCTCGCCGGAACACTGGATGGATCATTTCCGGTCCAATTTCGGGCCGACCCGGATGACGTTCTCCGTACTCCCCAAGAGCCGGGCGGCCGCCCTGGAGCGGGACCTCATCGCCATGTGGCACGGCAGGAACCGGGCGTCCGACGGCTGCCTCGTCGCCCCGGTCGAGTACCTCGAGGCCGTACTGGTCAAGGCCGAATGACCCATGGCTGAGATATCGGTCGCCGTGATCGGCGCGGGTCCCCGCGGACTTTCCGTCGTGGAGCGGCTCTGCGCCAACGCGCCCGTCGTCGCCGGGGACGCGCGCTGTGTCATCCATGTGATCGACCCGTATCCGGCCGGGGCCGGCCGGGTCTGGCGTACGGATCAGTCCGGCGAGCTGCTGATGAATACCGTGGCATCCCAGATCACGATCTTTCCCGACGCGAGTGTCGGTTGCGAAGGGCCGATTCTGGAGGGCCCGAGTCTGTACGAATGGGCGGGCTTTCTCGTCCTGATGGAGTGGCTCGACGACATTCCCGCCGATGTGCTGCGGGAGGCGGAGCGCCTGGGCCCCAACACCTATCCGTCCCGCGCCTTCTACGGCCACTATCTGCGCTGGGCGTTCCGGTTCGTGTGCCACACCGCCCCGCCCGGGGTGTCCCTCGATGTCCGCCGGGCGACCGCGGTGGCGATCACGGACCGCGACGACGGCCGCCAGGACATCGTGCTGGACGACGGCGAGCCGATCACCGGCGTCGACGCGGTCATCATGGCGCAGGGCCACTGCGACATGGATCCGGGTGCCGAGGTACGGGGTCTGGCCGGGCACGCCCGTAAACACCGGCGCGTCTACATCCCGCCCGCGAACCCGGCCGATGTCGATCTGCGCGCCATCGGCGCGGGGGACCTCGTCGCGCTGCGCGGCCTGGGCCTCAACTTCTTCGACTACATGGCCCTGTTGACGTCCGGGCGCGGTGGTTCCTTCCATCCCTGGAACGGCAGACTCCTCTACGAGCCGTCGGGCGAGGAGCCGCGCCTGCTGGCGGGTTCGCGCCGCGGTATCCCGTACCACGCCAGGGGCGAGAACGAGAAGGGTGTGTCCGAGCGCCACGAGCCGCTGTTCCTGACCCCGGATGTGCTCGCCGCCCTGCGCAAGGCGGCGGACGCGGGCGCACCGGCCCACTTCCGGCAGCAGGTGTGGCCGCTGGTGACCAAGGAGGTGGAGAGCGTCTACTACGCGGCGCTGCTGACCGAACGCAGCCGCCCCGGCACGGCCGTCGACTTCCTCTCCCGGTACGCCAAGACCGTCCTGGCCGGCGGCGGCGAGAGCGACGAGGACAGGCTGCTGCGCGAGTTCGGACTCGGCCCCGAGGACCGGTGGGACTGGGAGTCGGTCAACAGGCCCTACTCCCCCGGCTCCTTCTCGGGGATCGCCGGGTTCAACGCGTGGCTGCTCGACTATCTGCCGCGGGACGTGGCGCACGCGGCGCGCGGCAATGTCTCCGACCCGGTCAAGAGCGCCCTCGACGTGCTGCGCGATCTGCGCAACGAGATCCGGCTCGTGGTCGATCACGGCGGGATCAGCGGGAGTTCGTACCGGGCCGATCTCGATGCCTGGTACACCCCCATGAACGCCTTCCTCTCCATCGGACCGCCGGTCGGCCGGATCCAGGAGATGATCGCCCTGATCGAGGCGGGAGTCCTGCTGCTCGTCGGCCCGGGCATGTCGGTGACCGCCGACGCCGACAGCGGCCGCTTCGGCATCGGATCCGAGCTGACCGGCGACCGCCCGATCCTGGTGGACGCGCTGGTCGAGGCCCGCCTTCCCGACGCGGACATCCGGCACACCCGGGATCCGCTCGTGCGGTCCATGCTCACCCGCGGCCAGTGCCGCCCCTATGTCATCGCCGACCCGGCAGGGCCCGGCTACCGGACGGGCGGCCTGGCGGTGAGCCCGGCTCCGTACCACGTACTGGATGTCCGAGGCCGCCCCCACCCCGCGCGCTTCGCGTACGGCGTGCCGACCGAGCACGTGCACTGGGTCACGGCCGCCGGGGTCCGCCCGGGGGTGAACTCCGTGATTCTCGGCGACTCCGACGCCATGGCCAGGGCCGCGCTCTCGGTGCGCGGTCCGCAGGGGTCCGCGGCCGCCGGATCCCCGCGCTCCTTTGCTGCTCAGGAGAGGAACCGATCGTCATGACCGAGCACCCACCAGGAACCGACACCGGCCTGCTGTCCACGGTCCGGGCCGGCACCCCGGTCGAGGCCGCGGTCTCGGACGAGGCCTGGCTGCAGGCGATGCTCGACGCCGAGGCCGCGCTGGCGAGGGCCCAGGCCCGGCTGGGTTTCGTCCCCGCGCGTTCGGCCGAGGCGATCACCGAGGTCACCCGTGATGCACGGCTGGATCCGGTGTCGCTGGCCCGCCGGGCGCGGAACGCCGCGAACCCCGTGGTGGCGCTGGTGGCGGATCTGACCGAGCGAGTGGCGGCGTACGCCCCCGAAGCGGCCGACCACGTCCACCGCGGCAGCACCAGCCAGGACATCATGGACACCGCCGCGATGCTGGTCAGTGGCCGGGCGATCGCCCTGATCCGGGCGGATCTGCGCCGGGTGGTCACGGCGCTCGCCGGCCTCGCGGCCGAGCACCGCGACACCGTGATGCCGGCCCGTACGCTCGCCCAGCACGCCGTGCCGACCACCTTCGGGCTGAAGGCCGCGGGCTGGCTGTACGCCGTCGACGACGCCGAGCGCGGGCTGTCCGCGACGGCTTCGGCACTTCCGGCCCAGCTGGGAGGTGCGGCGGGGACGTTGTCGGCGTACCACGAGTTCGCCCTCGCCGACGGGGTGCGGGGAGCGGTGGACGAGCCCGCGGCGCTGGCTCTCGTCGGTGTCTTCGCCGAGGAACTGGGTCTGGCCGAGCCGCTGCTGCCCTGGCACACCTCGCGCGCCCCGTTCGTGGCTCTGAGCCATGAACTCGCCGTTGTGGCAGGCGTGTTGGGGAAGTTCGGGCTCGATGTCCGGAACATGACGCGCACCGAGGTCGGGGAGGGGCTCGAACCGGGGGGCGAGGGCCGGGGCGCCTCGTCGGCCATGCCGCAGAAGCGCAATCCGGTTCTCGCCTCACTGCTGGTGTCGGCCGCGGTCCAGGTTCCGGGGTATGCCTCGGTACTGGCCCAGTGCATGCTCGCGGAGGACGAGCGGCCGGGTGGCGCCTGGCAGGCGGAGTGGCAGCCGCTGCGCGAGGTGCTGCGGCTGACCGGGGGTGCCGCGCGGACCGCGGCGGAACTGGCCGAGGGGCTGGTGCCGTTGCCGCACCGGATGTGGGCCAATGCGGTGGCGACCGAGGGGCAGATCGTGGCCGAGCGGCTGGCGGTCCGGCTCACGGCGTCGCTGGGCCGGGTCCGTGCCAAACAGTGCGTCACGCGCATCGCTCTGAGGGCGTCCGCGGAGGGTGTCCCCTTCGCCGAAGCGGTGGCGGGCGACCCGGAGCTGGGGAAGCTGCTCGCCGGGCATCCGCTGGAGGAGCTGCTCGATCCGCGGCAGTACCTGGGGGTGGCGGGCGTGCTCGTCGACCGCACGCTCCGGCACGTGGCGCGGACACCGGCCGCCGAGGGCGGTCCCGATGAGTGAACCGCGTTGGATCCAGGCCGGATTCACCTCCCGGGAGGGCGCCGACACACTGCTCACGGCGGTGGTGGGCCCGCTCGTCGCCGAGCTGGGCCACGACTGGTACTTCCGCCGCGGCGAGGGGGACGAAGCGCAAGTCCTGCTGCATGTACGGGTCCTGGGCCGCCGGGACGAGGACGACGTACGCCGCCTGGTGCGCAGCCGGGCGGAGACACCCGTTCGATTCGCACCGGACGACGGGGAGTTGCGGCGGTACGGAGACGGGGCGGCGCTGGCCGCGATCGAGCGGCACCTCGTCGAGTCGAGCGGGATCGCGCTCGACCTGCTCGCCCCGGGCAGGTCGGCGGGTGAGCGGCACACGGCCGCGTTCTGTCTGATCCTCTCGGCCTGGCTGGCCGGTACGCACGGCGTGCGGGAACTGGACAGAGCCATCGACAAGGGCGGGGCGCCCGGCTTCGGGGCGGACGGGTCCGAAGAGCGGTATCTGCGCCGGCGCTCCACGCTCGACCGGATCGCCTCCCGTGTCCGCCCCCTCGCCTCGGCCGCGGACGGCGCAGTGGGGAGCACCGGCCCCGTGGCGCGGTGGGCGGCCTCGGTCACGGCGCTGCGGGCGGCGCTCGCCGACGAGGCGGCAGCGGGCCGCTTCACCCCGTCGGCCAGGGGATGGCGGGGGCCGTACGGGATCGCCGGCGTTCGCAATGTGCTGACGGAGGTGGACCGCTGTGCCCATCTGATCTGCAACCGCATCGGCGTACCGGCGGAGCACGAGGCCCGGGTACGCCACCAGGCGGCGCGAACGGTGCAGGAGATGGCCCGGTCAGCCGTTCACTGACCGGCTGCCGGGCCCGCCCGGGCGTCACATCCTGAGCACCACTTTGCCCACCTGGTCGGACTTGTCGAGGAAGTCCAGGGCGTCCCGCACCTCGGCGAAGGGGTAGGTCCGGGCCACCACGGGCCGCAGCCCCTGCCCCGCTGCCCGCACCAGATCCCCGAACTCCTCCGCGTTGCCCGCAGTCGACCCGAGGATCTCCAGCTGGCGCACGAACACCCGGGGCAGACTGACCGGTGTGACCAGGCCGCTCGTCGCACCACAGGTCACCACGCGCCCGCCGAAGGCGGCCGAGCGCAGCGACTCGTCGAAGGTGGCCGCACCCACATGCTCGAAGACGACGTCGGCGCCGTGTCCGTCGGTCACGTCGAGCACCGAGCGGGAGAAGCCCGACGAGCTGAACACATCGCTGGCGCCGAGCGCCAGGAGCTGCGGTTCCTTCTCCTTCGCCCGGGTCGTGGCGATGACCCGCGCGCCCAGATGTTTCCCGATCAGTACGGCCGCGGTGCCCACGGCGCCGCTGCCGCCGATGACCAGGAGGGTCTCCCCGGCCTTCAGCCGCGCGCGGGTGACGATCATCCGCCATGCCGTCAGATAGGCCAGTGGCAGGGCGGCGGCCTCCTCCCAGCTGAGTTCCGCCGGCTTGCGGTGGAGGCTGTGCGAGGGCAGGCGCACCAGCTCGCAGGCCGCTCCGTCGGAGTGCTCGCCCAGCACGGCGAACCTGCTGCAGCGCACCTGCTGCCCGTTGCGGCAGTGCTCGCAACTCCAGCAGGCCGCCACCGGGTAGAACAGCACCTCGTCGCCCGCCGCCCACTCGTCACAGCCGCTGGCCTCCACCACGCCCGCGCCGTCCGCGGCGATCACCCGCGGCGGCTCGACGCGCTGGGCGCCGGTGACCACCCACAGGTCGAGGTGGTTGAGACCGGCGGCCCTGACCCTCACGGTCACCTGGCCGGGCTGCGGGTCCAAGACGGCGCGGCGGCGAAGCCGCACGCCCGCGGGACCGATCGGCTCCTCCCATACCGCGCATTGCCCCTGACTCACGATCAACGGTGTCTGCATCCGGCTCACTCTCCTGATCGGCGCTCACATGGATCTCGTCGTCGGGCGGCTGCCGAGCATGAACTCGCCGACGCTCGCCTCGGTGTACGGGTCGAGCCCGGTGGCCCGTGCGAAGGCCCCGGAGTCCCCGGTCCCCAGGGCGCAGGGCGCCAGCCCCATGGCCGTCGCGACGGTGTACATCGTCTGGAACAGGACCCCGGTGTGCTTCATGATCAGCGCGTACGGCATGCCTTCGTAGGACCGCATCAGGCGGCCGAACCGGGCTGCCACCACCAGCAGGGTCTGCGGCTGCTGCTCCTGGTCGGCGAGTGTGGCCGCCAGCGCGAGCAGGCGCCGCACCTCGGGCGTCCGTCCGCAGACCCGCTCCAGCCGATGGCCCTGCGGGTCGTAGTGGTACAGCGCGGGAGCGATCCCGGCGACATTTCTCACCACCGGGTAGAGCTCCAGCTCGTATCCCGAGCCGCCCGCCGGATAGGGCCGGCTGACGTACTCGACACCGCGCAGCTCCGCCTTCCAGCGGTTGCGGCAGCAGCGGAAGAGGAACTCCCCCAGTTGCTCGGCCGTGAGCGGGGAGGTGTCGTCGTGGGTGCGGATCGTTCTGCGCGTCTCCAGGACGGCGGTCAGGCTCGGGTCGGTGGAGCGGAGCCTGCCGAGGTCGGGGCGGTGGAGATCGATGCCCGGGCCGGGGAAGGGCGGGTGCTGGGCGGGGAGCGGCCCGAATACGCCCTGTGCCCAGTCGGTCCTTCCGAAGCCGCCGCCCGCCCGCCGCCCGGACATCCTGGTGCGGCTGTGGAACCACAGCTCGTGCGGGGCCCATTGCCGTAACTCCGGTTCCCTCTCCTCGGCGTCGTCCGTCGCGGGGACGGCCAGTCCGGCCCACCACAGATCCCGCCCCACCCGGTCTGCGGCCGCGTCCGGCAGGTGGCCGGGAGACGTTTCGCCGGCGCCGGTCAGCGCGCCGAGGAGCGCCGGGTCCCGCAGCCGCACGTCGCACCAGGCGCGCGGGGACTCGATGACGAGCCCGCCCCGGCCTCGGCGGATCACCGCGAACCGGGACAGCACGAGGCCGTCGGGCGGGGCCGTGTCCGGCCGTTTTGGAGGGCGGGTGTGGGGCAGGAGCGTGTAGAGCGGCACCTTGTCGTCGAGGTGGACCGTCATCGACAGCCGGCCCGCCGCCCACAGGCGCTCCACCGCGCCGCGCGGCTTCCCGCCCGGTTCCGGTCCTGACCGGCCCTCCGCCCGCGTCCCGTCCGGTACGGCGGGACCGGGACGCACCCGGAAGACCTCCCTGACCGGCGGACCTCCGTACTCCTGCCCGCTCATCCGTCAGCTCACGGCCGTGGCCTCGAGCTCCACCAGCAGCTCCGGGAACGCCAGCCCGGAGACCTGGAGCAGCGATCCCGGCGGCGCGGCGTCGACCGCTTCGAGGCGCTTGCCCATGACGCTCACATGCTCCAGGAAGAGCTCCATGTCCGTGGTGTACATGTTGAGCCGTACGACGTTGGTGAGGTCCATCCCGGCCTTGGCGAGCACCGCTTCGACGTTGTCGAGCGCCTGGCCGATCTGCCGCGCCATGTCACCGGCGTGCGCCACCTCACCGTCGCCGTCGAGCGACGTCTGACCCGCGCAGACGAGCATACGTGTGTGTTCCTCCACGACTTCGCCCTGGTTGAAACCGAACTTGAGCGACCATTCCCAGGGGTTCACGGCGGAGCGCTTCATGTTTTCCATTCCCTTCATGTCATGCATGTCATGGTTCATTGACGGGGCATCAGGTCATTGCGGGAGAAAGCCCAGCACGGTGTCGAGGAACAGCCGGGGGGCCGTGTCCATGGCCCGGTGCGCCTGGCCCGCGAGGACCTCCACCCGGGAGTCCGCCAGCAGTTCGCCGACCGCGTCGACCGCCTGACGCAGCTCCGGAGGGCTGTCGCCGCCGGCCAGCAGCAGGGCGGGGAGCGTCACGTCCCGGAATCGGTCCGGCTCGATGACGTAGCGCCGCGAGGCCTCTATCTCGCGGGCCAGGGTCCGTGCCAGCGGCGCCCGCTCGCAAAATGCCGGGATACGGACCAGGACATCCACTTCGCGCCGGCTCACGCCCGCCACCTCGACGAGGAACAGGCCGAGTGCGCGGACCTCGTCGCCCGCGTCGATCAGTTCGGTCAACCGCGTGTCCAGGCCGGACAGATCGCGGCTGCCGTCGACAGGTATCGGGGGCTCGTAGAGGATCACCCGGCCGATTCCCTTGGTGAGTGTCGTCGCCTCCAGGGCGCAGATCGCTCCGTAGGAGTGGGCCAGGAGGTCGGCTCCGGGGCCGGCCCGGTCGATCACGGCGGCGATGTCCCGCGCCTCGTCGCGCAGGGTGTAGGAGTCCGCGTCGCCGCTGGCCGTGCGGCCCCGGCGGTCGATGGCGTACACCGTGAACCTGTCGCTCAGGCGCGCCACGACGGGTCGCCATCTGCTGTGGTCCTCGCCGCTGCCGTGCACCAGGACCAGGGGCGGTCCGGTGCCCGAGCGCCAGCAGGCGATCGGGACTCCGTCGGCCGATTCGACGACTTCGAGGTGCTCCGCCGCGGTGGTTGTCATGAGGCCGTCTCCGAGGGGCCGAGCAAGGGTGCGAGTGCGTGGAGCATCCGGGAGAGGAGGTCGTCGCGGGCGCTGTGCAGGTAGAAGTGGCCGCCGGTGACGAGGCGGGATTCGAACGCGGCCTGTGTCCGGGTCTGCCAGAGCGCCAGTTCCACGGGGTCGACCTCGGTGTCCTCGGTGCCGCCGAAGGCCGTGATCGGGCAGGCGAGAGGCGCTGCGCTCCGGTACGTGTACGTCTCGTGCAGGGCGAAGTCGGCGCGCAGCGTCGGCAGCATGACCTTCAGGAGCCGTGGGTCGTCGAGCAGTTCGGGAGGGGTGCCGCCGAGTTCTCTCAGATGCTCGCGCAGCGCGTCGTCGGACAACCGGTGGACCCGGGTCCTCACGGGGACCTGCGGGGCGGCGGAGCCGGAGGCGAAGAGGTGTACGGGCTGGGCGTGGCCGTGCCGTCGCTGCCAGAGCGCCAGTTCGTAGGCGACCACCGCCCCGGAGCTGTGCCCGAAGAACGCGGTGGGCAGCGGCTCCAGCTCGGCCAGCGCCTTCCCCACCTCGGCCACGAGTTCGTCGATGCGCTCCAGCGGTGCCTCGGCCAGCCGTTCGCCCCTGCCCGACGGTTGTACGCAGATCAGCTCGACGTCGGGCGGCAGGGCGTCCGGCCAGCTTCCGTACGCGGACGGTCCTCCGCCGGCGAAGGGGAAGCAGACCAGCCGCAGCCCGGCTCCGGCCCCCGGCCCGGTCCGTACCAGGCAGGCGCCCGGTCTGCCGGGAGCGGCAGCAACCAGTTGCGCGAGGTCCGCGATCGTCGGCCGCTCGTAGAAGCCCGGCAGATCGACGTACGCGCCGATACGGTCCTCGATGGCGCCGACCAGCTGGACGGCGAGCAGCGAGTGTCCACCGAGCTCGAAGAAGTCGTCCGCGGTCCCGATCTCGTCCAGGCAGAGCAACTCACGCCATATTGCGGCAAGCTCGCGCTCCAGGTCGTCGCGCGCCTCCCGCATCGGGGCGGCGGAGGCCGCGCGGTCCCGCTTGGGTTCCGGCAGTGCCTGCCGGTCGAGCTTCCCGCTGAGGGTGCGGGGCAGGGCGTCCAGGATCACGAAGTCGGACGGCAGCATGTGGTCGGGGAGTTCGCGCCGGAGCCCGGAGTGCAGGTGCGGCACCCGGTCGGGGGTGACGCCGGTGACATAGGCGACCAGGCGCCGGCCGTCCCCCTCGCCGCGGGCCACCACCGCGGCCTCCGTCACCTCCTCGCCGCGCAGGAGGTGTCCCTCGACCTCGTCGAGGTGGACGCGTTTGCCGCGGATCTTCACCTGGCGGTCGGTCCTGCCCAGGATGTCGAGCGTGCCGTCGTCGAGCAGCCGGCCGATGTCCCCGGTGCGGTACATGCGGGCGCCGGGCCGGTCCGTATACGGGTCGGGGAGCCAGCGCTGCGCGGTCAGGGCGGGGTCGTTCGCGTAACCCCGGGCGAGACCGGGGCCTGCGACGTGGATCTCGCCCTCCGTACCGGCCGGGACCTCGGCGAAATTCTCGTCCAGGAGGTGCACACGGGTGTGCGACACGGCCCGGCCGCGGGAGGTGATGTGGGTGGTCTCCGTCGAGCCGTAGGTGACGGCCACCTCGAAGGGCAGCCCGTCGGGCAGTTCCCGCTCGAACCGCTCGCCCGTGGCGAGGAGCAGCCGCAGCGTGGAGTGCTTTGTCCAGGTGACCCCGCACAGCCCGGTCGCGAGCGTCTTCACCAGCTGTACGACGGTTATTCGATGCTCCGTCAGCCAGTCCCGCAGCCGTTCGGGAAAGAGCAGTGTCTCGCCGTCGGGGAGGTGCACCGCGCAGCCGGCGGAGAGGAACGGCCACAGCTCGTTGACCAGGGACACCCCGAAGCCCGGTGACGACACCCAGGTCGAGCGGTCGTCGGCGGTGACGGAGAACGCCTCGCGTGCCCAGTGCGCGCAGTGCAGCACCGTTTCGTGGCGGGCTACGACGCCCTTGGGTTCACCGCTGGAGCCCGAGGTGTAGACGACATGGGCGGCGCTGTCCGGGGTGAGACCGGTCACTGCGTGGTCCGTCGAGGGGTGGGCGTCGATCGCGGCCGTGTCCCGGTCGAGCAGCACCGGCCGTACACCGTGGGCCGTCGCCTCGCGCAGGACCTCTTGCGGGACCGTGTCCGTCGTGGTGACGACGGCGCGGGCGCCCGAGTCCCTGAGCATGAACGCGATCCTGTTGCCGGGAGCGGCCGGGTCGAGCAGTACGGGCGCGGCGCCCGACTTGACCACGCCGAGCAGGGTGACGACGGCATCGGCGGAGCGCGGCAGGCAGACTCCGACGCGGACTTCGGGGGCGGCTCCCAGGGTGCGCAGATGGGCGGCGAGCCGGTTGGCCCCGCGGTTGAGTTCGCCGTAGGTCAGGGTCGTGCCGTCGGACACGACGGCGGGCCCGTCCGGTCGCAGCGCGGCCTGTTCGGCGATCAGCTCGTGGATCAGCAGCGTCATGTGTCGTCCCTCATGTCGAGGATCGTCGGGCCGTCCTTGGGAGCGGCGGCGTCGAGCCGGGCCGCCAGTTCCCGCACCGTCCGGTACTGGAAGAACAGCTCGACCGGGATGTCGAGGCCCGCGTCGGCAGCGCCGTTGATCACCGCGATGGCGCGCAGCGAGTCTCCGCCCGAGGTGAAGAAGTCGTCCCCGGGGCCCAGCCGGTCGGCGCCGAGGATGTCCGCCTCGATGCGCAGCAGCACCTCCTCGGTCTCGGTGGCGGGCGACTCGGCGCGGACGCCGGGTTCGACGGGCTCCCCGAGCGCCGTCAGCGCGGTGCGGTCGACCTTGCCGTTGGAGGTCAGCGGCAGGGCTTTGAGGAAGTTGAAGAGCGAGGGCACGATGTCGCCGAGAATCCTCTGCGCGAGGAACTCCCGCAGTTCGTCGGGGGCCGGTGCGGTGTCCGGTTCTCTCACGACATGCGCGACGAGGCGCCGGGGCGCGCCGGGTTCGCCGAGCGCGACGACGCAGCAGCCCGCCACCTGCGGATGGTCCTGGAGCGCCGCCTCGATCTCGCCCAGCTCCACCCGGTGGCCGAGGATCTTCACCTGGAAGTCCTCCCGGCCGAGGATCTCGATGTCGCCCGAAGGGCGCCAGCGGCCGAGGTCACCGGTGCGGTAGAGGCGTTCCCCGGTGTGCGGGTCGGTCACGAATCTGGCGGCGGTCTTCTCCGGGTCGCGCCAGTAGCCGCGGGCGAGGCCGTCGCCCGCGATGTACAGCCCGCCCGTCGCCCAGTCCGGCCGGGGCCGCATCCGGTCGTCGAGCACATGCCAGCGCTGGTTGGCCAGGGGCCTGCCGTAGGGCACGCTCGCCCACGCGGGGCCGGGAGGACCCGCTTCGTACGAGATCGACCAGATGGACGCCTCCGTCGCCCCGCCCAGGCTGATCAGCCTGGCGTCCGGGGCCACTTCGCGCAGGTGCTCGTAGGTCGCGACGGGGATCCAGTCCCCGCTGAGCAGGACCGTCCGCAGCTCGGTGGGCAGTCGCTCGCCGCGGCCCCGGGTGTAATCCAGGAGGATCTGCAGGAGTGCGGGCACCGAGTTCCAGACGGTGACGCGGTGGCGGCGCAGCAGCTCCGCCCAGGCCGAGGGGTCCGGGTTGCCGGACGGCTCGGGGATGACGAGCGTGCCGCCCGCGCCCAGGGTTCCGAAGACGTCCCAGACCGACAGGTCGAAGCTGAGGGAGCTGATCGCCAGGACCCTGTCGCCGGGGCCGACGCGGAAGCGGCTGTTGATGTCGAGCACGGTGTTGCGCGCGGCGCGGTGCTCGATCATGACGCCCTTGGGTTCCCCCGTGGAGCCCGAGGTGTAGATGACGTACGCCAGATCCTCGGGTCCGGCCGGTGCGCTGCGCGGCTGCCCGGCGGGCGACGGCAGCGGTGTTCCGCCGACATGGACCGCGGTGGTGCCCGGCGGCCAGGTCAGCTCACGGTCCACGGCGTCCTGGGTGAGCACCACCTCCACCTGTGCGTTCTCCAGCAGATAGCCGATCCGTGCGGCGGGCAGCCCGGGATCGATCGGGAGGTAGGCCGCCCCCGCTCGCAGCACGCCGAGGACCGCGGCGACCTGTTCCCAGCCCTTGTTCATCACGACCGCGACCAACCGGCCGGGCCGTGCGCCGAGTTCACCGAGCCGGTGGGCGATACCGGCCGAGATCGTGTCGAGGTCCCGGTAGGTCAGGGTACGCCCGGATGCCTCGACGGCCGGGGCGTCGGGGGTCTCGGCGGCCCGGCGGAGGAAGGGTTCGTGCAGCAGACCGCTGACCGGCGGGTCCGTGGACGGCGTTGTGCCGGTCGCGTTGATTTCGCTGCGCCGCGCGAGCTGACCGGCCGGCGGTGCGGTCGGCTGCTCCTGCGTCCAGGCATCCTGCCGGGTCGCGAGGTCCCGCAGGAGGTGCCCGTAGGCGGCGGCCATGTCGTCGAGCAGGCCGTCGGGGAAGAGTTCGGCCACGGCGTCCCAGCAGTAGTCGAGTCCGCCGTCCACCTCCATGACCTGGTGGTCGAGTGCGACCTGTGGTGTCTGGGTGACCCCGTACGCGTAGGTGCCGAGGCTGCCCCACTCCATGCGCGGGACGCCGACCAGGCTGGAGAACACCACCGGCATCGCTGCCCGAGGCAGCCCGCCGCCCTGTCGCCGCGCCAGGTCGCGCATGACCTGAACGCTGCTGGTGTGACGGTTCTCCAGGTCGCTCCAGAGCCGGTCCTGCACCTGCCTGGCCCGGTCCAGGAAGGTGGCTCCGTCACCTTCGACGGCGTGCAGGAGTCCGGAGGTGAAGTCGCCCAGCAGATCGTTGAGCTGGGGGTGCAGCGGCGGCCGGTTGAACAGGGTCAGGTTGATGGTGAACCGGGGGCTCGCGCTCCAACCGCCCAGCACCTCGGCGAAGGCCGCGAGAAGCAGTGCCGACGGTGTGATGCCCGCGCTCGCGCCCGCCTGTCGCAGCCCCTGCCAGACATCCGGCTCCAGCCGCCCGGGGCAGCGTACGAACCGCGGTTGGCGAACCGAGCCCAGGCTTCGCAGATACGGCAGTTCCGGGGCGGGCGGAAGGTCGTCGAGACGCTCCTGCCAGTAGGTGCGCGAGGCGCGGTGGAGCGGTGAGCTCTCCTGGGCGGCGCGCTCGGCAAGTACGTAGTCACGGAAGGACAGTTCGAGTGCGGGCAGCGCCAGGTCCGGGTTCTCGTACAGCCCGGTCAGTTCCTGGGTGAAGATCCGCGCGCTCCTGGCGTCGAAGATCAGCAGGTCGAAGCTGACATGCACGCGTGCCACGGTCTCGTCGACGAGTGTGACCCGCAGGTCGAACAGCGGCCAGCGGTCGACGGCCAGGAGTTCGTGGGACAGCTTCTCCCGGATCGCGGTGAGCCGCTCGTCCCGCTCACCGGCCGTGAGGGAACGCAGGTCCGTCACCCGCAGGTCGTACGGCGCCACCTCCTTCAGGACACGCTGCTGCCCGGCCGGGGTGACGACCGCGCGGAGCATGTCGTGGCGCGCCACGAGCAGGTCGACGGCGCGCCGCAGCCGCTCCGTGTCGAGCCCGGGGACGTCCCACTCCTGGTATCCGTGGCAGCCCACATCGCCGAGTTCGATGCCGCCGCTGCGGCCGATCCAGTAGGCGTGCTGGATGTCGGTGAGGGGGAACGGCTCGTACCGCTGGTCCGGCCGCGCCGTGACCGGCGGCAGGTCGCCCGGTGCGGATGCCACGCCCGGTGCCCCTTCGCCCGCGCCCTCGACCACCGCGGCCATCTCCTCGATGGTCGGGGACTCGAAGAGCACGCGCAGCGGGAGGTCCACACCGAGCACGCGGCTGACCGACGCCATGAGCTCCATGCCGGTGAGCGAGTCGCCGCCCAGTTCGAAGTAGTTGTCCCGTACGCCCACCCGCTCCTGGTGCAGCACCTCGCACCACACGCGCGCCAGTGTCTCCTCGACGTCGGTGCGCGGCGCGACCGTAGTGCCTGTGGCGCCCCTCGGGGCGTCGGGCGCGGGCAGGGCCCTGCGGTTCACCTTGCCGTTGGGCAGCAGCGGGAGCGCGTCGAGCACGACGAACGTCCCGGGGACCATGTAGGCGGGCAGTTGTTCCCCCAGCAGGTCGCGCAGTTCACCACTGGCCGGGCGCCGGTGCGTGTCCGTCACGAGATAGGCGACCATCCGGCGCTCGCCGGGGCGGTCCTGTCTGATCGTCACGGTGGCCTGCCGGACCGCGGGGTGTTCCAGCAGGCGGGCGGTGACCTCGCCGAGCTCTATGCGGTAGCCGTTGAGGCTGACCTGTTCGTCGGCGCGTCCCAGGACGACGACCGACCCGTCGGGGAGCCGGCGGCCGATGTCGCCCGTGGCGACCATGCGTGCACCGGGCCGCACGGCGAAGGGGTCGGGGATCCACTTCTCGGCCGTGCGGTCCGGCCGGTGCAGATATCCGCTCTGGATGAGGTCCCCGCCCACGTGGATCTGTCCCGCCACGCCCATGGGCACGGGCTGGAGGGAGGCGTCGAGCAGATAGACCCGGGCGTTGGGCACAGGCAGGCCGACCGGTGTGCTTGAGCTGTGCCGTCGCTCGGGCGGCACGCTCTTGGGTGTGATGCGCACCCCGTCGGCCTCGTTGAGGCAGGTGGTGGCGTTCGTGGTCTCGGTGGACCCGTAGATGGTGACGATCTCGAAGGGCACCGACGACGGGAGCCAGCCGACGCGTTCGCCGGAGACCATCAGGATCCGCAGCGCCACCTCGCCCGGCCAGTCGACCGCGCACACCCGCTCCGCGAGTGCCTTGGCGAGCACGGTCACGGTGATCCCGGCTTCGATCAGCCAGTCGCGGATCCGGAAGGGCGTGCCGGTCGTCGTCTCGTCCGCGATGTGCACGGCCGCTCCCGCGCTGAGGAAGGGCCACAGCTCGTTCACGTACGAGATCCCGAAGCCGGGGGCGGAGATCCAGGTGCCCCGGTCCTCCTCCGTCAGGGAGTACGCCCGCCGGGTGCCGTGGGCGACGAGCAGCACCGCGCCGTGGTGGAAGGCGACCCCGCGCGGTTCGCCGGTGGAGCCCGATGTGTACGCGATCTGGCACAGGCCCTGGCGGTGCGCCCGCTCCGGCGGGCTCGCCGGGTCGGCCCCGGCGAACAGTGCCCGGTCCCGGTCGAGACAGCGGACATGGCCCGCGTACTCGCTGGGCAGGTGGGCGAGGAGCGCCTCGGAAGTGAGCAGTACGGACGTCCGGGCGTCGTTGAGCATGGACGCCAGCCGGCGGGTCGGCTGGGAGGGGTCGAGGAGGACCGCGGCGCCCGCGGCCTTGAGGATGCCGAGCACACCGACGACCAGGTCGATGGAGCGGCGCAGGCAGATGCCGACCGGGACCTGAGGTCCCACGCCCAGCTCGCGCAGATGGTTCGCCACCTGGTTTGCGCGCCGGTCGAGTTCGCCGAAGGTCATCCGGTCGTCGCCTGCGACGAGTGCGATCGCCTCGGGCCTGCGTGCCGCCTGCTCGGCGACGAGCTGGTGGATCAGCCGGTCGGTGGGGAAGTCGACGCGGGTGTCGTTACCGTCGTACAGGACGTGGCGTGCCTCTTCGGGGGCGAGCAGCCGCTGGCGGCCGATGGTCTCGCCCGGTTTGGCCGCGAGGCCGGCCAGCAGGGTGCTGAAGTTCTCGGCGAGGCGGGTGACCGTCCCTTCCTCGAACAGCTCCGTGTCGTACGTGAAGGTCAGCCGGGTGCCGTCGTCCTCGGGCGTGACGACGAGGGCCAGGTCGAAGGCCGCCGTCCCCGGGTCGAAGGGCAGGGGCGCGGTGGTGGCGCCCGGCAGGGTGCAGGTGGGTTCCGGCCGGATTTCGAATCCGAGCTGGCAGACCGGGCGTCTGCTCAGGTCGCGCTCGGGGTCGAGCTTCTCGACGAGCTGCTCGAAGGGCACATCGGCGTACGCCCGCGCCTCGGTGCAGGCGTGCCGCATGCGCTCCAGCGCCTCGGAGAACGGCGGGTCCCCGGCGAGTACGGCGCGTACCACCAGCAGATTCGTCAGGGGTCCGACCGCGCGTCCGGCGTCACGGTGCGGGGTCCCGAGCACGATGTCGGTGACACCGGTGTACCGGTGGGCGAGGACGGCGAACGCGGTGAGCAGCAGGGTCTCGGTGTCGGTTTCCTGGGCGCGGGCGAACTCCGCCAGTTCCCCGGCCGTATCGGCGGGCAGTCGCAGCGAGGTCTGCGCGCCGGTGAAGCCCAGTGCGCGCGGGCGTATCCGGTCGGCGGGCAGTTCGATGCCCACGGGCATGCCGGCCAGGGCCTCCACACGGGCGTCGAGCCGCGTCTGTGGTGCCATGGGCGGACCCGTGTGGTACTCCGCCGACGGCGGCGCAGTACGACGGCTGTCCTGCGCCGACGCGGTGCAGATCTCACCCAGTTCCTCGAAGAGGACCGCCAGCGAGCGCCGGTCGGCGACCAGTTGATGCGCGCAGAGCAGCAGCGCGTGCTCGCCGGGGCCGAGCGACAGCAGTCCCGCCCGCCACAGCGGGCCCAGTTCCTTGTCGAACGGTCTGGCGGTCAGCTCCTTCGCCCACTGCCGGATCCTGCGCATCCGGTCCTCGGGCGCCGTTGTGGCCTCCTCCCGTACGACGTCCAGAGAGACGTCCGGGGCCGGGAGTACCACGGGCTGGGGACGGGCGTGCTGTGTCCGGAACACGGTGCGCAGCAGCGGGTGGCGGGCGGCGAGTTCCGACAGTGCGCCGCGGACCGTCCGCGCGCTCAGCTCACCGGTGACGAGCATCAGTTCGCCGAGGGTGAAGATCTCGTCCCGCGGGTGCAGCTCGTTGAGAAGCCAAACGCGTTCCTGGCCGGGCGACAGAGTGGTGGCCGACAGAGTCATGGTTCGCAACACCCCAGAGGTTTCAGGATTGGTCCGCGATCAGTTGCCCGCCCCGGGCGAACTCGGTCGCGTCCATCTCGACGAACCGGACACGCACCTCTTCGGGTTTCGCGTCCAGGCATTTCACGGCGAGCCGGGTGATCTCGTCGGCGAACAGGCGCCTCTGCTCCAGCGTGCGCCCCTTGAGCGCGAGCACGGTGATGAACGGCATGGGGTTCCTTCCACTCGGCGTGGCGCGCTCACCCGAGGTGAACGGCGACGTCCTCGACGAAGCGGCTGATCATGGCCGTCTGGTCCGGGACTCCGTAGAGCACCAGGGAGACGCGGTCGGCTCCGGTCTCGCGCAGTTCCTCAAGCCGTTCGATGCACCGGGACGGCGGACCGTAGATCGCGAAGCAGTCGACGAGACGGTCCGAGAGCTCGGCGGCGTGCGGTGCGCCGACGACCTCGTGCTGATACCAGTCGTAGCGCTTGGCCAGGGCGGCCATGTCCGACAGCACCGCCGCCGGCAGCCCGGCCGCCAGTTCCTCGGATTCCGGGGTCGTTCGGCTCAGCACCGAGCGCCACAGGAAGTACGCCGAGGTGGCCGCGTAGGAGCGCAGGTACTCGCGCGCCGCGTCCATGTCGTCGTGTACGAACACCGTGCCCCGGGACCACACTTCGAGGTCGGCCAGTTCACGCCCGGCGCTCTGTGCTCCCTCGGCGACCCGCGCCCGCTTCCACCGGGCGATCTCCGGTGAGAGGCCGGGCAGGAACACACCGTCGGCGACCCTTCCGGCGAGCCGGCAGCTCTTGGCACCGTGTGTGCCGATGAGGACGGGGATCTCGCGCTGCGCCCACTCCGAACGCATGGGCAGGCCCTGCCACTCGGTGTCCTTTCCGCCGGTGAAGTCCCGGAAGAACTGGACGTATTCGGCGAGTTCCGTCAGCGGACGGGGCTTCCTGCCGACCATGGCGACGGCACTTCCGCCGGCTCCGATTCCGAGGAATACCCGCCCTTCGGATATCTCGTCCACTGTTGCGATCACATTCGCGAGTACAGAGGCATGGCGTGTGTAGGGATTCGTTACGGCCTGCCCTATACGGATTCGGGTCGTGGCCGCCGCGGCCAGGGCCATCATCGCGGTCGAATCACGGCAGAGGTTCTGTGAATCGATGAATGTGCAGTGTTCATACCCCAATTCATCAGCCTGGCGTGCCAGTTTTGCCGAATCCCGGGCCGTGAGGGTGCGCCCGATTCCGATTCCGAACTTCATGCCCGCCTCCGAAACGCGTCACCGCGGAAAAGAACATCGCATCGCGCCGAACTCGTTGCCGCCGACCCTGCACTGTCGCCCGTTGGCCGTCAACCTTGCCGCCTGTCCTGTCCCGCCGGCGGGACAGGACAGGCAGGTCAGGATTGTTGTCGTCTAGCGTTTGACGCTGGTGTTGACCAGATAGGGAGAGTTGAACGTGGTGCGTTCGCCGGATTCCTTGCCGGGCACCGGAAAGAGGCGCGCGGACAGCGGCTTTCGCAGGCGTACGGCCATGGCTGCCACATCGGTCAGGAGTCCCGCGATCTCGTCCTCGGTGGTGTCCCCGGGCAGCGGAATGGTGTCGAGCCCGGTGCCGCACACCGCCGAATAGGCGAGCAGCTGCTGGGCGTTGACCGTCCCCTCGTGCCAGCGCTGTGCGAGCCGGGTGTCTTCGAGCACCGGCAGCATCACCCCGTTGTAGCCGCAGGTGGGCAGGCCCGTGCTCCGTATCGCCTCGGTGAGTGCCGCGGTGACGGCGAGGGTCCCGGGTCCGCCCACGGGTCCGGTGAGGCAGGACTCCATGGCCGCGGCGATGCTGTCGTCGCCCGCGGGTGCCGGAGACAGGTCGATCCCGCCGAATGCCGGGCCCAGTTCCTTGCCGGTCCGCTCCGCGATCTCCGCCACGGGCGCCGCGTGTTCGATCAGTGCCTGCCTGACCCGTCGTGTGATGGCCGCGGGGTCGAGACGCCCGACCTCCCGCATGGCCTGCGCGACAATTCCCGCACCCTGCAGGCCGATCGCGAGGGAATCCGGCCCACTGTGATGGGCGGCGGGAAAGAAAGGCCCGCCGGGATCCACGCAGGCCACCATGGCGAAGCGGAAGTTCCCGAGTCCTTGCGCCGTTCCTTCGGCGAGCCGCCGGATGATACGCGCCACCGGCGCAGCAGCCTCGGAGCGCACCCCGTGCTGCCGCGTCCCCGTCTGGACGGTGCAGCTCAGGGACTCTGCCCCGATCAGCAGATCCCCGATCACATCGAGCGTGCCCAGCGGGAATTCGGGGTCGGCCGCATCCGCGGGCCCCAGCGAGCAGTAGCCGATTCCCGCGTCATCGAGAACGGTCTGCAGTTCATGCGCGTAGGAGACGATTTCCGACGGCTTTCGGCCGGCGAGGTCACCGAAGACGGACCGGGTGGACAGCCTTACGGTCTGCACCTCGTATCCGGCCGCACGGCAGGCCGATTCCGCACGCCTGGCGAGCAGGGCCTTCTCTTCGACGACCGCAGGGGATATCGGGTGCGGTGCGGCGACTCCGAGGGTGACGGTGCGGATCAATGGTTTGTACATGTCTTACGCCCCTTCGCAGTTCACACGTCTGAATGAACGTGGGCCCGGGCTGCCCGGAGCCGGTCGCTCCGCCTGCCAGGATCGCGGCACCGGGATGCTGTTCCCGGGCTGAACCGGCCTGACAGGGAGATGCGGAACATGAGCGGTACCAGGTCGCACGAGCGGGCCGTCGAGCCCGAGGACCTCAGCCGTTTCGTGGTGGAGAGACTCAACTCGGGCGATGTCGAGGGCCTTGTGGCGCTGTACGAGCCCGACGCGGTGCTGGCCCTCCCCGACGGCAAGGTCGCCACGGGTGAGGGAGAGATCCGCCAGGCGTACCAACAATTCACCGCCGACAGGCCCGTGTTCAAGCACGGCGAGCAGCAACCTACGCTGCATCACGGCGATCTGGCCCTCACATCGGTGCACCTGGCCGACGGAAGCGACGCCACGGTCGAAGTGGCCCGCCGCCAGCCGGACGGCACCTGGCTGTGGGTGATCGACCGCCCGCGCGTCCTCGGCTGACGCTCAGGAGTCGCGCTCTCCGTGGCGGCGAGGGGTCACTGCACCCCGTGCGGCCGGAACTGGATGCTGATGCGTCCTCCCGCGGCCTTCGCGGTCTTGGGGACGGCGTGCTCCCAGGTCCGCTGGCAGGAGCCGCCCATCACGATCAGGTCGCCGTGTCCGAGCGGCCGCCTGACGACATCGCCGCCGCGGCGGGGCCGCAGCAGCAGGTCGCGGGGGGCTCCCACGGAGAGGATGGCGACCATCGTGTCCTCGCGGGCCCCGCGGCCGATGCGGTCGCCGTGCCAGGCCACGCTGTCGCGCCCGTCGCGGTAATGGCACAGGCCGGCTGTGGTGAACGGTTCGCCGAGCTCGGCGGCGTAGTGCGCGCAGAGTGCCTGCCGCGCCTCGTCCAGGACAGGGTGCGGCAGCGGTTCGCCCGCGCGGTAGAAGGCGAGCAGGCGCGGGACGTCCACGAACCGCTCGTACATCTGCCGTCGCTCGGCCTTCCAGGGAACGTCCGTGGCCAGCTGTTCGAACAGGGCGTCGGCGCCGCTCAGCCAGCCCGGCAGGAGGTCGATCCAGGCGCCGTCGCCGAGTGCGGTCCTGCGGAGCCCGTCCAGCGGGCGCAGGCGCGCCTCGTCGCCCTGATCGAACAGGGACGGCTGGAGCTGGTGCGATGCCATGTCTTCAGCGTACCCCACATTCGAACACATGCGCTATTCGAAAGCCGCGCGAGCACCCCTGCCGTCGCGCCGCCCGCTGATCCGCCGCCCCGGCGAAAGGCCCGCATATCGTCTAAATTGGGGCCAGTGGGGTTGCGGCGATCCGTGGTCACGCCGGACTTGCGGGACCGCGTCCAGCACGGCCGCACGTGCACTGAGACAGCGTGGCCCGGTCCGGCCGGACCACGGGGACGGATACCCATGACCGAAGGACAGAAGGGTCCAGAGGACCAAGGTCCGGACCCCCTCGGAGACTTCCTCTCGCACTTTCTCGGCACCGGACCGGGCGGGGAGCCGCCCGACCCGCGGCGTGTCGACTACAGCCGTCTGCTGAGCGGCCCCGCACGGCAGCTCGTCACCGTCGCGGCGTCCTACGCCGCCCGGCACGGGAGCACCGACCTCGACACGGAACACCTTCTGCGGGCCGCGCTCTCCACCGAGCCGACCCGTCGCATGGTCTCGCGGGCGGGCGCCGATCCCGACACGCTCGCCGCCGAGATAGACCGGCAGGCCGGGGAGGGGCCGCCCCGCAGCTTCATCTCCGTCACCCCGGCGGTGAAGCGCGCTCTGCTCGACGCCCATGAGATCGCGCTCTCCACCGGCTCCACCTACATCGGCCCGGAACACGTACTGGTGGCACTCGCCGCCAACCGCGACTCCACAGCGGGGCAGATGCTCCACGACGCGCACTTCTCGCCGCCGACCGGAACCCTGGACCGTCTGCCACCTGCGCCGGGCACCACCGGTCAGCGCCCCGGCCCCGGCGAGCGGAACACCCCCAATCTGGACAAGTTCGGCCGCGACCTCACCGACCTGGCCCGGGAAGGCCGTATCGACCCGGTCATCGGCCGTGACGAGGAGATCGAGCAGACCATCGAGGTCCTCGCCCGCCGGAGCAAGAACAACCCCGTCATGATCGGCGAAGCCGGAGTGGGCAAGACCGCCATCGTCGAGGGGCTCGCCCAGCGCATCGCGGACAGCGACGTGCCGGGCATCCTGCTCGGCCGGCGTGTCATCCAGCTCGACCTCTCAGGAGTCGTTGCCGGTACCCGCTTCCGCGGGGACTTCGAGGAGCGGCTCACCGGCCTCATCGACGAGATCCGCGCCCACTCGGGCGAGCTGATCGTCTTCATCGACGAACTGCACACCGTCGTCGGGGCGGGCGGTGGCTCCGAGGGCGGCCCGATGGACGCGAGCAATATGCTCAAGCCCGCCCTCGCGCGCGGCGAACTCCATGTCGTGGGGGCCAGCACGCTGGAGGAGTACCGCCGCTACATCGAGAAGGACGCCGCGCTCGCCCGCCGCTTCCAGCCGGTCATGGTGCCCGAGCCCAGCACGGCGGACGCCGTCGAGATCCTGCGGGGTCTCCAGGACCGCTACGAAGCCCATCACCAGGTCCGCTACACCGACGAGGCCCTGCTCGCCGCCGTCGAACTGTCCGACCGCTACCTCACCGACCGCTACCTGCCCGACAAGGCGATCGACCTCATGGACCAGGCCGGCGCTCGGGTCCGGCTGCGCTCCTGCACCCGCGGCAGCAGCATCCGCACCCTGGAACGCGAAGTGGAGCAGCTCACCCGGGACAAGGACCAGGCCGTCGCCGCCGAGGAGTACGAGCGGGCGACCGAGTTGCGCGACCGGCTCGCCGGACTCGAAGAGCGGATCGGCAAGGGACAGGACGGGAAGCAGCCGCGCACCCATGTCGCCGAGGTCACCGTCGAGGACATCGCCGACGTCGTGTCCCGCCAGACCGGAATTCCCGTCAGCAGCCTCACCCAGGAGGAGCGGGACCGGCTGCTGGGCCTGGAGGAGCATCTGCACCAGCGCGTCATCGGCCAGGACGAAGCGGTGACCGCCGTCGCCGACGCCGTCCTGCGCTCGCGGGCCGGTCTGGCCGACCCCGACCGCCCGATCGGCAGCTTCCTCTTCCTCGGCCCCACCGGCGTCGGCAAGACCGAACTCGCCCGCGCGCTCGCGGAGGCGCTCTTCGGGAGCGAGGACCGGATGATCCGCCTCGACATGAGCGAGTACCAGGAGCGGCACACGGTCAGCCGGCTGGTCGGCGCTCCCCCCGGGTACGTCGGCCACGAGGAGGCCGGACAGTTCACCGAGGCGGTGCGCAGGAACCCCTACTCGCTGCTGCTCCTGGACGAGGTCGAGAAGGCGCATCCCGATGTCTTCAACATCCTGCTGCAGGTACTCGACGACGGACGGCTCACCGACGCCCAGGGCCGCACGATCGATTTCAAGAACACCGTCATCGTCTTGACGAGCAACCTCGGTTCGCAGGCCATCACCGGCCGCGGCGGCGCGATGGGCTTCGGCCCCGGCGACACGGACACCGACGAGCAGGCCCGCCGCGAGCGGGTGCTGCGCCCGTTGCGCGAACACTTCCGGCCGGAGTTCCTCAACCGCATCGACGAGATCGTGATCTTCCGTCAACTCGCCGACCAGCAGCTGCGGCAGATCACCGGCATGCTGCTGGACGACTCCAGGCGCCGGCTCCGCGCGCAGGGGGTCGACATCGACGTCACCCCGGCCGCCGTCGACTGGCTCACCCAGCGCGGCTATCAGCCCGAATACGGCGCCCGCCCCTTGCGCCGTACGATCCAGCGCGAGGTCGACAACCGGCTCTCCCGCATGCTGTTGGACGGCAACCTGCGGCCCCACAGCCGCCTGCGGATCGATGTCGCCGACGGCGAGCTGACCATCCGCAACGAGGAAGAACCACTCCCGGCGAACTGACCCGCACAGCTCGCCGTGACCACCGCCGCACGGCACATGAGCCGACGGATCCGCGCGTCCCGTTCGACGCGTCGCTTCCCCGATCCCACCTGCTCGATCGATACTGGATGTCCTCGGACCGGCACGCTTCGTAGGAGATTCCGTTGAGGATGCTGATCAACGTTCCCGAAACCGTGGTCGCGGACGCGCTGCGCGGGCTGGCCGCCGCTCACCCGGAACTGACCGTGGATGTCGAGAACCGTGTCGTCGTACGGCGTGACGCACCGGTGGCCGGGAAGGTGGGGATCGTCTCCGGCGGCGGGTCCGGACACGAGCCGTTGCACTCGGGGTTCGTCGGGCCGGGGATGCTCTCCGCGGCCTGCCCGGGAGAGGTGTTCACCTCGCCCGTGCCGGATCAGGTGCTGCGGGCCGCCGCGGCGGTCGACAGCGGGGCGGGGGTGTTGTTCGTCGTCAAGAACTACACCGGGGACGTGCTGAACTTCGAGATGGCCGCCGAACTGGCTGAGGAGGAGGGCCTGCAGGTCACGCAGGTGCTCGTCAACGACGACGTGGCGGTGACCGACAGTCTGTTCACGGCGGGGCGGCGGGGCACTGGCGCGACCCTGTTCGTCGAGAAGATCGCCGGGGCGGCGGCCGACGAGGGTGCACCGCTGGAGCGGGTGGCGGCCGTCGCCCGGCAGGTGAACGAGTCGTCGCGGAGTTTCGGGGTGGCGCTCAGTTCCGTCACCACACCCGCCAAGGGCTCGCCCACGTTCGATCTGCCGCCGGGCGAACTGGAGCTGGGCATCGGGATCCACGGCGAGCCGGGGCGCGAGCGGCGGCCGATGATGACGTCCCGCGAGATCGCGGACTTCGCGGTGGACGCGGTGCTGGAGGACCTGCGGCCGCGCGGACCCGTGATCGTGCTGGTCAACGGGATGGGCGCGACGCCGCTGCTGGAGCTGTACGGGTTCAATGCCGAGGTGCAGCGGGTGCTGTCCGAGCGGGACGTGGTGGCGGCTCGTACGCTCGTGGGGAACTATGTGACCTCGCTCGACATGGCGGGCTGCTCGGTGACGCTCTGCCAGGTGGACGAGGAGCTGCTGCGCCTCTGGGACGCGCCGGTTCACACGCCCGCGCTGCGCTGGGGCCGCTGACCATCCGGACAAGGAGATCATGTGCTCGACGCCGACTTCTTCCACCGCTGGATGACCGCGGCCGCGGCTTCCGTGGACCGCGAGGCGGGCCACCTCACCGAACTCGACGCGGCGATCGGGGACGCCGATCACGGCAGCAATCTGCAGCGCGGATTCGCCGCGGTGAGAGCGGCTCTGGACAAGGAGCCGCCGCGAACGCCGGGGGCCGTACTGATGCTCGCCGGACGGCAGTTGATCGCGACGGTCGGCGGAGCCTCGGGCCCGCTGTACGGGACGCTGCTGCGACGTACCGGCAAGGCTCTGGGCGACGCCCCGCGGGCGTCGCGGCAGCAGCTGACGGAGGCGCTCGCAGTGGGCGTCGCGGCCGTGGCCCAGATGGGCGGGGCGCAGGCCGGGGACAAGACGATGCTGGATGCGCTGCTGCCTGCCGTCGCGGCGCTCGGGACCTCGTTCGGGGCGGCCCGGGAGGCCGCGGAGGCGGGGGCGCTGGCGACGGTGCCCCTCCAGGCCCGCAAGGGCAGGGCGAGTTATCTCGGTGAGCGCAGCATCGGACATCAGGATCCGGGGGCGACGTCCTCCGCCCTGCTGATCGCCGCGCTGGCCGAGACCGACGGTGCGCGTGGGGGAGACGAGTGAGCGACGGAAAGCAGGTCGGGATCGTGCTGGTCTCGCACAGCGGCCCGGTGGCCGAGTCCGTCGCCGAGCTGGCCAGGGGGCTTGCGGCGGGTGGCGCGACCGCTCCGGTGGCCGCCGCGGGAGGCACGCCCGCGGGAGGTCTCGGGACCAGTGCGCGGCTGATCGCCGAGGCCGCCAGGTCGGTGGACGACGGTGCGGGGGTGGCGTTACTCGCCGACCTGGGCAGCGCGGTGCTCACGGTCAAGACGATGCTGGCCGAGGGGGACGAACTGCCGGACGGTTCGCGGCTGGTGGACGCGCCGTTCCTGGAGGGTGCGGTGGCCGCCGTGGTCGCCGCGTCGGTGGGCGGCGACATCGCGGCGGTGGTGGCAGCGGCGTCGGAGGCGTACACGTACCACAAGGTTTAGCGGGTGGCACACGACACCCGGTGGGGCCCGTCCGGCCGTGAGCGCCGGGCGGGCCCCCGGTCCGTCAGGCCGCCGACGCGGCTGCGTCTGCCGGGGCGGTTGCGGCTGCGCCGATCCTGATCTGCACCTCCTGCGTCGTGCCGTTGACCGTCACGGCCAGCGTGATCGTGCCGGGGCGGAGCGCGGTGAGGGTGCCGGTCCTCGGGTCGAGGGCCGCGGTGTGGCGGTGACGGGCATCGTCCCGGTCACCGATGTGGACGTTCGGGGACGCGGTCCAGTCCGCGGCCAGCGGGAAGCCGACCGGGACGCTTCGCGCGCCCTGGGTGACGGTCGCCGTGACCTCCGTACGGCTTCCGGCGCCGAGCACCGGGGGTGCGTCGATCTCCAGCGCGTCGACATGGGCCCGGGTCTGTACGGAGACCCAGTCGGGCCCGCCCTGCCACGGCCGCTGCCGCGCGGCGGCCTGTTCGCCGGAGGTGATGCGGTCGGCGCCGACCAGCGACCAGCCGGTGAAGCCGCCCTCGTCCGCCGGTCCTGCCGGTGCCTTGCCGGAGTTGCCGTTGACCAGATACGGCACCCCGTCGACGTGCGAGGCGTGGAAGACACCGACGTGGCTGCCGATGAAGGCCGCGCCCTTGCCCGTCGTACGGCGGAAGTCGGCGAGCCACTGTTCGACGAGCGCCGCTTCCTTGCGGTCGCCGAGCTGGCTGCCCTTCTGTACGGTCGGATCGCGCGGCGGCACGTGCTCGATCAGCATGACCGAGTCGACGGTCCGGTCCTTCGCCGCCGCGTCCAGCTGGGCGCGCAGCTGCTCGATCTGGTCGAAGCCCCCGCCGCGCAGGCTGAGGCCGGAGGTGTCGAGCGTGATGAGGCGGGTGCCCTTGTGGTCGAACGTCCGCTGGGCGGGCCCGAATTCGGTGACGAAGTTGTCGATCTTTCCGCCCATCACCTCGTGGTTGCCCGGTACGTAGTACCAGGGCAGACAGTCGCCGAGCTCCTCGGTGAGGACCTGGCGGGCGAAGGCGAGGTCCGCGGGTGATCCCTCGTCGACGAGGTCACCGTTGACGACCAGGAAGTCGGGGTGCGCCGCCTTGATCTCGCGCAGGGTGCGCCGGGCCTGGGCGACGATCGCGCTGTCGGGGTCGCGGGCGACGAACTGGGCGTCGGACATCACCGCGAACTGCCAGTCCCTGCGCTCGGTGACGGCCGCCGGGTCGATCAACGGGTCTGCGGTGGCCGCCTGTTCGGGCAGGTCGACGGTGGGCGGCACCTGGGCGGTGAGGTCGTCGATGACGATCTCACCGGTGTACTGCTGGGCGGCCGCCGTCTCGGCGAGATAGAAGCGGAACACGCTGAGCGGCATGGCCGCGCCCGGCGGTACGGCGAAGGTGACCTGCCGCCAGCCGGTCCAGGTGACGTACGGTCCGCGGAGCAACTGGTCGGAGCCCGCGGCGTCCTTGAGGTGCAGGGTCGGCCAGGCGCCCTTGCCGTCGCCCTTGATCCAGAGCTTGAACGACTGGGGCTGGCCGGGCACGGCGACCGGCTGGGGCGGCGCGGCGTAGGCGGCGCGCGTCGCGGTCGACTGGGTGAAGTCGTAGGTGAGTTTCAGTCCGGTACCGGTGTGGCCGTCGGGGGTGGCGGCGAGTGAGCCGCTCGCCCGGGCCTGGCTGAACTTCCAGGATCCGGCGTCGTCGAAGGAGGAGACGGCCTGCTCGGTGAGGCCGACGCTGACGGTGAGGGCGGTGGTGGTGCCCGCGACGGTCGCCTTGATCTGTCCGGCGCCGCTGCCGGTGCGTGAGATGACGGTGAAGTTGCCCTGGCTGTCGTCGCGGATGTCGAAGAGGGCGTGGTCGTAGTCGAGGGTGACGTCGCGCGGTTCGACGGGGGCGCTGGTGCCGTGCGCGTCGAGTCCGACGATGCCGAAGGTGCCGATGGCTTCGGCATCGGCGAGGCCCACCCGCCGGGTGGTCGGCTCGATCCGGGCGAGCTTGTCGAGGACGGTCAGGGTGGTGCTGCCATGGGCCCGTCCGTGTTCGGCGCGTACGTCGGTGGTGCCGCTGCGGCGTGCGGTGAAGAGACCGTTTCCGTCGACCGTACCGACGGCGCCGCGGACCATACGCCAGTGCGGGGTTCCGTCGGCGGGGCCGTACGTCTCGTCGTATCCGGTCGCGGTGAGGCGGCGGGTGAGTCCGGGGAAGACCCGGTCGGGGTGGCCGCCCCTGACGGGGTCGACGCCCGGTGCAAAACCCGCGGGCGTGCGGGGCTGGACCCAGAAGCCCTTGAGGCGGCCGCTGCCGTCGGGGGCGGTGAGGGCGAGACCGTTGGGGACGGTGCGTTCGGTGCCGTCGGACGGGCTGTTCTCCACCCGGAGTGCGTCGCTGCCGGGCTCGCGTGCGACGAGCGTCGAGGAGCCGCCGCCGTCCAGGTTGAGTGCGCTGTACGAGCCGGCGCGCCGCATCATCTGCCCGAGTTCGGTGAGGGTGACGCCGCCGCTGTCGGCCTGCCTCCCGTCGACGGTGAGGATCTGCATGGTCCGGCCGTCCTCGGAGAAGCCGACGGCGGTGCGGGGAGCCGCGGTGTTGTTGCCCTCGCCGTCGTGGTTCTGCGCGACTCCGTCGACGACGAGGAGCTCGCGGCCGCCGACCGCGGTGCGCGGTACGGCGCCGCTGTCGGTGCGTGCCCGGTAGGCCAGGGACACCGGGTCGCCGGGCCTCAGGGCGTCGAGTGCGGCGGCTCCGGCCTCACGGCCGACCAGGACGGTGGCGTCGTCGGGGAGGGGCCCCGATCCGGGGGTGTCCGAGACGGAGACGACCCTGCCGTCCCGAACGACCGCCTCGGCGACCGGAGTCGCGTTGTCCACGGTCAGGGCCCGGTCGGCGGCTCCCCACGCGGAGGTGTACGCGCCGACTCCCCCGGCCGGCACATTTGCGGCGTTGTACGCGGCGAGCGGCCGCGTCCCGGCGGGCAGGGTGAGCGTCCCCTCGAAGTACAGGTTCAGGATGCGGCCCGCACTGTCGGGGCCGATGCCGACGGCCCGGTTGACTCCTGGGGCGGGCGACTGGACGGTGGCCCCGTCCTTGATGCCGATGCCCTCCGGCGCACCCGTCTGGTTGATGTCGAAGAAGTCGGCGTTGATCGCGGCGACGGTGCGGCGGCCGGGGCCCGCGTCGTGTCCGGCGGCGAGTTCGGAGACCGTGCGCCGGTCGGAGACCTTGCCGGAGGAGAGGTAGTCAGCGCGTACGCCGGTGTCGTCGAGGTCGACGGAGAGGGAGTCGACCCGCAGCCACTTGTCGGATTCGAGCCGGTCGTAGGAGTCGAGGCGGACGCCGGGGGCGATCGGGCGCGCCGTACGTGCGGTCTCGATGCCGTCGCCGTCCACGACGGACCGGGGCTCCCCCGCCGGGTTGCTCGCAGGCGGCGGGGCGACCGGCCGGAGGACTTCGGCGGTGCTGCGGGGACGGGGGTCGGGGGTCGGACCGGCGAGGGCGGGAGAGATCGCGCCGACCGTCATCGCGGACACCGTCGCCAGCAGCACGAACGGTCGCGCGACCGACCCGTACCGTCGCGCCTCCCCGCCGCGCGGCCCGGATGTCCTGCCGACTATGCCAAGGGCCACAAATCCTCCTGGAATCGCGATGGTTGCGCGGCCGGCCCGCGGGCAGAAAGCGCTGTCGGCGGACAGCATGGCCGCACGCACAGCCGCGCACCAGGGGGCATCGTGAACCTCAGGGGAAACAGGGCGCGTCGACTCGATGACGGCAGTGATCAGCGGGAAAGGGGTGTCGTCCGTGGCGGCGCGCCCGTACGGGACGCAGACTTGACGGCATGCCGTCCCAGAAGCGCGCCACGCGCAGTGCGGGTCTTCTCCTGTTCCGCCGACCGGACGGGGCCGCGGACGACGGCGCCGCTTTCGAGGTGCTCATCGGGCATATGGGCGGCCCGTTCTGGGCGGGCCGCGAGAGCGCGGCGTGGTCGATCCCCAAGGGTGAGTACGGCCCCGACGAGGAGCCCGCGGCCGCTGCCCGCCGCGAGTTCGAGGAGGAGTTCGGCGTTCCGGCGCCGGGCGGTGCGTGGGTGGCGCTGGGTGAGGCCCGTCAGTCCGGCGGCAAGATCGTCACGGTGTGGGCGTCGGAGGCGGACATCGATGCGGCGGCGGCCGTTCCGGGCACGTTCACCATGGAGTGGCCGAAGGGCTCCGGTGTGCTGCGGGAATTCCCGGAGGTCGACCGGTTCGCCTGGTGCACACCCCAGGAGGCGGCGCAGCGACTCGTCACGGGACAGCGCGTCTTCCTCGACCGGCTGCGGGAACACCTGGAGGGAGACGGTCGGGTGACGCCCGCTCAGGACGAGGCCTGAGCGGGCGGTCACGCGAGAGGAGCGCCGCGGGTCAGTGCCGCGCGTTCTCGCCCTGTGCTGCCTCGATGCTGCTGTGCAGGTCGCTCGTCGCGTCGAGCGCGGCTGCGCCGGAGACGACCAGGCAGGCCAGCAGCACTACGGCGGCGGCCCGGCCGACGCGGGGCCGCGGGGCGCTCCGGCCGAGGAGTGCGGCGACGCGGCGCGGCACGGGCCCGGCCGCTGCGGCGAGCGCCACGCGGGGGCGGTGCGGGGCGCCCTCGGCGGCGCGTGCGGCAAGGGCCGCCCGGCCGATGGCCCGGGCGGCGACCTTCCGGTCGCCGACGGCGGAGGCGGCCGCCTCGTCGGCGCAGCGTTCCATGGCGTAGCCCATGGGGGCGCGCAGGGAACGCAGCGCGGGGTGGCAGAGTGCCGCCGCTTCGGCGGCGGCGATGAAGAGGTGGTGGCGGCCGACGAGATGGGCGCGCTCGTGTGCCAGCAGGGCGTCGCGTTCGGCGGGGTCCAGGGCGCGCAGCATTCCCGTGGTGACGACGATCCGGCCGGGTGTGCCGGGGCGTCCGGGCAGTGCGTACGCGTCGGGGCGGCTGTCGCGCAGGACGGCCAGCTCGCCACCGGTGTACTCGGACTGCCGAGCCGCCCGCTGCAGCTCCAGCCAGTGGCGGCGGGCGGCGAGGGCGACGGCGGCGGCGCAGCCCGCGAGCAGTGCCAGCGCGGCGGCCGCAAGGGGCACGGCGACGGCGGGAGCGGCTTCGGAGAGCGGTCGGACGAGTTCGCCGAAGGCGGAGACCGCGGAGAACCGGGTGGCGCCCGGCACCACCAGCAGGGCCAGGGCGAGCAGGCTGCACAGGGCGAGGCCGATGCCCGTCGCGGCGAGCAGCCGTACGGCACGCACCGGTGACAGGGTGTCCGCCAGGCGACGGGCCGCGGGCACCGCGACGAACGGCATCAGCAGCGGGATCCACACGGCATAGATCATCGGGTCTCCCCATCGAGGATCATCGGGCTTCTCCGTCGAGCAGGTCCCGGAGCAGTTGCTCGTCCTCATCGGTGAGCTGTGACACGAATCGGGCCAGTACCGTGCTGCGGTCCTGCTCCTTCTGCAGTTCGCTGTGCATCCTGCGGGCGGTCAGCCCTGGCGCATCCTCTGTGGGGGTGTACGCGAAGCCGCGGCCGGCCCGGGTGCGGGTGACCGTGCCCTTCTCGTACAGGCGCGACAGGATCGTGGTGACGGTGGTGCGGGCGAGTTGCGCCCCGATCGCGCCCTGTACCTGCCCCGGGGTGAGCGGGGTTCCGGCCGCCCACAGGGCCGCCAGGATCGTGGACTCCAGCTCGCCGGACGGGCGCCGCTCGCCACCCGGTATCCCCTTCACCTGGGACATGGGAACTCTCCTCCCCCTTCGGGCGTCTACAGTGACGCAGACCGTCTACACCACTGTAGTCGGTCCGGGCGTTCCGTAGGCCCGCCCGCTCACCATTATGGGAGACCTTCCACCGTGTCCGTATTGTCACTGGCGGCCACGCCACAAGCGGTGAACGTGCTCGACGCGGGTTCGCTGCTCGGGGCGTTCGGCGTGCTCGGCATCGCCGTCGTGCTCTTCGCCGAGACGGGACTGCTCGTCGGCTTCTTCCTGCCCGGCGATTCCCTGCTGTTCACGGCGGGCCTGCTCTGCGTGCCGGGTACCCACGGTCCGGTGGAGCTGTCGTTGCCGCAGGTGCTGATCGCCGCCGTGGCCGGCGCGCTGCTCGGTGCGCAGGCCGGTTACTGGATCGGCCGCCGCGGCGGCCGGGCCCTGCTCGCCCGCAGCCGCGCCGGACGGCTGCGCGAGGGCGCCGCCCGCGCCGAGGAACTGCTCGGCAGATACGGCCATGCGCGGGCGATCGTGCTGGCCCGCTTCGTGCCCGTCGTACGCACGGTGCTCAACCCGCTGGCCGGGGCGCTCGACGTCTCCGCCGGGCTGTTCACGCTGTGGCAGGTCGTCGGCGGGGTGCTCTGGACCGCCGGGCTGGTCCTCGCGGGGTACGCGCTGGGGTCCTCGGTGCCCGACGTCGACCGCTATCTGCTGCCGATCGTCGCCGCCGTGGTCGTGGTCTCCCTCATCCCGCTCGCCGCCGAGATGCTCCGCTCCCGCGGCCGGCGTACCGCCGAAGGGGACAACAGCTGATGTCTCTCGCCTCCACCGCCATCTCGTTCGACGGCGGCCTGTACAGCTGGATCACCCATCTGGCACAGCACTCCCCCACCGCTCTGGACTCCGCCGTCCGCGTCTGGTCGGACTACGGTCTTGCCCTGTTCGCCCTGCTGATGCTGGCGTCCTGGTGGCGCTCGCGCTCCGCGGGCCCCGCCCGTACCGCCATGGCGCTCTGTGCCCCGCTCGTCGTGGTGGCCGCGTACATCGTCAACGATCTGGTGAAGTCGGCCTTCCATGAGCAGCGGCCGTGCCAGACCCTGCATACCGCGACGGTGGAGGCATGCCCGCCGCTCGGCGACTGGTCCTTCCCCAGCAATCACGCCGCCATCGCGGCGGCCGCGGCGACGGCGATCTGGCTGACCGACCGCCGACTCGGGGCGATCGCGGTGCCTGCCGCCGCACTGATGGCGGCCTCCCGGGTGTGGATCGGTGTGCACTACCCCCACGATGCGCTGATCGGGCTGGTCACCGGCGCGCTGGCCGCCTGGCCGCTGACGGCCGCGGCGAGGCGCTGCGCCCCGGCGGTGGTCCGGCTGCGCGAGAGCCCGTTGCGCCCGCTGGTGGCGGCGCGTTGACCGAGGGGGACGCGACGGAAGTCGCATCGGGACATCGGGGTGGCGTCCGGCTGTCCTACCGGTCGCTGAAGCTCGCCGCGGCCCGGCGGGCGCCGTGGCCCGCCGTCACGGGCCGTTGGTGGCTGCCGGTCGGGGCCCAGCGCAGGGCGAGCGCGGCGATGTCGTCGCGCCGTATGCCCCCGGAGAAGGACTCCAGGTCGGCGTGGAGCGCGTCCAGCACCTCGCGCGGTCCGAGCTCCGCCCAGCGGCCCAGCCGGGCGTCCAGCGGATAGAAGGTGCCCGATGTGTCGCGGGCCTCGGTGACCCCGTCGGTGAAGAGCAGGAGCGTGGCGCCGGGCGGGAAGTCCAGCCACTCCGCGACTCGTGCCTGCGGGCTCAGTTCCGCCATGCCCAGCGGGACGGAGGTGCAGCGCAGCGGAACCGGACGGGCCACGCCGTCGTGCAGCAGCCGGGGCGGCAGATGGCCGCAGTTGACGACCTCGGCCCGGTTCTCCCCGTCGCAGCCGAGCACGAGGGCCGTGACGAAGCGCTCGATCTCCCCGGTCTGGGCGGAGAAGGCGTTGTGCCGGGCGACCGCGTCCTCCAACGCGTCGACCACCCCGGTCAGGGTGGGCTCACGGATGGCGGCCTCCCGGAACGCCCCGAGCACCGCGAAGCCTGCCCCGATCGCGGCGAGCCCTTTGCCCTGGACGTCCCCGATGATCACGCGGGTTCCGTAGGGGGACTGAACGACCTCGTAGATGTCACCGCCGACCAGGCGGTCCTCCTCGATCGGCGTATAGATGCCGTGGGCGAGGATCTGCTCGGTCCGGATGGGCAGCGGACGCAGGATCTGGCGCTGGAGAGCGACGGCGGCGGAGCGCAGCCTGGCTATCTCGGCGGCGTGCCGGATCCTCAGCGCGCAGGTGCCGACCCCCAGGAAACAGGCCAGCACGGTGAAGACGATGCTGCTGGTGATGTCCCAGAACGTTCCGCCGGTCACCAGCCGTGAGCAGACGACGACGATCATGGTCCAGGTGGCCACGCCCACGGTCTGCCGGATCGTTCCGAAGACCGAGACGAGTGCGGGCACGACCACGAGGAGCGGTATGAGGCGCAGCTCTTCACCGGTGCGCAGGTCGAGGAGGACGACCAGGGCGGTCAGCAGTGCCAGACCGCCGAACAGCGCCGGATTTCCGACCCGGGTGGCGTAGACGGCCGCCTCCCCCGCGTCCGTACCCGGGAGCGTCGCGCCGCGCTTCGCCACTTGGCGCTGGAGCCCGATCGTCACGGCACGTTCCTCCCGGCATCTGCCGGCCCAGCGCCGGCGTTCCTTCCAGTGCAGCCGGTGGGCGGGAGCAGCACACGAGGCTTACGGCCTTTCGGAACCTGACGAAGGTCCCGAAAGAGGAAAGAACAGGGACCTTCGGCCAGGATTTCCCGGGCCGAAGGTCCCTTTGTCGCGCGTCGGCCTGTCGCGGGTCGGCCTGTCGCGGGTCAGTGCAGGGCTGCCGCTCGTGTGTCGCCTGTTCCCGAAAGGCGCGTCGGCGGCTGCCCCGGTACGTACGCCGAGAGGAAGGACGTCCGGCGGCGGAGCACGAATCCCAGAGATTCGTACAGCCGGATGGCGTTGGTGTTGGTGGCGGAAGCATGCAGGAACGGCGTTTCGCCGCGCTGCCTGATCTCGTGGGCGACGGCGCGGACGAGTCCGCCGCCGAGCCCCTGTCCGCGCACGGACTCATCGGTGCACACGGCGCTGATCTCGCTCCAGCCGGTCGGATGAAGGCGTTCGCCCGCCATCGCGACGAGCACCCCTTCGCGCCGGACGCCGAGGTAGGTGCCGAGTTCGACCGTACGGGGCAGGAACGGCCCCGGGCGGGTGCGGGCGACCAGGTCCAGCATCTCGGGCACATCGGCGGCTTCGAGCCGTACGGCCTGCGGGTACGGTGCCGCGGCGACCCCGGCGTCGACGAGCTGGACGCCCTCGGCGTGGAAGGTGATCTCCCAGTCGTCCGGCGGCGGCTCGCGAAAGGCGGTGATCGTGACGGCGCCGCCGGGTCCGGCGAGCGCTGCGGCGTCGGCCCAGTCCTCGGCATCCGGCACGTCCGGGATCGCGATCCAGGGGGCCACTTCGGCCGGATAGCGCAGGACACGGCCGCGGCGCTCGGCGAAGTGGGCGTGCGGGCCGGTCAGCGCGGCGCGGACCGGGTTGTCCAGCGGGTGCGTGTCGCCCGCGACGGTGTGCGGGGCGCTCATGCGGTGGCCTCGATCACGATCTTTCCGCGTGCGTGTCCGCTCTCCACGGCGCGCAGGGCCGCTCCGGCCTCGGTGAGCGGGAAGGTCCGGGTCACATGGGTCCGCAGGGCTCCGGTGACGACGAGGTCCGCCACTTCGTCGAGGACCACAGCGGTGCGGGCCCGCAGGACGGCCGCCCCGCCCAGCTCCTCCGCCAGTGGCTTGCCCCCGGCGCTGATCAGTGCGGCCCGGTCCGCGAGAAGTGGGGCCACGTCCCTCAGGGTGTCGCCGCCGACCAGGTCGAAGACCGCGTCGATGCCGTCGGGTGCCGCTGCCCGGACCCGGTCGGCGAGACCGGCGCCGGATTCGACGTGCACCGCGCCGAGCGACTCGACGAAGTCCTTCTTGGCGGCGCTCGCGGCGCCGATGACATGGACACCGGCGTGGCGTGCGAGCTGCAGCACGGCGGTTCCGACGCCTCCTCCGGCCCCGGTGACCAGCAGGGTGGAACCGGGGGCGAGACCGAGCTGGCGGATGCCGTCGTACGCGGTGGCCGCCGCGACCGGCAGCACGGCCGCGTCCGTGAACGACAGTCCGGCCGGCTTGTGTGCGGTCACGACGACGGGCAGCAGCGTGTACTCGGCGTAGCCGCCGGTCACCGGATTGCCGAAGACCTCGTCCCCGACCGCGAACCCCTCGACATCCGGGCCGACGCCCTCGACCACTCCGGCGGCCTCGCTGCCGAAGACGGTGGGGAACGCCTGCGGCTCACTGCCGGGCCTGGTGTACCCCGTACGCAGCTTCCAGTCGACCGGGTTGACCCCGGCCGCCCGGACGGCGACGAGCAGCTGACCGGGGCCCGGGACCGGTACGTCCTGCTCGATGAAGGCCTCCACCTCCGGTCCGCCGTTGCGGGTGAACACGTACGCCTTGGGCATGAGCTCCCTCTTTCCTGTTCATGGCGGCGGCGTCACGGCAGTGGCCGCCCACGGCACCGCCGCCGGGCCGGTCACCCGTCGCCACAGCAGCAGGAAGGTCCTTCTCCGTTCGCGTATTCCCGGGCCTGCGGAGTGTTCATCGGCCCGCAATGATTCGGCGGCGGTGAATCCCCGCCGCATGCCCCTGTCCAGGACGTGGACATTCATAGGTCCTCCGTTGACGACCCCGCAGAGCGTCGGATACCGTCCACGCCCAGTTGGGCAGTTTCAGTGGACAGATGCGAGATGGGTGGTCCCGATGACATCGGAACCGGGTGGCAACCTCGGCCGACGGCGCCTTCTGCGCCTTGCCGGCGCGGGAATGGGCGTACTCACCGCTTCGGGCGTGCTCGCCGCCTGTGCGCCGCAGCCGGCGAAGGACTCCGCTGACGACCGGGCCGGTTCGGGCGCCCGGGCGCAGGGTGCGGACGTGCCGATCGGCAGCCTCACCCTCGCCCTGCCCTCCTCCATCTCCAGCCTCGACGTGGGCCGCGAGTCGGGCGTGCTCAACTACACGGTCGCGGTGCTGGCCCAGGAGTCCCTGCTCTCGGTCGACCCGTCCGGGAAGCTGCAGCCCGGCCTCGCCTCGTCGTGGGAGCAGCCCGACGCCACGACGTATGTGTACACACTGCGCCGGGGCGTCACGTTCACCGACGGCACGCCGTTCACCGCGGACGATGTGGTGGCCTCCATCGAGGCCGTCCGGGATCCGAGGAACGGCTCCGCACTCGGCTACGCCTACGCGGGTGTGCGGTCGGTGAAAGCCACCGGCGACCACGAGGTGACGATCCGGCTCAAGGCACCCGACGCGATGTTCGTGTGGACGACGACCGCGGGCGGACTCCTCATCAGCAGCCGTGCGTTCCTGACCCGCAACCGGGGAAGGATCGGCACGGCGAAAACCCTGCTGCTCGGCACCGGCCCGTACCGGATCACCGAGTTCGCCGCCGACGACCATGTGCTGCTGGAGCGCAACGACGCATGGTGGGGCGAGAAGCCCGCCGTCCGCAAGCTCAAGCTGTCCTTCGTGCCGGACGCCGGGACGCGGCTGGTCGCGATGAAGTCCGGTGCGGTGGACGGCGCCCTGAACCTCGCGTCGGACGAGGCCCGTGGCTGGGAGTCGAGTGCGGCCGTCACGTACACCGGCGACCGCTCGGTGGTGTCGCTGGCGTTCGACACGGCCAGGGCCCCCTTCGACGACGTCCATGTCCGGCGTGCCATCGCCCACGCCACCGACCGCGAGGGCATGGTGAAGGGCATCCTGCACGGCCGGGCCGAGGTCGCCGACGCGCTGCCCTCGCGCGACATGTGGGGCGATCTGATGCCGGCGGACGAGGTCCGCTCCGGCTACGACGCGATCCCCGCCGTGCCGTACGACCTGGACGCCGCCCGCGCGGAACTGGCCGAGTCCTCGGCGAAGGACGGTTTCACGGCGGAGCTGCACTACCCCAACAGCGGACCGCAGTTGGGCAAGGCGGCACTCGCGCTCGCCGCCGCGCTGAAGAAGATCGGCATCACGCTGAACGTCAAGGAGATCACCCTGGAGCAGTGGGTGGCGGAGCTGGGCTCGGGCAAGCAGCCGCTGCAGTTCCTGTGGTACTTCCCCGTCACCGGTGACCCGGCCGAACTCGCCGACCCGTATCTCAATGCGGCGGCCACGGCGACGGACATCGCGCACTACGACAACAAGACCGTCAACACCGCGCTCAACACCGCGAAGACGGCCACCGACAAGGACGTCCGGGCCCGGGAGCTCATGAAGGCGGTGCGGACGGCCGGTGCCGATCTGCCGTATCTCCCGCTGTGGTGGGCGCAGACCGCGACCGCGCTGTCCAAGGAGATCGTGCTGCTGGATCAGGGGCCGTTCGCGTTCATCGGACCGTGGGCGACCCGGATCCGCAAGGCCGTCTGACCCCACCCATCCGCAACGGCGCCCGAGCCCACCGCACCCCGGTTCCCGGGGCACGTCACGCCGGAACCCCATTACAAGGAACGGACCACCATGCCCAGTACCGCCGCGCCCGGGCCGCCGCAGCGGCGCGCCGCTCTCGTCGTACGGCGTGTCCGTGAGGCGATGCTGCGGCTGGTCCACCCGGTCGAGGCCCGGATCAGTCCGGACGGGCGTGCGGTCGCCGTGGCGGCGACCGGTCCGCGCAACGCCGGACTGGTCCTGGCCCCGGTCCCCGCCGGGCTGCGGGGTGCGGACGCGGATGCGCGGCCCCCCGTGCTCCTCGCACCGCGGGAGCCGTCCGCGCCCACGGACCGTCACAGCCCGCGCTGGCTGCCGGATTCGCGGACGCTGCTGCACATCGCCGAAGTGGCAGGACCCGCCGGAACCGATGTGCGGCTCGCCGCCCTGGACACGGCCTCCGGGGCGGTACGCACCGTCGCCGCCGCCCCCGGTGCGGTGGAGGAACTGCTGGTCTCCGACGACGGGAAGCAGGCGCTGCTCCTCTGTGCGCAGGACGGCGCGGAACGCGACGGCATGAATCTCGGCCTGCCGGTACGGCTCGCAGCCGCACCTGCGCCCGAGCGCTTCGCCCCGGGTACCGGCCGCCGTTCGGTGCATCTCGTCGATCTCGCGGAGGGCTCGGTGCGTGAGGCCGGGCCGGCGGGGCTGACCGTGTGGAACGTCGCGTGGCGCGGCGGCACCACCGCCGTCGCCACCGTCTCCGAGGAGACGCTTCCCGCCGGGTACTACGGTGCCCGGTTCGCGGCCCTTGATCTCGAAGCATGCACGGCCAGGACCGTGTACACGCCACAGGGGCAGCTGGACGCCCCCGCCGTCTCGGCGGACGGCCGGTCCGCGGCGGTCTGCGAAGGCATCTCCATCGTGTCCGGGCGGCCGGTGGTGGCCGATCTGTGGACCGGGAGCGCAGAGGTGGTGCCGGGCGTCGAGGACGCGACCTGGCTGCGGTTCGACGACTCGGAGGACACCGCACCGCGCTCACTGTGGTTCGCGGGCTGGGACGGGACGGGCTCCCGCGTCGGACACACCGGACGCCCCGGCGGCACACTCTGGTCGGGACCGGTGACCCTCGGCGGTGCCGGCTACCGGCCCGAGCTGTCGCTCAGTGACGACGGGCGGCTGGCCGCGACCGTGCTCGACGCACCGGGCAGCCCGGCCGAGGCCGTCGTCGCCCGCGCCGAAGGGCCGGACGCCTGGGACTGGGTGCCCGTCACCGCACTGAACGCGCCCGCCGACCCCACGCTCGCCGCGGTCCGCACCGAGGAGACCGTATGGTCCGCAGCCGACGGGCGCACGGTGCACGGTCTGGTGCTCTCGTACGGTGAGAGCCCCGGTCCCCGGCCCCTCGCCGTTCTCGTGCACGGCGGCCCCGCCTGGCTGTGGTCCGCCGGATACGCGCCCGGCGATGTGCTGGGTCTCGCGCCCGCGCTGGCCGCCGCCGGATACCTGGTGCTGCTGCCCAACCCGCGCGGCAGCAGCGGCCGGGGCCTGGAGCACGCCCGAGCCGCGGTCGGCGACGTCGGCGGCGCGGACCTGGACGATGTGCTGTCCGGCGTACGCCATCTCGTCGACGCCCGGCTCGCCGACCCGGACCGTACCGCCGTCCTGGGGCACAGCTACGGCGGCTACCTCGCCGCTCTGGCCGCGGCCCGCACCGATGTGTTCCGGGCGGCGGTCATCGTCTCCGCGCCGACCGACTGGCTGAGCTTCACGCACACCAGCAACATCGGCGGCGGCTACGACCATGCGTACCGGATCGGCGGCACGGACTCGCCCGCCGAACTGGTCCGGCGCTCCGCGGTCTTCGCCGACGGCGGCAGCGGAACCCCGACGCTCATCGTGCACGGGTCCGCGGACCGGGTCACTCCGGTCGGCCAGGCCCACGAGCTGTACCGGTCGCTGCTGCGCGCGGGCCGCGCCCCCGTGGAGCTGTACGTGTACCCGGACGAGGGTCATGAGTTCACCGACGGCGCCCATCTCCTCGATGCCGCGGCCCGGGTGGAGAAGTGGCTCGCCGCCCACCTCGGTCCACCCGCCGCGGCCACCTGCCGGGCCGCCGTGCCCGGGGACGCACCCCCCGCGCAGATCCCCGGCACGGCCGGAGGAGACCGATGAGGCCCGCCGCCCGTTCCCGGCTGCGCGCGGCGCTCCCCCTCGGCCATGTCGTGCGTCGCCTCGGCGGGACGCTCGGGCTGCTGGTCGTCCTGTCCGTCGCCGTGTTCGCCCTGCTCCAGGCCGCCCCCGGCGACCCGGCGCAGACCCTGCTCGGGCCGCGCAGCGCGACTCCCGAGGCACTGGCAGCCGTTCGGGCCCGCTACCACCTCGACAGCCCGCTGGCCGTGCAGTACTGGTACTGGCTCAGCGACGCCGTCCACCTCGATCTCGGTACCTCGATCCGGACCGGCGAGAGCGTCGCCGCCGCGCTGGGCGACCGGCTCGTGCTCACCGGGCAGCTGGTCGGGCCCGGCTTCGCCGTGGCCCTGCTGCTCGGACTGCCGCTGGGCGTCCTGGCGGGTCTGCGGGGCCGGCGCCTCACCGACCGGGCCGTACAGAGTCTCGGTGTGGTGGCCCTGTCCACCCCCGCGTTCGCGGGCGGTCTGCTGCTCATCTATGTGTTCGCGCTGATGCTCGGCTGGTTCCCGGCGTACGGACCCGGCGAGGGCTCGGGGGCCGACCGGGTGATGCATCTGGTGCTGCCCGCCGTGGCGCTCGGCGTCGCCGTCACCGCCGTCCTGCTGAAGCTGACCCGGGCCGCGGTCATCCGTGAACTCGACCGGGAGCACGTCACGTTCGCCCGTGCCCGGGGTGTCCCTGAGCGGGACATCCTGCTGCGGTACGTACTGCGCGGCACCGTCGTCCCCGTCCTCACCGGGATCGGTCTGATCCTCGCCTATCTCCTCGCGGGGACGGTCATGGTGGAGCAGGTCTTCGCGCTGCCCGGCCTCGGGTCCCTGCTGGTCGACTCGGTCACCTTCCGAGACATCCCCGTCGTCCAGGCCGAGGCGTTGCTCATAGCGGCCCTGGTCTGTCTGGCGAACCTCGTGACCGATCTCCTGCAGCCGCTGCTGGATCCACGACTGAGGACCGCACCCGTGGCGACGGCGTCCGCCGTCACCCGGTCGCCCGAAGTCCTTGAGGAGGAGGGCCGTTGAAGACCCGCACGCTCCACCGCCGGCTCTCACCGCTCACCGTCTGCTGCTCCGTCCTGCTGGTGCTGTTCGCGCTGGCCGCGGCCTTCGGCCGACTGGTCCTGCCCGACTGGGACGCGCAGGATCTCTCCACCGGCGCCACCATGCCGGACGGCAGTCATCCGCTCGGCACCGATGAACTCGGCCGGGACATCGCCCGGATGGTGACCGCCGGGGCACGGAGCACACTGGTCGGTGCCGCGCTGGTGGCGCTCGGGTCGATGGTCATCGGCAATGTCCTCGGACTCCTCGCGGGCTACCGGGGCGGCTGGATCGACACCCTCGTGCGCCGCTGGGCCGACCTGCTGCTGGCACTGCCCGCCCTGCTCGTGACGATCGTCGTCGCGGGTGTCGGCGGCGGCGGTTACGCCCTGGCCGTCGGCGTCCTCGTCGTGCTGACGTCGCCCGCCGACATCCGGCTGGTGCGGGCGGCCGTGCTGGAGCAGCGGCACCGCGCCTATGTCGAGGCGGCACAGACACTGGGGCTGTCCCCGTTCACGGTGATGACCCGGCACATCTGGCCCAATGTGCTGCCCGTCGTGGTGGCCAACACCCTGCTGAACTTCGCCGGGGCGATCGTCGCTCTGAGCTCGCTCTCCTTCCTGCGGCTCGGTGTGCCGCCGGGCGCCCCGGACTGGGGCCGGATGCTTTCCGAGAACCGCACCCTGCTGTACGACAACCCGTCCGCCGCCCTGGCGCCGGCCGTGCTGATCATCGCCGCTGCCGTGGCACTCAACCTCCTCGGCGACCGGCTGTTCGAGGCGTTCTCCGACCGTGGGAGGTCCTGATGGCAGCGCGCCCGGCGACAGAGAGCCCTGCCGCCGCTTCGGCGGCACCGTCCACCGAAGCCCTGCTCTCGGTGGACGGTCTGACGGTCACCGCCACGGCAGGTGCGGGCGGCCCGGTCCCGATCCTGGACGGCGTCTCGCTGGAGGTCGGCCGGGGCGAGTGCATCGGCATCGTCGGCGAGTCCGGCAGCGGCAAGTCCCTGGCCATGCGGGCCGTCGTGGGACTGCTGCCGGCCGGGACCGATGTGACGGGCGGATCCGTGCGGATCGACGGCCAGGATGTCCTCACCCTGACGCCCCGCGAGCGGCACGCCCTGCGGGGCCGGCGCGTCACACTGCTGATGCAGGACCCGTTCACGATGCTGCACCCGCAGCTCACCTGCGGACGGCAGATCGCGGACGGGCTGCGGGACCTCGACGGCGGGCGCCGTGGACTCAGCGGGAAGGCCGCCCGGCACGCGGAGGTGGAGCGGCGGCTCGCCGAGGTGGGACTCGGCCCCGATGTCGCCGACCGCTACCCGCACGAGCTGTCCGGAGGCATGCGGCAGCGGGTGGCGGCGGCAGCGGCACTCGCGGGCGACCCGGAGCTGCTGATCGCGGATGAACCGACAACCGCGCTGGACGCCTCCAACCAGCGCGCCGTTCTCGATCTGCTGCGCGGCCTCCAGCGGAGCCGGGGCATGGGCCTGGTCCTGATCACGCACGATCTGCGGGTCGCGTTCTCCGCCTGCGACCGGGTGTACGTGCTGTACGCGGGCAGTGTGCTGGAGCACGGGCGCTCCCACGAGCTGGAGTCGGCCCCGCTGCATCCGTACACGGCCGGGCTGCTGGCCTGCGAACCGTCCGTACGCGAGCGGTACGCCGAACTCCCGGCGATTCCCGGTTCCGTACCGGCTCCGGGCGCCAGGAGCAGCGGCTGCCCGTTCGCCGACCGGTGCGCCCACGCGGCCGCCGTGTGCCGCGCCGAACCGGTTGTGCTGTCGGCGCCGCCGTCCTGTACCGGAGCACCCGCCGACGCCTCGCCCGGTACGCGGCGGCTCTCCGCCTGCGTGCGGCTTTCCGAGATCGGCGATGCGCTCGCCACACCGCCGGTGCGGGCCGCCGCCGTCCCCTCGGCGGTGTCCGGGCCGGGTCCGGACGACGAGGTGCATGCCCAGGACGCCGCGCTGGTCGCCCGGTCCGTCGACCGTACGTTCCGGTCCCCGGCCGGAGATCATGCCGCACTGCGTGACGTGGGTCTGACCGTTCCCCGTGAGGGCGTCGTGGCCCTGGTCGGCGAGTCCGGCTCGGGCAAGACGACGCTCGCGAGGATCGCGGTCGGGCTGGAGACCTTCGACGGCGGCACGGTCACCGTGGGCGGGATCGCCCTGTCCGCCGGGCGTCGCCCCGCCGCCGCGGACCGCCGGCGCCTGGCCGGACAGGTGCAGATCGTCTTCCAGGACCCGTACTCCTCGCTCAACCCGTTGCGCACCGTGGGCGCGACCCTGCGCGAGGCCCTGGCCGCCGCGACCGGCCGGCGGGGACGCGGCACCCCGAAGGCCGAGGTCGGCACGCTGCTCGAACAGGTGGGGCTGCCCGGGTCGTACGCCACACGGCGCCCGGCCGCGCTCTCGGGCGGGGAGCGTCAACGGGTGGCTCTGGCACGGGCGCTGGCCGCCCGGCCCCGCTTGTTGATCTGCGACGAGGCGGTGGCGGCGCTCGATGTGTCCGTCCAGGCGCAGCTGCTCAATCTGCTCTCCTCGCTCCAGCGGAGCGAGGGGTTCGCGGTGCTGTTCATCACCCATGACCTCGGTGTGGTGCGGCAGATCGCCGACCGGGTGGCCGTCATGCATCAGGGGCGGATCGTCGAGCAGGGTGCCACGGCCGAGGTGCTGGACGCTCCGCGGCACCCGTGGACCCGGCGCATGATCGACGCGCTGCCCGAGGCCACGGGCAGCGATGAGAAGGCGAGGATCTGACCGGCCGGCGGCCGCGCCGGTAGAGTGTGCCGCTGACCTGCGCGTACCACCGAGAGCGAGGAGGAACGGTGTCCGAGCCGCCCGTCACCGTCGGCCCGCCCACACCCCCACGTCCGCCTCAAGCACAGCAGTCCGCCGCCGTCGTGGTGCGGACAGCGCTGGCCGCAAACCTCAACCGCCGTCGGCTGGCCCGCGGTTGGAGCCTGCGCGAACTGTCGGCGGCCACCGGCGTCAGCAAGGGGCTGTTGTCCCAGATCGAACGCGCCGAGGCCAATCCGACGGTCGATGTGCTGGTGCGGATCGCCGATGTGCTGGACACGAACTGCACGGATCTGCTCCGCCAGCCCCTCCTGAGACCGGAGATCGTCCGCGCCGCCTCGCTGGACGAACCCGAGGACGAGACCTCGGTCAATCTGCTGTACTCCGGCCACGAGCACGGCCGTATCGAGATCTACCGCACCCGTCTGCATCCGCACGCCCAGAGCCAGGTCAGCTCCCACGGTGCGGACTCGGTGGAGTACGTGCTGGTGATGTCGGGCCAGGTGACACTGGTCGTCAACGATGTCCCGCACCTCCTGGGGACGGGAGACACCGCCCGGTTCTCGGGACTGAGCAGCCACTACTACACCACCGAGGACTCCCCCGCCATCACGCACACCATCGTCGGCTACCCGCGCGACTGAGGGCCGGGCATCGGCCCGCAGTCGCTCCACCGGCGATTTCGACTCAACTACCGCTGGATATACACCGGTCGGCCCCGTCGCGCCGTCGGCTGTGGCAATCTGGAGGTGACCGCCCCACCGGGCTCCCCCGTACCGGTGGGGCGGTTCTGCTGTCCGGTGCCTCTCGCCTGCACGAATGCACGGACAGAACGAGGGATCACGGCGATTCCCGGCCATTGATGCGCCGTTACCCGATCGACTTCCGCCGTTCCGCATGGTCGCTGCCTCCGGGGGCAGACGCATACACCTCACCTACGATCAGGGGAGCGTGACGAGATGACGGCGCACACTGCGCGGACCGCCGGGGCGCAGCGAGCGGAGAGTGCACGGTCGACGCGTACGGGGGACGCCGCCGCGGACGACGGCGACCTGCCGTGGATCGAGGACGCGGGGAGGATCACCCCGCCGGACGCACGGGAACTGTCCCGGCTGTTCTTCCACCGGCTGCGGATCCTGGAGGAGGGAACCCCCGCCCATCAGTACGCGCGCGGCACCCTCATCGAGATGAACCTCTCCCTCGTCCGGTACGCCGCGGGCCGTTTCCGCAACCGGGGCGGCGGCGACATGGAGGACATCGTCCAGGTCGGCACGATCGGGCTGATCAAGGCCATCGACCGGTTCGATCTCTCCCGCGAGGTCGAGTTCACCTCCTTCGCGGTCCCGTACATCACCGGCGAGATAAAGCGGTTCTTCCGCGACACCAGCTGGGCGGTCCATGTCCCGCGCCGGCTGCAGGAGTTGCGGGTCGACATCGCCAGGACCAAGGAGTCCCTGGCCACGCTCCTGGACCGCGAACCCACCGTCGCGGAGCTCGCCCGGCGGCTGGGGCTCAGCGAGGACGAGATCGCCGAGGGCATCGTGGCCGCCAACGGGTACACGGCGGGTTCGCTGGACATGCCTGCCGATGCGGCGGCCGCGGGACGGCGCAACGCACCGGGGCGCACCTTCGCCGATGTCCTGGGCGGGCCCGATCCCGCCATGGAGGCGGTCGAGAATCTGCACGCGCTGGCGCCGCTGCTGGGCGGTCTCGACGACCGTGAACGGCGCATCATCGACATGCGTTTCGGCCAGGAGATGACCCAGGCGCAGATCGGCGCGGAGCTGGGGATCTCGCAGATGCATGTGTCGCGGCTGATCAGCAGGATTCTGCGGAAGCTCCGCAGCGGGATGCTCATCGATGAGTGAGAGGAGCTGACACGCTCCCCGGCGCACGTGCGCATACATTGCGGCCTGATGAAATCGCCGGCCTCGTCAAGCCGCCCGGCGGCCCGCCTCCCCCGCTCCCCGTACGGCACCACAGCAGGTGCGTCCGCGCAGGTCACCTCCGGTACGGGGGCATAGCGGGCCGTGCTGTGACCACAGGTGGGAGCGTGCGCGGCGCGCCGTTCGGCGATATGGAGGAACGGTTGACGCCCCCGGTGGCCGCTGCCACGCTCACGCCATGCCAGCGACTCCGGTTCTCGTCTCGCGGCGCCATGTCGATCTGGGACGTCTCGCGTCCGCGGCGTGTCGCCGGGGCCGCTGCTGCGACCCGCTCCGTTGAGCAGCTGAGCCGCACCGGCGCCTTCTCCGCCGCGCGATCGCCACCGCTCCCCAGCCGGTTCCGCCGCACCCCGCAGGAGTGCCGCGGCCCGCGCTTCCGCAGGCCGGTGTGCCGCTGATCGTCGACAACACCGTGCCCACCCCGTACCTGCTCCGTCCGATCGAGCACGGCGCGGATGTCGTGGTCCACTCGGCGACGAAGTTCCTCGGCGGGCACGGCACCACCATCGGCGGTGTGGTGGTGGACGGCGGCACGTTCGACTTCGGTGCGCACGCCGAGCGGTTCCCCGACTTCAGCTCCCCCGACCCGAGTTACCACGGTCTGCGGTACTGGCCGGATCTGGGGCCCAGCGCCTTCGCGGTGAAGCTCCGGGTCCAGCTGCTGCGCGACCTGGGCCCCGCCCTCTCCCCGCACTCGGCGTTCCTGCTGCTGCAGGGTGTGGAGACACTCAGCCTCCGGCTGGAGCGGCGCACATCCAATGCCCGGGCCCTGGCCGAGTGGCTGGAGCGGCGCGACGAGGTGTCGGCCGTGCACTACGCGGGACTTGAGTCGAGCCGGTGGTACGAGGCGGGGCGCCGCTATCTGCCCCGCGGCGCCGGGGCCGTGCTCGCCTTCGAGCTGCGCGACGGGGTGGAGGCGGGGAAGCGGTTCGTGGACGCGGTCGAGCTGTTCAGCCATCTCGCCAACATCGGTGACGTACGGAGCCTGATCATCCATCCGGCGTCGACCACCCACAGCCAGCTGTCCGAGGAGCAGCTGGCCGCCACCGGGACGACCGCCGGGCTGGTGCGGCTCTCGGTGGGGCTGGAGAACGTGGACGACCTCAAGGCCGATCTGGAGGCCGGGTTCCGGGCAGCGAAGGCGGCGTCCTGAACCGGACGGCCCCCTCCCCCGTACTCCCCCTCCCGCCGGCCACCGGAGGCCGGCGGGAGGGGGATCCGCCCGGCCGCCTGGCCTGGGTGACCCTGGACCGGCCGCTGCCGCTGGAGTCCGGCGGTGTGCTGCCCGGGGTGCGACTGGCGTACGAGACATGGGGGCGGCGGGCACCCGACGGCTCCAACACGGTGCTGGTGCTGCATGCCCTGACCGGTGACAGCCATGTGGCCGGGCCTGCGGGGCCCGGGCATCCCACGGCCGGCTGGTGGGATGCGCTGGTCGGGCCCAAGAAGGCGCTGGACACCGACCGCTGGTTCGTCGTCGCGCCGAATGTGCTCGGCGGCTGCCGGGGCAGCACCGGCCCCTCGTCGTACCGTCCCGAAGGGCCGCACTGGGGTGGCGACTTCCCCCATCTGACGGTCCGTGACCAGGTGGCGGCCGAGGCCGCGTTGGCCGACGCGCTGTCCATCGGACGGTGGGCCGCGGTGATCGGGGGCTCGATGGGCGGCATGCGGGCGCTCGAATGGGCGGTGGGCCGGCCGGAGCGCACCGGCTCGCTGCTGGTGCTCGCGGCGTCCGCGGCGGCGTCGGCGGAGCAGATCGCCTGG